>NZ_FXUY01000001.1:3619285-3920892 GCF_900182985.1 Pseudomonas helmanticensis | reverse complement strand
TACCGCGCCCGCGCCAAGACCGAACCTGCCGCTGTGATCAAAGCCGCCAAGCAGTCGATGGCCGTGCACGTAAAAGCCATGCTGGAATTCCAGAAGCAAGGCATTCCGACCTTCGACTACGGCAACAACATTCGTCAGATGGCGCAGGAAGAAGGCGTCGAAAACGCGTTCGACTTCCCGGGTTTCGTACCGGCCTACATCCGTCCGCTGTTCTGCCGTGGCATCGGCCCGTTCCGTTGGGCGGCACTGTCGGGCGATCCGCAAGACATCTACAAAACCGACGCCAAGGTCAAAGAGCTGATCCCGGACGACGCCCATCTGCACAACTGGCTGGACATGGCCCGCGAGCGCATCAGCTTCCAGGGTTTGCCGGCACGTATCTGCTGGGTCGGTCTGGGCCTGCGCGCCAAGCTTGGTCTGGCCTTCAACGAGATGGTCCGCAGCGGTGAATTGTCCGCACCAATCGTGATCGGTCGTGACCACCTCGACTCCGGCTCGGTCGCCAGCCCGAACCGTGAAACCGAATCGATGCAGGACGGTTCCGACGCCGTATCCGACTGGCCACTGCTCAACGCTCTGCTGAATACCGCGAGCGGCGCGACCTGGGTCTCCCTGCACCACGGCGGCGGCGTCGGCATGGGCTTTTCGCAGCACTCGGGCATGGTGATTGTCTGCGACGGTACGGATGAAGCGGCCGAGCGCATTGCGCGCGTACTGCACAACGACCCGGCCACCGGCGTTATGCGCCACGCCGATGCCGGTTACCAGATCGCCATCGACTGCGCCAAGCAACAGGGCCTGAACCTGCCGATGATCACCGGTAAATAAACGCAAAAGCCCTGTAGGAGCTGCCGCAGGCTGCGATCTTTTGATGTTGGTTTTTCAAGATCAAAAGATCGCAGCCTGCGGCAGCTCCTACAGAGAATCTAACAATCCACAGAGGTTGAATCATGGCTGTCAACACCGATCGTGCAAGCAACAAACCGTTGATCGAAAGGCGTTCGATCGACTACATCCCGGAAGCGGAAAGACACGGTCGTCTGTTCAGCCAATTCACCCTGTGGATGGGTGCCAACCTGCAAATCACTGCGATTGTCACCGGGGCCTTGGCCGTGGTGCTCGGTGGTGATGTGTTCTGGTCGCTGATCGGTCTGTTGATCGGTCAATTGCTCGGCGGTGGCGTGATGGCGCTGCACGCCGCGCAAGGGCCGAAACTCGGCCTGCCGCAGATGATCTCCAGCCGTGTACAGTTCGGCGTTTATGGCGCGGCGATCCCGATCGTGCTGGTGTGCCTGATGTACCTGGGCTTTACCGCGACGGGCACGGTCCTTTCCGGTCAGGCGCTGGGCCAATTGTTTGGTGTCAGCGACACCGTTGGCATCCTGCTGTTCGCCAGTGTCATCGTGGTGGTCACGGTGCTCGGGTATCGGGTGATCCACTGGATCGGTCGGGTCGCCAGTGTCATCGGCGTGATCGCTTTCGTTTATCTGTTCAGCCGTCTGATCAGTCAGGTTGACGTCAGCGCACTTCTGCAAATCCGTCACTTCAGCTGGAGCAGCTTCCTGCTCGCGGTATCGCTTGCCGCGTCCTGGCAGATCGCTTTCGGCCCTTACGTGGCTGACTATTCCCGTTACCTGCCGAACAAGACTTCGGCGGTAAAAACCTTCTTTGCCGCCGGCCTGGGTTCTGTGGTTGGCGCGCAAGTGGCGATGGTGCTCGGCGTGTTTGCCGCGGCTTCTGCCAACGGCCAGTTCGCCGGCCACGAAGTTGCCTACATTGTCGGTCTGGGCGGCACCGGTGCCACTGCCGCGCTGCTGTACTTCAGCATCGCGTTCGGCAAGGTGACCATCTCGACACTGAACTCCTACGGCAGCTTCATGTGCATCGCGACCATCATCAGTGGTTTCAAAGGTCACCTGACCGTTACGCGCCTGCAGCGTCTGGTGTTCGTGCTGGTGATCGTTGGCACGGCGACGCTGATCGCACTGCTCGGCCAGCACTCGTTCCTCGGTGCGTTCAAGTCTTTCATCCTGTTCCTGCTCGCCTTTTTCACCCCGTGGAGCGCGATCAACCTGGTCGACTACTACTGCATCACCCGCGAGCGCTATGACGTGCCAGCACTGGCTGATCCGAACGGTCGCTACGGGCGCTGGAACCTGCTCGGCATCAGCGTCTACGTGTTCGGCGTGCTGGTGCAGTTGCCGTTCATCTCTACCAAGTTCTACACCGGTCCACTGGTGGCTGCTCTCGGTGATGTGGATATCTCCTGGATCATCGGTCTGGTGTTGCCGGCCGTCGTCTACTACGTGTGCGCGAAAAAATGGCACAGCGCGGTACCCGATCAACTGATTCTGCCGGTCGAGCAGAACAGCGTTGTACAACCTAAAACAAGCGGGGCCGGTCGCGCTGCGGCGCAGGCCTGATTTGGACGTGGACAGGGCTGGATGCCTCTTGACTGCCGTAAGCCAATTCATGATTAGGAGCGTCACAACAATGAAATCGAACAAGACCCTGCTGACCACATTGCTGTCCATGGGCCTGCTGGCCAGTGCCGGTGCAACGCAAGCCGCCGGCTGGTGCGAATCGGGCAAACCGGTGAAGTTCGCCGGGCTGAACTGGGAAAGCGGCATGCTCCTGACCGACGTCCTGCAAGTGGTGCTGGAGAAGGGCTACGACTGCAAGACCGACAGTTTGCCGGGCAACTCCATCACCATGGAAAACGCGCTGAGCAGCAACGATATTCAAGTGTTCGCCGAAGAGTGGGTCGGTCGCAGCGAGGTCTGGAACAAGGCCGAGAAGGCCGGCAAGGTTGTCGGTGTCGGCGCTCCGGTAGTGGGTGCTGTCGAAGGCTGGTACGTGCCGCGTTACGTGATCGAAGGCGACGCCAAGCGCAAGCTTGAGCCGAAAGCGCCGGACCTGAAAAACATCGCCGACCTGGGCAAATACGCCGCCGTGTTCAAGGACGCCGAAGAGCCTTCCAAGGGCCGTTTCTATAATTGCCCGGCCGGCTGGACCTGCGAACTCGACAACAGCGAAATGCTGAAAAGTTACGGTCTCGAAAGCAGCTACACCAACTTCCGTCCGGGCACCGGGCCGGCGCTGGATGCGGCAGTGCTGTCGAGCTACAAGCGTGGCGAGCCGATCCTGTTCTACTACTGGTCGCCAACCCCGCTGATGGGTCAGGTGGATCTGGTCAAACTCGAAGAAAAACCGGGCGTCGACAAGACCGTGAGCATCAAGGTCGGCCTGTCGAAAACCTTCCACGAACAGGCGCCGGAACTGGTCGCCGTACTGGAAAAGGTCAACCTGCCGATCGACCTGCTGAACCAGAACCTGGGTCGCATGGCCAAGGAACGTATCGAGTCGCCAAAACTGGCGAAAATCTTCCTCAAGGAACATCCTGAGGTCTGGCATGCGTGGGTCAGTGGCGACGCAGCCAAGAAAATCGACGCGGCGCTGTAGGTCGATACCTCCCGGCCAACCGAGAGGCAGGCCGGGAGATATGCCGTAATCGCTTGATTGAGATTTCTGATTGAGAGCCGCTTATGTTTCCCGAGAGCTTTACCTTTTCCATCGCCGACTGGGTCAACGGTTGGGTCGATTCACTGGTCACCAACTACGGTGATGTGTTCCGTCATATCTCCGACACCCTGCTGTGGGCCATCGTCAACCTCGAAGGCTTGCTGCGTGCGGCGCCGTGGTGGTTGATGCTGGCGATCGTCGGTGTGGTCGCCTGGCACGCCACGCGCAAGGTGGTGACCACAGCGGTCATCGTCGGTCTGTTGTTCCTCGTCGGCGCTGTCGGCTTGTGGGACAAACTCATGCAGACGCTGGCGCTGATGATGGTCGCGACGATCATTTCGGTGCTGATCGGCATCCCGCTGGGGATTCTCTCGGCACGCAGCAATCGCCTGCGTTCGGTGCTGATGCCGCTGCTCGACATCATGCAAACCATGCCAAGTTTCGTGTACCTGATTCCGGTGCTGATGCTGTTCGGTCTGGGCAAGGTGCCGGCGATTTTCGCTACCGTGATCTACGCCGCACCGCCGCTGATTCGCCTGACCGATCTGGGCATTCGCCAGGTTGACGGCGAAGTGATGGAAGCCATTAATGCGTTCGGCGCCAACCGCTGGCAGCAACTGTTCGGCGTGCAATTGCCGCTGGCCCTGCCGAGCATCATGGCCGGGATCAACCAGACCACCATGATGGCCCTGTCGATGGTGGTGATCGCCTCGATGATCGGCGCCCGTGGCCTGGGTGAAGATGTGTTGGTGGGGATTCAGACCCTCAACGTCGGACGTGGTCTTGAGGCCGGTCTGGCGATCGTGATTCTCGCAGTGGTCATCGACCGCATTACTCAGGCGTACGGTCGGCCACGGCACGAGGTGAGCAAATGAGCAACGCAACCGTGAGCAAGATCGAAGTCAAAAACGTCTTCAAGATTTTCGGCAACCGCGCCAAGGACGCACTGGCCATGGTCGGCCAGGGCAAGACCAAGGATCAGGTGCTGAGCGAAACCGGATGCGTGGTTGGTGTGAACGACCTGTCGCTGAGCATCGGCACCGGCGAGATCTTCGTTATCATGGGGCTGTCCGGTTCCGGCAAATCAACCTTGGTGCGTCACTTCAATCGGCTGATCGACCCGACCAGCGGCGCGATCCTCGTCGACGGCGTGGACATCCTGCAATACGACATGGACGCCCTGCGCGAATTTCGCCGGCACAAGATCAGCATGGTGTTCCAGAGCTTCGGCCTGCTGCCGCACAAGACCGTGTTGGATAACGTCGCCTACGGCCTGAAAGTACGTGGCGAGAGCAAGCAAATGTGCTCGGAACGTGCGCTGCACTGGATCAACACCGTGGGCCTGAAGGGCTACGAAAACAAATACCCGCACCAGCTCTCCGGCGGCATGCGCCAGCGTGTTGGTTTGGCTCGGGCCTTGGCGGCGGACACCGACATCATTCTGATGGACGAAGCGTTCAGTGCGCTTGACCCGCTGATCCGCGCCGAGATGCAGGACCAGTTGCTGGAGCTGCAAAAGACGTTGCACAAGACCATCGTCTTCATCACTCACGACCTGGATGAGGCGGTGCGCATTGGTAACCGCATTGCGATTCTCAAGGACGGGAAGTTGATACAGGTCGGCACGCCGCGCGAGATTCTGCATTCGCCGGCGGATGAGTACGTTGACCGGTTTGTGCAGCGGCGGGCGGCGGTGGTTTAGGTAGATTTGTTTTGGTTGGGCTGGCCTCTTCGCGAGCAGGCTCGCTCCCACAGGGGACTGCATTCCAATGTGGGAGCGAGCCTGCTCGCGAAGGCGGCGGCACAGCTGCATCAATGTTCGGATGAGGTTAATGATGTCCCAGGCTGAAAAAATCGTTATCACCGGCGATCATCTGCGTTGGCAGGACGTGGTCGCCGTCGCCCGTCACGGTGCTCGACTTGAGCTGTCGAGCGACACCTGGGCGCGCATCGAAAACGCGCAAGGCATCGTCCAGCGCATCGTCGAAAGCGGCGAGCGCGCCTATGGCGTCAACACCGGCCTGGGCGGTTTGTCCAACGTCTCGCTCAAAGATGAACAGCTCAGCCAGCTCTCGCGCAACACTTTACTCAGCCATGCCTGCGGCGTCGGCCCGGTACTCGCCGACGAGCAGACCCGCGCGATTATCTGCGCCGCTATTCACAATTACAGTCACGGCAAATCCGGCATCCACCGGCGGGTCGTCGAAGCGCTGCTGGCGCTGCTCAATCGCGGCATTACTCCACAGGTGCCATCGCAAGGCTCGGTCGGTTACCTGACGCACATGGCGCACATCGGCATCACGCTGCTGGGCGTCGGCAATGTCAGCTATCGCGGGCAGATCACCTCGGCGCAACAGGCGCTGGCCGAAGAAGGCCTGCAACCGGTGCAACTCGGCGCGAAAGACGGCTTGTGCCTGGTCAACGGCACGCCGTGCATGACCGGCCTCAGCTGTCTGGCGATTGCCGACGCGACGCGTCTGGTGCAATGGGCCGACGTCATCGGCGCGATGAGTTTCGAAGCCCAGCGCGGCCAGATCGATGCATTCGACGCTGAAATCATCGCGCTGAAACCACACCCGGGCATGCAGCACGTAGGTATCAATTTGCGCGCGATGCTCGATGGCAGCGAAGTGATCGCGTCGAGCAAAGGCATTCGCACTCAGGATGCGCTGAGCATTCGTTCGATCCCGCAGGTGCACGGTGCTGCCCGCGATCAATTGGAACATGCGATCAAACAGGTCGAAGCCGAACTCAATGGCTGTACCGATAACCCGCTGTTGTTGGGGACACCGGACAATTTCCGGGTGATGTCGCAAGCCAACCCGCACGGCCAATCGGTGGCGATGGCGGCGGACCTGCTGGCGATTGCCATGGCCGAAATCGGCTCGATCGCCGAGCGTCGCCTCGATCGTCTGGTCAACCCGCACGTCAGTGGTTTGCCGGCGTTTCTGGTGGCCAATCCAGGGGTGAATTCCGGGATGATGATCGTCCAATACGTCGCCGCATCGTTGTGTGCGGAAAACCGTCAATTGGCGCAGCCGGCGGTGCTCGACAACTACATCACTTCCGGCCTGCAGGAAGACCATCTGAGCATGGGCACCAACGCCGCGCTGAAGCTGCATCGCGCGCTGGAAAACTGCACGCAGATCCTCGCGATCGAATATCTGCTGGCGGCGCAGGCGTTTGAATTCCTTAAGGAACAGCGCTTTGGCGTGGGCACTGACCGCGCATGGCGACTGCTGCGCGAAACGGTTCCGGCCTACGATCAGGATCGCTGGCTGGCGCCGGATATCGCCGCTGCCGCGAGCGTGTTGAAAACCCCGGATTTGCTGAACAACGTTCTATCGAATTTGCACTGAAAAACTACCCTGCCAGCGTGCCAAGGTGCCGGATGCCCACAAGGCTGAAAGCGACGGATAACGGAATGCTCCGGAGCGAATGGCAAGTTAATAACAAACTCTCAAAAGGAGCATTTAAATGACTGCGCTGAACCTGATTCCCGGCCAACTGACCCTGGCCCAACTGCGTGACGTCTTCCAGAATCCGGTCAAGTTGACTCTCGACAACAGCGCCTCGGCGCAGATCGAAGCCAGCGTTGCCTGCGTCGAGCAGATCCTCGCCGAGAACCGCACCGCCTACGGCATCAACACGGGTTTCGGCCTGTTGGCGTCGACGCGCATCGCCAGCGAAGATCTCGAGAACCTGCAGCGCTCGCTGGTGTTGTCCCACGCCGCCGGCGTTGGCGTGCCGATCAGCGATGAGCTGGTGCGGCTGATCATGGTGCTCAAGGTCAACAGCCTCAGCCGTGGTTTTTCCGGTATCCGTCGCGTGGTGATCGATGCGCTGATTGCGCTGATCAACGCCGAGGTTTATCCGCACATTCCTCTGAAAGGTTCGGTGGGGGCTTCCGGCGATCTGGCACCGTTGGCGCACATGTCGCTGGTGCTGCTGGGTGAGGGCAAGGCGCGCTACAAGGGCGAGTGGATGGAGGCGGTTGAAGCGCTGAAAGTCGCTGGTCTGACGCCGCTGACACTGGCGGCTAAAGAAGGTCTTGCGCTGCTCAACGGTACTCAGGTTTCCACCGCGTTTGCCCTGCGTGGTTTGTTTGAAGGTGAAGATCTGTTCGCTGGCGCATTGGCGCTGGGCGGCCTTACCGTCGAAGCCGTATTGGGCTCGCGTTCACCGTTCGACGCACGCATTCACGCGGCGCGTGGCCAGAAAGGTCAGATTGATGCTGCTGCCGCTTATCGTGATCTGCTCGGTGAGCGCAGCGAAGTCTCCGACTCGCACCAGAACTGCGAGAAGGTTCAGGATCCGTACTCGCTGCGCTGCCAGCCGCAAGTCATGGGCGCTTGCCTGACCCAGTTCCGTCAGGCCGCTGAAGTGCTGGTCGTCGAAGCCAACGCGGTTTCCGATAACCCGCTGGTGTTCGCGGCTGAAGGTGACGTGATTTCCGGCGGCAACTTCCACGCCGAACCAGTGGCCATGGCCGCTGACAACATGGCGCTGGCCATCGCCGAAATCGGCTCGCTGAGCGAACGCCGCATTTCGCTGATGATGGACAAGCACATGTCGCAGCTGCCGCCGTTCCTCGTCGCCAATGGCGGCGTCAACTCCGGCTTTATGATTGCGCAGGTCACCGCTGCGGCACTGGCCAGCGAGAACAAAGCGTTGTCGCATCCGCATTCGGTCGACAGCCTGCCTACCTCGGCCAACCAGGAAGACCACGTGTCGATGGCCCCGGCGGCTGGCAAGCGTCTGTGGGAAATGGCCGAGAACACCCGCGGGATTCTCGCGGTGGAATGGCTGGCGGCGGTGCAGGGCCTGGACCTTCGTAACGGTCTGAAGACTTCGCCGAAGCTCGAGCAGGCGCGGGCGATTCTGCGCAAGGAAGTGCCGTTCTATGAGAAGGACCGCTTCTTTGCGCCGGACATTAACGCGGCGACTGAGCTGTTGGCTTCGCGCTGCCTGACCGAGCTGGTTCCGGCGAAGCTTTTGCCTAGCCTTTAACCCATCCACTGATCGTTCCCGCGCTCTGCGTGGGAATGCAGCCCGTGACGCTCCGCGTCACTGGACGCAGAGCGTCCCTTGAGGCATTCCCACGCAGAGCGTGGGAACGATCACCAGCCCCAACGGAGGCCAACAGTGAAAACCCTCTGGCAACACTGCCACGTCGCAACCATGGCGCAGGGCGTCTACTCGATCATCGAAGATGCGGCCATCGTGACGTCCGGTGCGCTCATCGAGTGGATCGGCCCGCGCAATCAATTGCCGTCCGGCGAATACCCGGCGGTCAATGATCTGCAAGGCGCGTGGGTCACCCCCGGCCTGATCGACTGCCACACCCACACGGTGTTCGGCGGCAACCGCAGCGGCGAATTTGAAAAACGTCTGCAAGGCGTCAGCTATGCCGAAATCGCAGCGTCCGGCGGCGGCATTGCCAGCACCGTGCGTGCGACGCGTGAAGCCACTGAAGACGAGTTGTTCGCCAGCGCCGCCAAACGCCTGAAAAGCCTGATACGCGACGGCGTCACCACGGTGGAAATGAAGTCCGGCTACGGCCTCGATCTGGTCAACGAACGCAAAATCCTTCGTGTCATTCGACGCTTGCAGAAAGAGTTGCCGATCAGCGTGCGCAGCACCTGTCTGGCCGCCCACGCGCTGCCGCCGGAATACAAGGATCGCGCCGACGACTACATCGAGCTGATCTGCAGCGAGATGCTGCCGGCGCTGGCTGCCGAAGGTCTGGTCGATGCCGTGGATGCATTCTGCGAATACCTGGCGTTCTCCCCGGAACAGGTCGAGCGGGTGTTTATTGCCGCGCATAAACTCGGTTTACCGGTGAAGCTGCACGCCGAGCAATTATCGTCACTGCATGGCTCCAGCCTTGCCGCGCGCTATAAGGCGTTGTCCGCCGATCACCTGGAATTCATGGACGAGGCTGACGCCATGGCCATGGCCAAGTCCGACACCGTCGCGGTGCTGCTGCCGGGCGCGTTCTACTTCCTGCGTGAAACCCAGCTGCCGCCGATGGACGCCCTGCGCAAGCACAGGGTGAAAATCGCCATCGCCAGCGACCTCAATCCCGGCACCTCGCCGGCGCTGTCGTTGCGGCTGATGTTGAACATGGCGTGCACCTGTTTCCGCATGACCCCGGAAGAAGCCTTGGCCGGCGCGACGATTCACGCCGCGCAAGCGCTGGGCATGGCTGATACCCACGGCTCGCTGGAAGTCGGCAAGGTCGCGGATTTCGTTGCCTGGCACATCGATCGTCCGGCGGATCTGGCCTATTGGCTGGGTGGTGATCTGGACAAACGCGTCGTCCGTCACGGCGTCGAATCAAGTCTGTAGGAGAGCGGTTGTGGATAAGGTTCTGAACTTCAAACAAGGTCGCGTGCCGCTGCTGATCAGCATGCCGCATGCCGGCGTACGCCTGACGCCGGCGGTGGAAGCCGGGTTGATCGCCGATGCGAAAAGCCTGCCGGACACCGATTGGCACATTCCGCAGCTGTACGACTTCGCCGAAGAGCTGGGCGCGAGCACGTTGGCGGCTGAGTACTCGCGGTTTGTCATCGACTTGAATCGTCCGTCCGACGATAAACCGCTCTACGCCGGGGCGACGACCGGGCTGTATCCGGCGACGTTGTTCGATGGCATTCCGTTGTTCCGCGAAGGGCACGAGCCTTCGAAGGAAGAACGCGCGACGTATCTGGAGCAGATCTGGACGCCGTATCACCGCACCCTGCAAGAAGAGTTGGCGCGATTGAAGGCCGAGTTTGGTTACGCGCTGCTGTTCGATGCGCACTCGATTCGTTCGATCATTCCGCACCTGTTTGACGGCAAGCTGCCGGACTTCAACCTTGGCACCTTTAATGGCGCCAGTTGTGATCCGCAACTGGCCAGTCAGCTCGAAGCAATCTGCGCTGGCCACAGCCACTACAGCCATGTGCTCAACGGCCGCTTCAAGGGCGGCCACATCACTCGCCATTACGGTAATCCGGCGGAGAACATTCATGCCGTGCAACTGGAACTGGGCCAGTGCACCTACATGGAAGAGTTCGAACCGTTCCGCTATCGCGCAGATCTGGCGGAGCCAACGCGGGTGGTGTTGAAGGAGTTGTTGCAGGGCTATCTGGCCTGGGGCGAAAAACACTACCGCGGTTGACTCACCCCTGTAGGAGCTGCCGAAGGCTGCGATCTTTTGATCTTCTTTTGATTTTGAAAAACAAAGTCAAAAGATCGCAGCCTTCGGCAGCTCCTACAAAGGAGCAAGTTTTGATTCATGTCCTGAGCATGCTCATTGACGTAAATCGGGTTTATGATGCCCAACGGCAGAATAATAGATGTCCCCCCAGGGATGACCTCGACCCCTTACGGAGCGCGCAATGCAGACTTTGTTTCCGCAGATCAAACCTCACGCCCGGCACGATCTGGCTGTCGATGACACCCACACGCTGTACGTCGACGAAAGCGGTTCACCGGAGGGTTTGCCGGTGGTGTTCATCCACGGCGGCCCCGGCGCCGGTTGCGACGCCCAGAGCCGGCGTTATTTCGATCCGAACCTGTATCGCATTGTTACCTTCGACCAGCGCGGTTGCGGGCGCTCCACGCCGCACGCCAGCCTGGAAAACAACACCACCTGGGATCTGGTCGCCGACCTTGAGCGCATCCGCAAACATCTGGGCATCGACAAATGGGTGCTGTTCGGCGGCTCGTGGGGCTCGACCCTGGCGCTGGCTTACGCACAAACCCACCCTGAGCGTGTCCACGGTCTGATCCTGCGCGGGATCTTTCTCTGCCGTCCGCAGGAAATCGAATGGTTCTATCAGGCTGGCGCCAGCCGTCTGTTCCCCGATTACTGGCAGGACTACATCGCACCGATCCCGCTGGACGAGCGCGACGACCTGCTCAGCGCTTTCCACAAACGCCTGACCGGCAACGACCAGATCGCCCAGATGCATGCAGCCAAAGCCTGGTCGACCTGGGAAGGGCGCACCGCGACCCTGCGGCCGAACCCGCTGGTGGTCGATCGCTTCTCCGAGCCGCAGCGCGCATTGTCGATCGCGCGGATCGAATGTCACTACTTCACCAACAACGCCTTCCTTGAGCCGAACCAGTTGATTCGCGACATGGGCAAAATCGCCCATCTGCCGGGGGTGATCATTCACGGTCGTTACGACGTGATCTGCCCGCTCGACAACGCCTGGGAACTGCATCAAGCCTGGCCGAACAGCGAGCTGCAGGTAATCCGCGATGCCGGCCACGCGGCGTCGGAACCGGGTATCACCGATGCGTTGGTGCGCGCCGCGAGCAACATGGCCCGGCGCCTGCTCGATCTGCCGCCCGAAGAAGCATGAAGGGGCTTTTACAGCGCGTACGCGGTGCGCGAGTCGAGGTGGCAGGCGAAGTAGTGGGGGCGGTGGATCACGGTTTGCTGGTGCTGGTAGCGGTCGAACCCGACGACACGCGTGTCAGCGCCGACAAACTTCTGCATAAGCTGCTTAACTATCGTGTATTCAGCGACGCCGAGGGCAAGATGAATTTGTCTTTGGCGGATGTTGGCGGTGGGTTACTGCTGGTCTCTCAGTTCACCCTGGCTGCCGACACCAAAAGCGGGTTGCGACCGAGCTTTTCGACGGCGGCGCCTCCCGCGTTGGGCGAGGAGTTGTTCGACTATCTATTAAACAGAGCGAAACAGGTGCATGGCACTGTGGCATCAGGTAGATTCGGCGCCGATATGCAGGTGCATTTGGTCAACGATGGCCCGGTGACCTTTTTGTTACAGACCTGAAAGTGCTTGAAACACCTTTTTAGGAAATTTCGACTGTTTTTAGGGTGTTTTCGCGATAAATACTTTGTTACCCCTGATGCGTTGTCATGCGGGCTACTAGATAATCGCGCGCACTGGGATCAGCGTTCGCTGATCCATTTTTCACTTAGGTAGAGACTTGTCCGGATCCGATTGGGGAATCATTTTGCCCCAGCGGAGTCGGAACAATGCTCGCCAACCTGGTATGAGCGGTCTGTACGGCCATTTTTGCCAGCGTTATTTCGAGGGCCAGGGAGTCAGAGACAAGGCGCTGCGACGACTCATAGCTTGCTATGGGAAGGACCAGCAACGCAGTATCTGGCTCCCTGGAACCGAAATAAGCTGACAAAAATGGCCACACAGACGGCTTGCTGGCCGTTGGTTTATTGATCTGTTTTCGGCGAGGGTTGCTCGTGATTGTTAGTCCCTGTAATGCAGCAAAATTGTCTGCCAAACGCGTGCGAAGTGCCCTGGTAGCGGGTTCGGCGCTCCTGTGCCTGCTCAGCGCCGGTCAGCTTTGGGCGTTCAATCTTGACGATGTATCGGCCAAGGCTAAAGAGCTGGCCGGGCAAAAATTCGAAGCCCCGCGCAGCAACCTGCCGAACGAATTCCGCGACATGAAATTCGCGGACTATCAGAAAATCCGCTTCCTCACCGAAAAGGCTGAGTGGGCTGATCAGAAGACCCCGTTCAAATTGTCCTTCTATCACCAGGGTATGCACTTCGATACACCGGTGAAAATCAACGAAATCACCGCGAACACCGTCGAAGAGATCAAATACGATCCGAGTCGCTTCGATTTCGGCGACCTGAAATTCGATCCGAAAGCCACCGAACAACTGGGTTATGCCGGTTTCCGTGTGCTGTACCCGATCAACAAGGCCGACAAGCAAGACGAAATCATGACCATGCTCGGCGCGAGCTACTTCCGCGTCGTTGGCAAGGGTCATACCTACGGTCTGTCGGCCCGTGGTCTGGCGATCGATACCGCGCTGCCGTCGGGCGAAGAATTCCCGCGTTTCCGCGAGTTCTGGATTCAACAGCCGAAGCCGGGCGACAAGCATCTGGTGATCTTCGCCTTGCTCGATTCGCCACGCGCCACCGGTGCCTATCGTCTGATCCTGCGTCCGGGCAGCGACACCATTGTCGACGTCAAAGCGCAGATGTTCCTGCGTGACAAGGTCGGCAAACTGGGCATCGCGCCGCTGACCAGCATGTTCCTGTTCGGCGCCAACCAGCCGTCGAAAGTGCTCAACTACCGTCGTGAACTGCACGACTCCAGCGGTCTGTCGATCCATGCCGGCAACGGCGAGTGGATCTGGCGTCCACTGAACAACCCGAAACACCTGGCCGTCAGCAACTTCAGCATCGAGAACCCGCGTGGTTTCGGTCTGCTGCAACGTGGCCGCGACTTCAGCCACTACGAAGACCTCGACGATCGCTACGATAAGCGCCCAAGCGCCTGGATCGAGCCGAAGGGCGAGTGGGGCAAAGGCACCGTTGATCTGGTAGAGATTCCGACCGCTGACGAAACCAACGACAACATCGTTGCGTTCTGGAGCCCGGAAAAAATGCCGGAGCCGGGCCAGCCGCTGGACTTCGCTTACCGCATGCACTGGACCATGGACGAAGCGGCGATTCACGCGCCGGACAGCGCCTGGGTTTCGCAGACTTTGCGTTCGACCGGTGACGTCAAGCAATCGAACCTGATCCGTCAGCCGGACGGCAGCGTTGCCTACCTGGTCGATTTCGAAGGTCCATCGCTGGCCGCTCTGACGCCGGATGCCGACGTTCGCAGTCAGGTCAGCGTCGGCGACAACGCCGAGCTGGTTGAAAACAGCGTGCGCTACAACCCGGAAACCAAGGGCTGGCGCTTGACCCTGCGGATGAAAATCAAGGACGCGGGCAAGTCGACCGAAATGCGTGCTGCCCTGGTTCAGCCAGTCGTGACCGCTGATCTGGCGAAATCGGTGCCGGCGTCCAACTCGTCCGTCGCCAAGGCCGACAAGGTTGCCGCCAAGCAACAAGAGAAACTCGACAAGGAAGCCAAGGCAGCCGAGGCCAAACAAGCCGACGCCAAGCCAGCAGCAGATGCCAAGGACAAGGCCAACAAAGACGCCAAGCAGCCAGTTGCTGCCGACGCGGCCCCAGCCACACCGGAATCGGCACCGACTGAAGAAGTCCTGACCGAGACCTGGAGCTATCAGTTGCCTGCCGATGAGTAACTCTCAAGTACAGCCAGAGACTCTGTCCGAGTATCTGGCGCATCTGCCGATGACCGACGAGCAGCGCGCGGAACTCGCGGGCTGCCAGTCGTTCAGCGAGTTGCATGAACGCCTGTCGTCCTCGACGTTCGACGCCCCTGCCGAGGCCGCCCAGGCCTCGGTGGGCAAGCGCCTGACCCTGAGCACCGCCGAGGAACTTGAAGACGCCGAGATGCTGGTGCTCGACGCCAGCGGTCGCGTCAGCATGAAGGCGACGCCGCCGATCCGTCGGACCAAAGTCGTGCCGGAGCCATGGCGCACCAATATCCTGGTGCGTGGCTGGCGCCGGCTGACCGGTCGCACCAACCCGCCGCAGCCGCCGAAAGACGAAAACGTTCTGCCGGCCGCGCGCTGGCGTACCGTCGGTTCGATTCGTCGCTACATTTTGTTGCTGCTGATGCTCGGCCAGACCATCGTCGCCGGCTGGTACATGAAAGGCATCATGCCGTACCAGGGCTGGTCGTTCGTCGATCTTGACGAAGTCCTGCACCAACCGCTGCTGCAAACCGCCACGCAAGTGCTGCCGTATGCGCTGCAAACCAGCATCCTGATTCTCTTCGGGATTCTGTTCTGCTGGGTCTCGGCCGGTTTCTGGACGGCGCTGATGGGCTTCCTCGAGTTGCTCACCGGTCACGATAAATACCGTATCTCCGGCAAAAGCGCCGGCAACGAACCGATTGCCAAAGACGCGCGTACCGCGCTGGTAATGCCGATCTGTAACGAAGACGTGCCGCGCGTCTTCGCCGGTCTGCGGGCAACGTTCGAATCGGTTGCTGCCACCGGTGATCTCGATCGCTTCGACTTCTTCGTTCTCAGCGACAGTAACGACAGCGATATCTGTATCGCCGAGCAACAGGCCTGGCTGGACGTCTGCCGCGAAGCCAAAGGCTTCGGCAAGATCTTCTATCGCCGCCGTCGCCGTCGTGTGAAACGCAAGAGCGGCAACCTCGACGACTTCTGCCGTCGCTGGGGCGGTGATTACAAGTACATGGTCGTTCTCGACGCCGACTCGGTCATGAGCGGCGAGTGCCTGACCAGTCTGGTGCGCTTGATGGAAGCCACGCCGGACGCCGGGATCATCCAGACCGCGCCGCGTGCGTCGGGCATGGATACTCTCTATGCGCGCATGCAACAGTTTGCGACCCGCGTTTATGGCCCGCTGTTTACCGCCGGTCTGCACTTCTGGCAGCTGGGTGAATCCCACTACTGGGGTCACAACGCGATCATCCGCATGAAGCCGTTTATCGACCACTGCGCCTTGGCGCCGTTGCCGGGTAAAGGGGCATTCTCGGGTGCGATTCTGTCTCACGACTTCGTCGAAGCCGCGCTGATGCGCCGTGCCGGTTGGGGTGTGTGGATTGCCTACGACCTGCCGGGCAGCTATGAAGAACTGCCGCCGAACCTGCTCGACGAACTCAAGCGTGACCGTCGCTGGTGTCACGGCAACCTGATGAACTTCCGTCTGTTCCTGGTTAAAGGCATGCATCCGGTGCACCGTGCGGTGTTCCTGACCGGCGTGATGTCGTACCTGTCGGCGCCGTTGTGGTTCTTCTTCCTGGTGTTGTCGACCGCGCTGCTGGCGGTGAACACGCTGATGGAGCCGCAGTACTTCCTCGAACCACGTCAGCTTTATCCGCTGTGGCCACAATGGCATCCGGACAAGGCGATCGCACTGTTCTCGACGACCATCGTGCTGCTGTTCCTGCCGAAACTGTTGAGCATCATCCTGATCTGGGCCAAGGGCGCGAAAGAGTTCGGCGGCAAGTTCAAGGTGACCCTGTCGATGCTGCTGGAGATGCTCTTCTCCATGCTGCTGGCGCCGGTGCGGATGATTTTCCACACCCGTTTCGTGCTGGCTGCGTTCCTCGGCTGGGCTGCGACCTGGAACTCGCCGCAACGTGACGACGACTCGACGCCATGGAGCGAAGCGGTCAAACGCCACGGCCCGCAAACACTGCTGGGTTTCTGCTGGGCGCTGCTGGTGATCTGGCTGAACCCGAGCTTCCTCTGGTGGCTGGTGCCGATCGTCGGTTCGCTGATGCTGTCGATCCCGGTGTCGGTGATCTCCAGCCGTGTCGGTCTGGGCCTGAAGTCCCGTGACGAGAGCCTGTTCCTCATCCCTGAGGAATACAATCCGCCGCAGGCGCTGCTGGCGACCGATCAGTACACCCACGAAAATCGTTACCACGCCCTCAATGACGGCTTCGTCCGCGCAGTGGTCGATCCTCAGCAGAACGCTTTGGCGTGCTCGCTGGCGACCTCCCGTCATGGTCAGGCCGAACCGATCGAGTGGCTGCGTCAGGAGCGTGTGCGTCACGCGCTCAAGGTCGGCCCTGCCGGGCTGAACAACCATGATCGCCTGCAACTGCTGAGCGACCCTGTGGCTTTGGCGCGTTTGCATGAGCAGGTCTGGGCCGAAGGTCACGCAGAGTGGCTGGATGCATGGCGGGCGTCGGTGAAGGCCGATCCGCATGCGCCGCCATTACCATTGCGACCGCTGAGCCTGCAGGCTCAGCCGGCCTGATGAAGAAACCCCGCGATGTTGCGGGGTTTTTTTTGGCCTGCTGAAAAGCCCCTCACCCTAGCCCTCCCAGAGGGAGAGGGGACTGACCGAGGTGTCTGGCGCTCTCCGTCGACCTGAAACATCGTGTCGATTATGGATTCGGCAAATCCGATTCAGGTCGGCGTATCCCTGAAGCATCCCCCGATCGGCCCCCTCTCCCTCCGGGAGAGGGCTGGGGTGAGGGTGTGCTCTTGATCTTCAAACAAATCCCCGATTAAACCTTGTGCAAAAAAACGAGTGCGTTAGCATCCGTCCCCGAATTGGCGCGCCCGGGCTTTTTGGCCCATTTCTGTCGGTTTTTCGCGCCGCACACGCAATGGTTTTGGGGACTTGAAGATGAAGAAGTATCTGTCGATGCTGCTGGTCGGCGTCACGGCACTGGTTGCAGTCAATGCGGCGCAGGCTGGCGCAATCGATGACGCGGTCAAGCGCGGCACGTTGAAAGTCGGTATGGATCCGACCTACATGCCGTTCGAAATGACCAACAAGCGCGGCGAAATCATCGGCTTCGAAGTCGACATCCTCAAAGCCATGTCCAAGGCCATGGGCGTCAAGCTGGAACTGGTTTCCACCGGCTACGACGGCATCATCCCGGCGCTTATGACCGACAAGTTCGACATGATCGGCAGCGGCATGACCCTGACTCAAGAGCGCAACCTGCGCCTGAACTTCAGCGAACCGTTCATCGTGGTCGGCCAGACCCTGCTGATCCGCAAAGAGCTGGAAGGCACCATCAAGTCCTATAAAGACCTGAACACCGCTGACTACCGCATCACCTCCAAGCTCGGCACCACCGGCGAAATGGTCGCCAAGAAGCTGATCTCCAAAGCCAAGTACCACGGCTACGACAACGAGCAAGAAGCCGTGCTCGACGTGGTCAACGGCAAGGCTGACGCCTTCATCTACGACGCTCCGTATAACGTGGTTGCAGTGACCAAGGTCGGCGCCGGCAAACTGGTGTTCCTCGACAAGCCGTTTACCTACGAGCCTTTGGCGTTTGGTCTGAAGAAGGGCGATTACGACAGCCTCAACTTCATCAACAACTTCCTGCACCAGATCCACGAAGACGGCACCTACGATCGCATCCATGACAAGTGGTTCAAGAGCACCGAGTGGCTCAAGGACATGGAATAACGCGCATCCGCTGATCGTTCCCACGCTCTGCGTGGGAACGCATCCTGTGACGCTCCGCGTCACGATCAGGCAGGGACGCAGAGCGTCCCGAGCGGCATTCCCACGCAGAGCGTGGGAACGATCATCCGAGAACCTGCAATGAAACAGAAAAAAGCCCAATGGCCCTGGCACGTCCTCACCGTGTTGGTGCTGGTCGGCCTCGCGGGCGCGTTGTATTACGCGACGTCGCTGATGTCCTACGAATGGCGCTGGAACCGTGTGCCGCAGTACTTCGCCTATCAGGCCGAAGAAACCCAGCGCGCCGCTGACATTTCCACCGTCACCGAACTCGTGCGCAAGGGCAGCAGCGCGCAAGTCACCCTGCGCAACGACGCTGGTGACGAGCAGCACCTGACCGTCGACGAGAACAGCCTGCAATTCGCTCAGGGCGACGATGTGGCCGAAGGCGACGTCGTGGGGGTCACTCGCCATTGGGCGGCAGGGCCGCTGTTGTGGGGGCTGTGGACGACGCTTTGGCTGTCGGTAGTGTCCGGAATTCTCGGGTTGCTCATTGGTCTGGTCACCGGCCTGTGCCGACTGTCGAACAACCCGACCTTGCGCGACCTCTCGACCATCTACGTCGAACTGGTGCGCGGCACGCCGCTGCTGGTGCAGATCTTCATTTTCTACTTCTTCATCGGCACGGTGATGAACCTGTCCCGCGAGTTCGCAGGGATCGCCGCGCTGTCGCTGTTCACCGGCGCCTACGTGGCCGAGATCATTCGTTCCGGTGTGCAATCGATCGCCCGTGGCCAGAACGAAGCGGCACGCTCGCTCGGCCTGAGTGCCGGTCAGTCGATGCGCCACGTGGTGTTGCCGCAGGCGCTGAAACGCGTGCTGCCACCGCTGGCCGGGCAGTTCATCAGTCTGGTCAAGGACACCTCGCTGGTATCGGTGATCGCTATCACCGAACTGCTGAAAAGCGGCCGTGAAGTCATCACCACCTCGTTTTCGCCGTTCGAGATTCTGTTCTGCGTTGCCGGCCTGTACCTGTTGATCAACCTGCCGCTGTCGAAAATCGCCAGCCGGCTTGAGCGGAGGCTCGCGCAAAGTGATTGAAGTCCGCGATCTGGTAAAAGTCTTCGACACTCGTGGGCAAGTGGTGCGCGCGGTGGATAACGTCAGCACCACGGTGGCCAAGGGTGAAGTGCTGGTGGTGATCGGTCCGTCGGGTTCCGGCAAGTCGACCTTCCTGCGCTGCCTGAATGGCCTGGAGGAGTTCGACTCCGGCTCGGTGAGCATCGACGGCCTGCAACTGGCCGACCCGAAAACCGACGTCAACGCCTACCGCCGTGAAGTCGGCATGGTCTTTCAGCATTTCAACCTGTTCCCGCACATGACCGTGCTGGAAAACCTCTGTCTGGCGCAGAAAGTCGTGCGCAAGCGCGGCAAGAAAGAGCGCGAGGCCAAGGCCATGGAATTGTTGAAAAAGGTTGGCATCGCGCAGAAGGCCAACGAGTTTCCGTCACGCCTGTCCGGCGGTCAGCAACAGCGCGTGGCAATTGCCCGGGCGCTGGCGATAGAGCCGAAGGTGATGTTGTTCGATGAGCCGACGTCGGCGCTCGACCCGGAAATGGTCGGCGAAGTGCTGGACGTGATGAAGAACCTGGCCGTGGAAGGCATGACCATGGTTTGCGTGACCCACGAGATGGGTTTCGCCCGGGAAGTGGCGGATCGGGTGTTGTTCTTCGATCACGGCAAACTGCTGGAAGATGCGGCGCCGGCGGAGTTCTTTGATGCGCCGAAAGATCCGCGTGCCCAGGCCTTCCTGCGTCAGGTCTTGTAGTACCAGATCGTTCCCACGCTCCGCGTGGGAATGCCGCCCGGGACGCTCCGCGTCCCTTTGT
The DNA here is from genome assembly GCF_900182985.1 of Pseudomonas helmanticensis. NCBI lineage: Bacteria > Pseudomonadati > Pseudomonadota > Gammaproteobacteria > Pseudomonadales > Pseudomonadaceae > Pseudomonas > Pseudomonas helmanticensis. Next base: position 3,900,714 of record NZ_FXUY01000001.1, on the reverse strand, counting down.
ATGCGCGACGCGGAGCGTCGCAGGATGCATTCCCACGCAGAGCGTGGGAACGACCATTGGGCTAGACCTTGAAGCGCCCCACCAGCATTTGCAGATGCGTCCCCAGACGTGCCAGCTCAACGCTCGACGCCGCGGTCTCTTCGCTCGCCGCCGAGGTCTGATCCGACACGTCCCGCACATTCAGCACGCTACGGTTGATCTCTTCAGCCACCGCGCTCTGCTGCTCGGCCGCTGCGGCAATCTGCTGGTTCATCGCCTGAATCGCTGACACCGTGCGGGTAATGCTTTCCAGCGAACCGCCGGCGCGGCGGGTCAATTCGACGCTGCTGTCGGTCAGGGTGCGGCTGTTGTCCATGATCGTTGCGACTTGCTGGGTGCCGTTTTGCAGGCCGATGATCAGCTCTTCGATCTCTTCGGTGGACTTCTGCGTGCGCTGAGCAAGGCTGCGCACTTCATCGGCAACTACAGCAAAACCACGTCCGGCTTCACCGGCACGCGCGGCTTCGATAGCGGCGTTGAGCGCCAGCAGGTTGGTTTGCTGGGCCACGGATTTGATCACGTCGAGGACGCTGCCGATCTTGTCGCTTTCGCGCTTGAGTTCGCCCATCGCTTCGGTGGAGTGACCGACTTCAACCGCCAGGCGCTCGATCTGTGCGATGGCTTCGCCGACGACCTTGTCGCCTTCACGAGCCTGTTGGTCGGCAGCCACGGCCGCTTCGGAGGCTTCCTCGGCGTTGCGCGCGACTTCCTGCACGGTGGCGGCCATTTCGTTCATGGCGGTGGCGACCTGATCGGTCTCGATCTTCTGATTGTTGACCCCGGCGCTGGTCTGTTCGGTGACGGCCGACAGCTCTTCAGCGGCACTGGCGATCTGGGTGACGCCATCGCTGATCCCGCCGATCAAGTCGCGCAGGCCTTGGGTCATGCTCTGCATCGAACGTTGCAGCTGGCCAAGTTCGTCGCGGCGCTGGGAAACCAGGTTGTGGGTCAGATCGCCAGCGGCGACGCGCTCGGCAACTTTCAGGGTCTGGTTCAGCGGGATGATGATCTGACGGGTGATCGCCCACGCCGCCAGCAGGCCGAACGCCACGGCCAGCAGGGTGGCTATGATCAGCATGTTCTTCGCGTGAGCGGCGTCGGTGTCGCGCACCACGGTCTGCGATTCGGTGAGCTTCTTGCTGACGTCGAGCAGGATGTCGCCTTGCGTCGCCATCTGCACCTGAGCCCTGGCGTTGTTGACCTGCGAGTCGCGGAACTGGCTGACCGCAGCGCGATAGGCTTTGATCGAATTGGTGGCCTGTTGCAGGTTGGCGATGTGCTGCTCCGGCAGTTTCGCCGGCAGGCTGTCCAGATTTTTCAGCGCGTTGTCGATGGCGTCCAGCGCCGGTTGCTCGGCGTCGGCCTTGCCGCTGTAGGTGTAGCCGCGAACCTGATAGCGCGCCTGTTGCAGCAGTTTGCTCAGCTCGATCACGCTGTTGAATTGCGCGACGCTGTCGCCTTGCAGCATGGATTTTTCCACTTCGGCGACTTTCGCCACAGCGTTGTCGGCGCTGGCGCCGAGCTTGCTGCGCGCGTCTTCACGCTGCACGGTGGCCTGGGTCATGTCGGCAAAGGCGCGCTTGTATTCGGCGACGGCGGCCAGTTGCTGATCGACCATGGCGGCGTCGGACGGCTGTTCAATCAAGCCGCGCGCAGTTTGCAGGCCGCTGCCGAGTTTGCCGAGCAGCTCGTTCACCGCGCCAGGGCCTTGCTCGCCACGGCGCGCTTCATAGTCAAGGCGCGCCAGGCGCAGGTCCTTGGTCAGCTCATTGAGGCTGGAGATGAAACCGAGCTTGTCGCCACGGCTGATGATGCCGCTCATGCCGGTCCAGCCGGTGAAGGTGATCAGCAGCGTCAGCAACAGCACCAGGCCGAAACCGATCCCCAACTTGCGTTTGACGCTGACATTTCCCAGATTCTCGGCTAACCAACGGTACATGCGACAACTCCCCGACCACTAATTGGACTTATGGGGACTGTATCGGCTGGAAGATGGCAATCTGTAACACCATTTATCCGAGACGCCGCCATCCTGTAGGAGCTGTCGAGTGGAACGAGGCTCCGATCTTTTGATCTTGCTTCTAAAAAACAACATCAAAAGATCGCAGCCTGCGGCAGCTCCTACAGGGGGATTGGGGTTAGAAGAGGCGGGCGAGGAGGGCGGTGACGGCGGTTTCGACGCGCAGGATACGCTCGCCGAGTTGCACCGGTTGCAGGCCGGATTTACCCAGCAGGTCGATTTCGTAAGGGATCCAACCGCCTTCGGGACCGATCGCCAACGTGACCGGTTCGCTCAGGGCGCGTGGGCACGGCGGATAGTTGCCGGGGTGGCCGACGAGGCCGAGGGTGCCGTCGGTAATTGCTGGCAACCGATCTTCAACAAACGGCTTGAAGCGTTTCTCGATGATGATCTCCGGCAGCACCGTATCGCGGGCCTGTTCCAGACCGAGGACCAGTTGCTCACGGATCGCCTCAGGATCAAGAAACGGCGTCTGCCAGAAACTCTTCTCGACCCGATAGCTGTTGACCAGAATGACCTTCGAGACGCCCATGGTCGCCACGGTCTGAAACACCCGACGAAGCATTTTCGGGCGCGGCAGCGCCAGCACCAGCGTCAGCGGCAGCTTGGCCGGCGGTGGCTGATCGAGGGTTACGCGTAATTCCGCTTCACCCGGTTCCAGGCGCAGCAACTCGGCCGACCCCATCAGGCCGTTGATGCGCCCAACGCGCAGGCTGTCACCGACTTCCGAGCGGTGAACTTCCTGCATATGGGTCAGGCGGCGATCACGCAGCACCACGCGGTCGGCCGCAATGAAATCGGCCTCTTCGAGCAACAGCAGGTTCATGCCTGGGTCGCTGGCGGCTGGTCGTTGTGGTCGTCGGCCGGGGTTTCGTCCGGGCGTTCGCGCTTGCTGATCAAACCACCGAACAGAATGCCGATTTCAAACAGCATCCACATCGGCACGGCCAGAAGGGTCTGCGAGAAGATGTCTGGCGGCGTCAGAATCATGCCGACCACGAAGCAGCCGATGATCACGTACGGGCGGATTTTCTTCAGGTATTTGACGTCGACCACGCCGATCCACACCAGCAGGACCACGGCCACCGGAATCTCGAACGCCACGCCGAAAGCGAAGAACAGCGTCATGACGAAATCGAGGTAACTGGCGATGTCGGTCATCATTTCCACGCCGGCCGGGGTGGCCGCAGCGAAGAATTTGAAGATCAGCGGGAATACGAAGTAATAAGCGAACGCCATGCCGGTGTAGAACAGCAAAATGCTGGAGACCAGCAGCGGCACCGCGATGCGCTTCTCATGCTTGTACAGGCCCGGCGCGATAAAGCCCCAGATCTGATGCAGGATCACCGGGATCGCGAGGAACAGCGAGACCATCATCGTCAGCTTCAGCGGCGTCAGGAACGGCGACGACACATCAGTGGCGATCATCGTCGCGCCAACCGGCAGGTACTGGCGCAGCGGCGTCGAGACGAAGGTGTAGATCTGCTGGGTGAAGGCGAACAGCCCGGCGAAGATGATGAAGATCGCCGCCACACAACGCAGCAGGCGGGTGCGCAACTCGGTGAGGTGCGAAACCAGCGGCATGTGCTGGTCGTTTTCGGGGAGATCGCTCATGGGGCTCGCGGCGGCAGAGTAGGGTCGTGAGGCGCTGGTGTGATCGGCGCGGCGGTTGGCGCAACGTGTTCAACAGACTGTTCCACAGCGGCTGGCGCCGGTTCTGTCGGTGCTACAACGGCAGCAGGTGCAGGAACTGCAGGCGCATGAATCGTCTGCTGCCCGACATGCTCAACCGGCGTTGGCTCTTGCTGAACCGGCGTGAAAATCTTCCGCGCCTCCTGCTCCAGCGACAGAATGTGCTCGTTGTGCAGTTGCCGACGAATCTCGTCGGCACCGATTTCACGTTCAACTTCCTGTTTGATCGCGTTGAAGCTGCGCTTTAGCCGTCCAACCCACAGGCCAGCGGTGCGCGCAGCGCCCGGCAGACGCTCGGGGCCTAGCACCAGCAGGGCGACGAGGCCGACGAGCAGCAGTTCAGAGAAGCTGATACCAAACATTAGTCAGTGCTCACACGTCTTTGCGGATCGGCTCTTCGACTTTCTGCGCCTGCACGTCAATGGTGTGCGGCGGGTTGGCCTGAGCGGTGGCTTGCGGCTGCACCGGTGGCACTGGCTGCGCCGGCGTCACGGTTGGATCAGCGGCAGATTTTTCGTCGTCGTTCATTGCTTTGCGGAAGCCCTTGATCGACTCGCCAACGTCGGTGCCGAGGTTTTTCAGTTTCTTGGTGCCGAACACCAACACCACGACTACCAGAATGACGATCCAGTGTTTCCAGTCAAAAATGCCCATGTTGCTGTTCCTCTCTAAAAATTGTTCAGGCGGACGGACGCGAGGCTTTCTCGACGTGTCCGGACAGGCCGAAGCGGCGATCCAGTTCATCCAGCACAGCCTGCGGATGCTGCCCCAGTTGGGCGAGCATGACCATGCTGTGGAACCACAGGTCGGCGGTCTCGTAAATCACATCGCTGCAGTCGCCACTGATCGCGGCATCCTTGGCGGCAATAATGGTTTCGACCGACTCTTCGCCGACTTTCTCCAGAATCTTGTTCAAACCCTTGTGATACAGACTAGCTACATACGAGCTGTCGGCGGCTGCACCTTTGCGCTCTTCGAGCACTTGCGCCAGGCGGGTCAGGGTGTCACTCATGTTTGTGTCCTGCGGAATAGATAGCGTGCGGGTCTTTCAGAACCGGGTCGACGGTTTTCCAGTCGCCGTTTTCAAAGACGCGATAAAAGCAGCTTTGACGGCCGGTATGGCAAGCGATGTCGCCGATCTGTTCAACCATCAGGATGATCACGTCGGCGTCACAGTCCAGACGCATCTCATGCAAGGTCTGTACATGGCCGGACTCTTCGCCCTTGCGCCACAGCTTGCCACGCGAACGTGACCAGTAGATGGCACGGTTTTCCGCAGCTGTCAGTTCCAACGCTTCGCGGTTCATCCAGGCCATCATCAGCACGCGTCCGGTCTTGTGATCCTGGGCAATCGCCGGCACCAGGCCATCAGCGTCCCACTTGATCTCGTCCAGCCAGTTTTTCATCTTCGACTCCGACAGCGAACCCCACACTTCAATAGTCGGGTTCAGGCATTGAAACAGTGTGCCAGCCGATCACGAAACTGGCTATCGGCGAACGACCAGATACAAGCCGACTGCCACCATGATTCCCGCCGGCCAATGCCCCAATTCGTGCAACGGGCCACCGAGGGCGAGGATCACCCCACCGGCCAGATGCGCGCAACCGAGCAGGCGCAGGAACCAGTCGTCCTTGCGTTTATGCCACGGTGGCGGTGGATCGTAGGCGTGTGGCTGGGACATGCGTTCGAGCAGATCGCGGGCCATGTTGGCCAGGTGCGGCAGCTGTTCGAACTGGCTCTGCACGTTGCCGAGCAAGGCTTTCGGGCTGACGCGTTCGCGCATCCAGCGCTCCAGAAACGGCTGCGCGGTGTTCCACAGATCCAGGTCCGGGTACAGCTGACGGCCAAGGCCTTCGATGTTCAGCAGGGTCTTTTGCAGCAGCACCAGTTGCGGTTGCACTTCCATGTTGAAGCGCCGTGCGGTCTGGAACAGGCGCATCAGCACCTGGCCAAATGAAATATCTTTTAACGGTTTTTCGAAGATCGGTTCGCAGACGGTACGGATCGCCGCTTCGAATTCATTGAGTTTGGTTTCTGCCGGCACCCAGCCCGAATCGATGTGCAACTGCGCCACGCGACGGTAGTCACGCTTGAAGAAGGCGAACAGGTTGCGCGCCAGATAGTCCTGGTCTTCCGGGGTCAGGCTGCCGACGATGCCGCAGTCGATCGCGATGTATTGCGGGCTCCACGGGTTGACGGTGCTGACGAAGATGTTGCCCGGGTGCATGTCGGCGTGGAAAAAACTGTCGCGGAACACTTGGGTGAAGAAAATCTCCACGCCACGCTCGGCGAGCATTTTCATGTCGGTGCGCTGGTCGGCGAGGGTCGCCAGATCCGTCACCTGAATGCCGTAGATGCGCTCCATCACCAGCACTTTCGGCCGGCACCAGTCCCAATAGACTTGCGGCACATACAACAGCGGCGAACCTTCGAAGTTGCGCTTCAACTGGCTGGCGTTGGCCGCCTCGCGCAGCAGATCGAGTTCGTCGTAGATGGTTTTTTCGTAGTCCTGCACCACGTCGACCGGGTGCAGCAGACGCGCGTCGGCAGAGACTTTTTCGGCAGCGCGGGCGAGGATGAACAGCCACGCCAGATCCTGCGCGATGATCGGCTTGAGGCCCGGGCGGATCACCTTGACCACCACTTCTTCGCCAGTTTTCAGCTGCGCGGCATGCACCTGCGCCACAGAGGCCGAGGCCAGCGGTTCGACGTCGAAGCGGCTGAACACGTCGCTGATTTTCTTGCCCAGTTGCTCTTCGATCAGCTTGATCGACAGCTGCGAATCGAACGGCGGCACACGATCCTGCAGGTGCATCAGCTCATCGGCGATGTCTTCCGGCAGCAGGTCGCGGCGGGTCGAAAGAATCTGCCCGAACTTGATGAAAATCGGCCCGAGATCCTGCAACGCCAGACGCAAACGCGCGCCCCGGCTCAGATCCAGCGGCTTGCGCGGGAACCAGCGCCACGGCAGCACATAGCGCAGCGCCAAGAGAAACCACGGCAACGGCAGATCGAACAGCAGGTCATCGAGGCGGTAGCGGATCACGACGCGCTGGATGCGCAACAGACGGCGGACGGCAAGCAGCTTCATGCGTTATCGCTTGGGTCGAGGGATCGGGAAAGGCGCTCGAAACGCGCCTCGAGACGTTCCAGATCAAGTTTGATCCGGTCCAGTTCGCTGAAGCGCGCTTCGGCTTCGCGCTGCCCGACGAGGGTGCGCGATTCTTCGGCGAGGTATTCGGCGAGATTCTGGTTGAGGCTGGCAAATCCTTGTTGATACCAGCGTGCGCGGCTGCGCAGATGACCGCCAATCAGTTGCGTGGCGACAGGTCCCAGCCAGCGCGAGAGTTCGTACTCCCAGTCCAGCTCAAGATCCTGCAACACGCCGGCCAATTCCAGCAGCACGCCGCTGTCGCCATCGAGCTCGACTTCCGGGGCGTGCAACACCGCAGTCTTGTCTTTGCTCACGGCCAGTTTCAGCAGGCTGGATGCCGGGGCACGCAGGGTGCAGTCGACACCGGTTTCCCAGTGCGAGGCCAGCATCAGACCTTCGTCGCTCGGCAGGATGAACAGTTGCAGTGCCGGGCTGCGGCAGTCGACGGCAATCACCTTGCCGGTCAAATGCGCCAGCCGCGGCAGCGCCGTGCTGTCGAGACGCAGCACCCGGTTGAGGCCGAGTTCAACGCTGGCGAGCAGCCCGGTGAGCAACATCAGGGCTTGATGCCACGGTGCAGGGCGACGATGCCTGCGGTCATGTTGTGATAGGTCACGCGGTCGAAACCGGCGTCGACCATCATCGACTTCAGGGTTTCCTGATTCGGGTGCATGCGGATCGATTCGGCGAGGTAGCGATAGCTTTCCGAGTCGTTGGTGATCAGCTTGCCCATCAGCGGCATGAAGGCGAACGAGTAAGCGTCGTAGGCTTTCGACATCAGCGCGTTGGTCGGCTTCGAGAACTCCAGCACCAGCAGACGACCGCCCGGCTTGAGCACGCGCAGCATCGAGCGCAAGGCGTCTTCCTTGTGCGTCACGTTGCGCAGGCCGAAGGCGATGGTCACGCAGTCGAAGTGGTTGTCCGGGAACGGTAGTTTTTCGGCGTCCGCCTGAACGAATTCGACGTTGCCGGCGACACCCAGATCGAGCAGGCGGTCACGGCCGACCTTGAGCATCGATTCATTGATGTCGGCCAATACCACCTGACCGGTCGGGCCGACCAGGTGCGAGAATTTTTTGGTCAGGTCGCCGGTACCGCCGGCGATGTCCAGCACGCGGTTACCGCTGCGCACACCCGACAGTTCGATCGCGAAACGCTTCCACAGACGGTGCATGCCGCCCGACAGAAGGTCGTTCATCAGGTCGTACTTGGCGGCTACCGAGTGGAAAACCTCAGCGACTTTTTCCGCTTTCTGGCTTTCCGGAACGTTTTTGAAGCCGAAGTGAGTGGTGGGTTCGGCATCGCTGCCTTTGCGCTGATCAGTCATATCGCTGTCACCAAAAGAGAATGCGCGACATTCTAATCCCCAAGCCATGCTTTGTCTTGGAATGGCTAAAGGTAAGATGGGCGACCTTCGGGACGATTTGCCGCAGCAGCGGTCAAGATTTACCGACACCTATTGATCAATCAGGAGGCATTCAATGGCCAAAATCAGTGTTGAACGTGCCCACAACCTGGGTAAGGAAGCCGCCCGCGAGAAGGCCGACAAGCTCGCGCAGAAACTTTCCGAGCAATATGGCCTGGAGCCGCAATGGTCCGGCGACACCCTGAACCTCAAGCGCTCGGGCGTGAAAGGCGCGGTGCATGTGGCGGACGATTCGATCAAGGTCGATGTTGAGCTGGGCATCATGATGTCGGCCATGAGCGGCATGATCAAAGCCGAGATCGAGAAAGCCCTCGACAAAGCTTTGGTCTGATTCCCGCTTGAAACGCGATTCCCTGTAGGAGTGAGCCTGCTCGCGATAGCGGTCTGTCAGTCACTGGAATGTTGATTGACAGACCGCTATCGCGAGCAGGCTCACTCCTACATTTGTTTTGTGGTGCTCCCTCTGTTCATGTCAGTTGTTAGGGTGCCGTTTCTAATTTTTCTACTTACTTTGTGCATGAGCCCGACACTTGTCCGGGCAGTTCCTCAAACCTTCTGCGCGTGAGGTGCACCATGGCCAAAGTAATTTTGAAGAAAAAAATCGACGCTTCGACTTCTGCTCTGAGCGACGTCAAATCCTATGCCCGCAAGATCTGGCTGGCAGGCCTGGGTGCCTACGCCAAGGTCGGCCAAGAGGGCAACGAGTACTTTCAAGAGTTGATCAAAGCTGGTCAAACTGTTGAAAAGAAAGGCAAAAAAGCCGTCACCGAAAAACTCGAAGCGGCCAACGCCGAGATCGATGAAGCCAAGGGTGAAGTGAGTTCATTCAAAGGTCGCGTCGAAGTTCAGCTCGACAAGGTCGAGAAGGCGTTCGACTCCCGTGTAGCAAGCGCCTTGAATCGTATCGGCATTCCGTCTAAACATGACGTTGAGACACTCTCTGCTAAGCTCGATGAGCTGACGGCATTGCTCGAACGCGTCGCGCGTAAATCTTAAGGAGAACGGGATGGCTGGCAAAAAGACTACTGATAAAAAAGATAGCAGCTCGTGGGTCGGGAAGGTCGAATCCTACTCCCGCAAAATCTGGCTGGCTGGTTTAGGCGTGTACTCGAAGATCGACACTGACGGCAGCAAGCTCTTCGATACATTGGTCAAAGACGGCGAGAAAGCCGAGAAGCTCACCAAGTCGGCAGTTGGCAAGAAAGTCGATGCCGCCAAGGACTCTGCTACCTCGGCCAAGTCGCGCATCAGCGGCGTGAAAGATCGCGCACTGGGCAAGTGGGACGAGCTGGAAGGGGCTTTTGACAAGCGCCTGAACAGCGCGATTTCGCGCCTCGGTGTACCGAGCCGCAATGAAGTCAAAGCGCTCAACAGCAAGGTCGACACACTGACCAGACAGATCGAAAAACTCACCGGTCTGAAAGCTCAGCCTGTGGCGGCGAAAACCGCTGCTGCCAAGCCTGCAGCGAAAACTGCGGCGGCCAAACCTGCTGCTAAAACGACGGCCAAGCCACTGGCCAAGGCAGCGGCTAAACCTGCCGCGAAAACTGCTGCCGCCAAGCCAGCAGCAAAAGCTGCAGCCAAACCGGTTGCCGCCAAAGCCGCCGCCAAACCGGCAGCAAAACCTGCGGCCAAAACCGCAGCGAAGCCTGCGGCCAAGCCAGCAGCGAAAACTGCTGCCGCGAAGCCGGCTGCCAAGCCTGCAGCGAAACCTGCTGCGGCGAAAAAACCGGCAGTGAAAAAACCGGCCGCACCGAAAGCCGCTGCACCGAAACCGGCCGCGCCTGCTGCAGCCAAGCCGGCCACTCCGGCAGCTCCGGTGAGCGCGTCGAACTCCGCCGCAGCACCGACTCCGGTGGCTACCCCGACTGTTGCATCGACGCCGTCGACGCCAACCAGTCAGTCCTGATTTATCAGGGCAAAACAAAACGCCCGGCCTGTGAAGGTCGGGCGTTTTTGTTTGTGCGTTTTAAAGCTTGCCCTCACCCCAGCCCTCTCTCGGAGGGAGAGGGGGCCGACCGAGGTGTCTTACGCCATACATCGACCTGAAAGACCTTATCGATTATGGATTCGGAAACGCACTATCAGGTCGGCGTAAATCTCAAGCATTCCCCGATCAGTCCCCTCTCCCTCCGGGAGAGGGCTAGGGTGAGGGGCTTTTGATTCAGTCATGATCTTCAAGGTACTGCAGGGCCATTCGCTCTGTCGCCACTTTCACCGGCGGCAACAGATGCGGCGCCACCAGCATCATGATCTGATAAACCACCAGCCTCACTTCCCCCTCACGATCCAGAATCCGCTGATAATCCAGCGAAAACAGCAGCGTCATGGTGATCTGCTCCACCAACTGCCCCAACGCCTGGGTATCACTGACCAATTGCCCCCCCGCCTTCAACCGCGCCAGCAACGACGCCAGCGTGCGCTTCAATGCATTGAGCAGATTGCGAATGCCCTTGGCCAGTTTCGGCAAGCGTCCGGCGAGGTTCGACAGGTCCTGAAACAGGAACCGATACTGCGCCAGCCGCTCGACGATCAAATGCAAAAACAGCCAGTAATCCTCCGGTGCCAGCTCGACATCCGATGGCGGATCCAGCAGCGGCGCCAGTTCATTCTGGAAGCGTTCGAACAACCCGAGAATCAGCGGTTCCTTGCCATGGAAGTGGTAGTAGAGGTTGCCCGGGCTGATCCCCATTTCGTTGGCCACCTCCATGGTGGAAACGTTCGGCTCGCCCTTTTCGTTGAACAATTGCAAAGCACATTCGAGAATCCGGTCGCGGGTTTTCATCCAGTCTTCTTAGAAAAGTTCGGTTAAGCGTCAGCGCACACGCACGTAGGTACCGGGCGCTGCCTCCATCGGTGGATAGTTAGGGTTGCCGAGGGTGAACGAGGTTTCGTGCTGCGCGCCGGAGCGCTGTTGAATCCATTCCAGCCACTGCGGCCACCAACTGCCATCGACGTGCTTGGCGTCGTAGTACCAGGCGCGTGGATCGCTGCTCATCTTGCCGTTCTCGACGTACGCGGCTTTCGGGTTGCTCGGTGGGTTGAGAATGCTCTGCACATGGCCGCTGTTGGACAGCACGAAACGTCGCTCGCCGCCGAGCAGCAAGGTCGAGCGATACACTGCATCCCATGGCGTAATGTGGTCGTTCATGCCAGCGACGCTGAAGCTGTCGACGGTGACTTTCTGCAGGTCGATCGGCGTGCCACAGACTTCCAGGCCACCCGGATGGGTCAGCGGGTTGTGTTTGAAGAAGTCCAGCAAGTCGCCGTGAAACGCCGCAGGCAGGCGGGTGTTGTCGTTGTTCCAGTAGAGAATGTCGAACGCCGGCGGCTCTTTGCCCAACAGGTAGTTGTTGACGAAGTAGCTCCAGATCAGATCGTTGGGGCGCATCCAGGCGAAGACTTTGGCCATGTCGCGACCGTCGAGCACGCCTTTCTGATAGGAACGACGCTTGGCGGCTTCGAGGGTTTGCTCATCGGCAAACAGTGTGGCCGAGGTTTCGATTTCACTGTCGAGCAGGCTGACCAGATAGGTCGCACTGGAGACCCGACGCAGTTGCCGCTTGGCCTGCAAATGCCCTTGCAGCGCGGCGATGGTCAGCCCGCCAGCGCAGGCACCCATCAGGTTGACCTCGCGGGCGCCGGTGATCGCCCGGCAGATGTTCATTGCCTCCTCCACCGCCTCGACGTAGGTCGACAGGCCCCATTCGCGATGGCGCACATCCGGGTTACGCCAGCTGATCATGAACGTCTGCAAGCCGTTCTTCAGCGCGTACTGGACGAAGCTGTTGTGCGGGCTCAGGTCGAAAATGTAGTACTTGTTGATTTGCGGCGGCACCACCAGTAGCGGCTTGGCGTACTGCTTTTCGCTCATTGGCTTGTACTGGATCAGCTCAAGCAAATCGTTGCGAAACACCACTGAGCCGGTGGTGGTGGCGACGGTCTTGCCGACCTCGAAAGCCTGTTTGGTCACCTGGCGCGGCAAACCGTCGTTGTGCAGCAAGTCATCGAATAAATGACTGAGGCCGCGCACCAGACTGTGGCCGCCGGAGTTGAAAAGCTCTTTCACCGCCAGCGGATTGAGCAGGGTGTTGGACGGCGCCACCGCGTCGTTGAGCAGGGTGAAAGCGAAGTGCGCGCGAGCGCGGTCTTCCGGGTTCATGTCGCTGTCGTCGATCCAGCTTTTGACCTGCTTCTGCCAGGCCAGATACGCCTGCAGGCTGCGCCGGTAAAATGGGTTGAGGCTCCACGCCGGATCAGCGAAACGGCTGTCCTGTGGATTGGTCGGGTGCAGGGTTTCGCCGAGCAGCACGCGGCCCAGTTGGCCGCCGAGTTTCAAGGCGTGTTTTGCGCTATGAATCGGGTTGCGCAAACCATGGGCGGCGACGCTGCGCAAGGTCGAGATCAGGTCCCGGCCACGCAGGCCGGTGATCGCACTTTGTGCGTTGATGAACACGGCGGGGCTGGGCACTCCGCCCGTCGCTGGTTTGTCGCGCATGACTCAACACTCCTTCGTCTTCAGGCCAAAAACACATTCACCGAACCAGAACACCATAGACGCTGTTATCGGTTGCTGCCTGCGCGGCGTCCTGCCACGCACTTTCTGTAAAGCCCTGCATAAAGCCTGCCGCAGCGCTTAGCCGCCCTGCGGTGTCGGATGCGGATGCATCACCGCGCGCTGACGTTCCTCCTGGAGAAACTTCATGATGATCGGCGCCACGGCTTCGGCGCGGGTGATCAGGAACAGATGGCCGTCATCGATGATGTGCAACTGCGCGTTGGGAATGCGCCAGGCGAGCATGCGCATGTTGATCAGCGGGATCAGTGGATCGTCGTCACCGGCCAGCACCAGCGTCGGCTGATGGATCTTGTGCAGCCAGTGAATGCTGGTCCAGCCGAGGCCGGCAAACAGCTGCCAGTAATAACCGAGCTTGCCCGCCGAGCGCACCTTCGCCGCGTGGCTGGCGGCCAGGGTCGGGTCGCGACGGAACGAGCCGCCATAGATCAGCGGCGCGATGCGGATCACGTGCGAGGGCTGAATGTAGCGCCGTGGACTGGCCATCATCCACAGCACTTTCGGTTTGCCCGGCACCATCACCGCACCGGCCGCAGTCGCCGCCAGCACCAGTTTCTTGCAGCGTTCGGGGTAGTCGTAGGCGAACTGCTGCGCGAGTGCGCCGCCCCACGACACGCCGATGACGTTGACCTGGCCGTAATCGAGGTAATCGAGCATCCGCGAGGTCAGCTTGGCCAGGCCGGGAAAGCGATACGGCCGGTTCGGCGTCGAGGAGCCGCCGACACCGGGGACGTCGAAGGCGATCACTTCCAGATCCGGGTCCAGCGCCGCGACAAATGGAAACACCAGCTCCAGGTTGGCGCCGATGCCGTTGAAAATCAGCAAGGGCGTCAAGTGAGGCTTGCCGGGGCGTACCGCCGTGCGGATGGTCTGACCATCCAGATCGACGGTACGGAATATGAACGGTTGCGGCATGCGTCAGGCCCTGTGGATTTAAATTCACCACACCCCGTGTAGGAACTGCCGAAGGCTGCGATCTTTTGATCTTGTTTTTTAAAAATCAAAAGTCAAAAGATCGCAGCCTGCGGCAGCTCCTACAGGGGAGGGGTGGTGTCAGTTACCGCTCGTGAACGTAGGTGCCCGGCGAGGCTTCGCCTGCCGGATACGCTTTGTTGCCCAGTTTCAGCGGGGCCTTTTTCAGGTTGCCCGAACGTTCGGCTTGCCACGTCTGCCAGTACAGCCACCAGGAATCAGTGTGCTTGGTCGAGTTTTCCTGCCAGTCATCGGCATTCGCGGCCATTTCTTCGCTGGTCATGTAACGCGATTTCGGGTTGCCCGGCGGGTTGAGGATGCTCTGGATATGCCCGCTGCTCGACAGCACGAATTCCACTTTGCCGCCGAACAGCTGCGCCGACTTGTAGCAGGACTTCCACGGCGTGATGTGATCGTTGGTGCCGGCCAGCGAGAAGATATCGGCCGTGACCTGCTTGAGGTCGATCGGTGTGCCGCACACTTCCAGTGCATTCGGGCGGATCAGTGGGTTGTTTTTGAACATCTCGATCAGGTCGCCGTGGAACGCCGCCGGCAACCGTGTGGTGTCGTTGTTCCAGAACAGGATGTCGAACACCGGCGGTTCGTTGCCGAGCAGGTAGTTGTTGACCCAGTAGTTCCAGATCAGGTCGTTGGGGCGCATCCACGCAAAGACCTTGGCCATGTCTTTGCCTTCGAGCACGCCAGCCTGGTACGAATGGCGCTTGGCGGTCTCCAGGGTCTGCTCGTCGACGAACAGGGCGACGTCGCTGTCCAGCGTCGTGTCGAGCACGCTGACCAGCAGCGTGAGGGCATTGACCTTCTTCTCGCCGATAGCCGCGTAGTGGCCGAGCAGGGCGGTGCAGGTGATGCCACCGGAGCAGGCGCCGAGCATGTTCACATCTTTGCTGCCGGTGATCGCGGTGACCACGTCGACCGCTTCTTTCAGCGCGTCGATGTACGTCGACAGGCCCCACTCGCGCTGCGCCTTGGTCGGGTTGCGCCAGCTGACGATGAACGTCTGCACGTTATTGCGCAGGCAGAAGCGCGCCAGACTCTTGTCCGGGCTCAAATCGAATACGTAGAACTTGTTGATCTGCGGCGGCACCACCAGCAACGGGCGCTCGTGGACTTGCTCGGTGATCGGCTTGTACTGGATCAGCTCCAGCACGTCGTTGCGAAACACCACCGCACCTTCGGTGACGCCGAGGCTCTTGCCGACCTCGAACGCGCCCATGTTGACCTGGCTCGGCATGCCGCCGTTGTGCACCAGATCCTTGGCCAGATGCGAGAGGCCATCGAGCAGGCTCTTGCCGCCGGTTTCGAAGAAGCGTTTCACCGCAGCCGGGTTGGCGGCAGTGTTGGTCGGGGCCATGGCTTCGGTCATCAGATTGATGACGAAGTGACCGCGTGCGATGTCTTTGGGTGACAGGCTACTGTCATCGATCCAGGAATGGAGTTCCTTGCGCCATGCCAGGTAGGTTTGCAGATAACGTTTGTAGAGCGGGTTCTGGCTCCACGCCGGATCGGCGAAGCGACGGTCATCGCCAGCCGGTTGCAGTTCGGATTTGCCGAACAGCACGTTCTTCAGTTCGAGGCCGAAATGGGTGACGTGTTTGACGCTATGGATCGGTTGTTTGATGGCCTGTTTGAGCACCATACGAGCAGAGGCCAGCAGATCCTTTCCGCGTAGCCCAACGACGGGATTAAGCCCCAGGGTGTTTTCCGAGGCTTGGTACTTCAGGTCATCGTTATTCTTGTTACTCATCTACGACGCTCCATTGTCCTGAGACGAGTACCCGGTTTTGTGCTGTGCAGTTCCACAGCCAATGCCAGGTACTACTGCTCGGGTGACCGTTAATTCTGCATAGCTGCTTTACAGTCGTAGAGCACTGCAGGGAACTTGCCAGCTCCATTGGTTACCCGAGTTTAATTTTTTTCGCAAGCGGGCCGATCCTCGGCCACACAGCGGAGCATTCAAACAGATGAATTTAGAAAATGCCCTCTAATGAGCGCAAGGCTCGGGCTAGAGCATCAGCTTGACGATCGACTCGTTCGGGTCGCGGGTTTTTCCGGCGGCTTTGAGCTCGGCCAGATAATCGGCCCAGAGTGCGTCATAACGTCGCCCCAGCTCGTAGAGATAATCCCAGGTGAACAGGCCGCTATCGTGACCGTCGTCGAAGGTCAGTTTCAGTGCGTAGTGACCGGCCGGTTCCAGCTTGCTGAGACCGACGTTGATCTTGCCGAATTGCAGGATCGGTTTGCCGTGGCCCTGGACCTCGGCGGAGGGAGAGTGCACGCGCAGAAATTCGGCGGGCAGGGTGTATTCCTCGCCGGACGCGTAGGTGAGCGTCAGGGTTTTCGAGGCTTTGTGCAGTTTGATGTCGGTAGGGATAGTAGTCATTGCAGGTCATCCGACTAGAGGAACACCCTGTAGGAGCTGCCGCAGGCTGCGATCTTTTGATCTTGTCTGTTAGAAATCAAAGTCAAAAGATCGCAGCCTGCGGCAGCTCCTACAGGGAGAAGTGACCTACAGGATATAACGGGACAGGTCTTCGTTCTGCGCCAATTCGCCGAGGTGGCTGTTGACGTAGTCGGCGTCGATCAGAATCGGCTGCTCATCGTGGGTGCTGGCCAGATCGCCGGCGCTGAACGATACCTCTTCGAGCAGACGCTCAAGCAGCGTGTGCAGACGACGGGCACCGATGTTCTCGGTCTTCTCGTTGACCTGCCAGGCGATCTCGGCGATGCGCTTGATGCCTTCCGGCTGGAACTGGATGTTCAGGCCTTCGGTTTTCAGCAGCGCGCAGTATTGCTCGGTGAGCGAAGCGTGCGGTTCGCTGAGGATACGTTCGAAGTCCGACGGGCTCAGCGCTTTGAGTTCAACGCGGATCGGCAGACGACCTTGCAGCTCAGGCACAAGATCGCTTGGCTTGCTCAGGTGGAACGCGCCGGAGGCGATGAACAGGATGTGGTCAGTCTTGACCATGCCCAGTTTGGTGTTGACGGTGCAGCCTTCGATCAACGGCAGCAAGTCGCGCTGTACGCCTTCACGGGAGACATCGGCGCCGCCGACATTGCCGCGCTTGGCGACTTTGTCGATCTCGTCGATGAACACGATGCCGTGCTGTTCAACCGCTTCCAGCGCCTTGGCCTTCAGCTCTTCTTCGTTGACCAGACGCCCGGCTTCTTCGTCGCGCACCAGCTTCAGCGCTTCCTTGACCTTGAGCTTGCGCGACTTCTTCTTGCCCTTGCCCATGTTGGCAAACAGCGATTGCAGCTGGTTGGTCATCTCTTCCATGCCTGGCGGCGTGGCGATCTCGATGCCGGAAACCTCGGCGACTTCGATCTCGATTTCCTTGTCATCCAGCTGACCTTCGCGCAGACGCTTGCGGAACAGCTGACGGGTGTTGGAATCGGAGCTCGGTGCTTCCTCGTTGCTGAAACCCATGCGGGCCGGCGGCAGCAGCGCGTCGAGGATGCGATCCTCGGCGGCGTCTTCGGCGCGGTGACGGACGCGGGTCATTTCCTGCTCGCGAAGCATCTTGATCGCCGCGTCAGCCAGATCACGAATGATCGATTCGACGTCACGGCCAACGTAGCCGACTTCGGTGAACTTGGTCGCTTCGACCTTGATGAACGGCGCGTTGGCCAGTTTCGCCAGACGACGGGCGATCTCGGTTTTACCGACACCGGTCGGGCCGATCATCAGGATGTTTTTCGGGGTCACTTCAACGCGCAGCTCTTCAGGCAGCTGCATGCGGCGCCAGCGGTTGCGCAGGGCAATCGCGACGGCGCGCTTGGCATCGTCCTGGCCGATGATGTGGCGGTTGAGTTCGTGGACGATTTCGCGGGGAGTCATGGACATAGTAGTTGGCGGTCCTCAAGCACAAACAAGCCGTGGCGCGGTGGCCAGGACAGGCTTATTCGGCGAGATCCTGCTCCTCAATGGTCTGAGTGTGGTTGGTGAATACACAGATGTCGCCGGCGATACCGAGGGCGGTTTCGACGATTTCGCGGGCCGACAGGTCGGTCTTTTTCAGCAGGGCGCTGGCCGCAGCCTGCGCGTAACCACCGCCGGAACCCATGGCGATCAGGCCATCTTCGGGTTCGACCACGTCACCGTTGCCGGTGATGATCAGCGAGGCGTCTTTGTTGGCGACCGCGAGCATGGCTTCGAGGCGGCTCAGGGAGCGGTCGGTGCGCCATTCTTTGGCGAGTTCGACAGCGGCGCGCACCAGGTGGCCCTGATGTTTCTCCAACTGGCCTTCGAAACGTTCGAAGAGGGTAAAGGCGTCGGCGGTGGCACCGGCAAAACCGGCAATGACCTGGCCGTGGTACAGGCGACGAACTTTTTTCGCGTTGCCTTTCATCACGGTATTGCCGAGAGAAACCTGGCCGTCGCCGCCCATGACGACTTTGCCGTGACGGCGGACTGAAACGATGGTGGTCAAGGGAAGAGTCTCCACACAGCGGGGCGAAAGTGCCTTATGCCCATTCATATGGGGGTGCTGGAGAGGATTTCAACCGTGAGGGGCGCTGAAGGACGAACGGCGGGTGATGACTGTGGCGAGGGGATTTATCCCCGTCCGGCTGCGAAGCAGTCGCTATTCCAGCATTCACGGTGTGCCTGATGCACCGTAATTGCTGGTTTCAGGGCAGCTTCGCGACCCAGCGGGGATAAATCCCCTCGCCACAGGGATTGTGGGCAACCTCAGGAAGAGGTGCCCACCATCGGTGGATCAGCGGCTTTGGCGTTGTTGTAACAACAGGTTGCTAAAGCCGGCGCCCGCCAGTTGTTTCTGTGCGGTGGTCAGTTGTTCGCGGTTGCTGAACGGGCCGACCAATACGCGGTACCAGGTTTCATCCTTGACAGTGCCGGACTCAACCGCCACCGCCTGGCCGAGCAGAATGATCTGCGCGCGGACCTTGTCAGCATCGGTTTCCTTGCGGAACGAACCGGCCTGCAAGAAGAACCTGGTCACCGGCGCGGCTTTGCTCACGGGTGGTGCTGGCGGTGGCGTAATCCCGGCCAGCGCGGCCTGAGCGCGCGCTGTGTCGATCTTCGCCGCTTCCGCTGGCGTTACCGGCGTGGTTGGCACCTGTGGCGTCGGCAGGGTCTTCTCCGGCACGGCGTCCGGCGGCACGATCACTTCCGATTCCGGCAGCAGGGTGTAGAAATCGTACTTCGGCTTCACCGGTTGCGTCGGGCTCGGCGGAGTCTTGTTGGCCTCGGCGATTTTCGTCGCTTTCTGCTGCTGCGCCTGTTCGACCTTCTCGCGCTTGACCGTGTCGCTGCCTTTGCCCGGCTCCAGTTTCATCAGGAACACGATAAACGCGCCGACGGTCAGGCCGATGGCCATCCACAGCCAACCCGGAATCGGTTGCTTCGCAGGAGCTTGGTAACGGCTGGCGCCACGCTTGGGTGCAGGTTTTTTCTTGGCAGCCAACTTACATACGCTCCAGAGTTTCCAGACCCAACAGTTCCAGGCCTTGCTTGAGGGTGCGACCGGTCAGCGCGGCCAGGCGCAGACGGCTCTGCATCCGGGCTGGCGTCTCGGCGGCGAGGATCGGGCAGTTCTCGTAGAAGCTCGAGAACAGACCGGCAACGTCATACAGGTAGGTGCAGAGAATGTGCGGCGTGCCCTTGTCGGACACGTTGTTCAGCACTTCACCGAACTGCGCCAGTTTCGCCGCCAGCTCTAGTTCGTGTTCCGCCTCGAGAACGATCTGGCCGTCGACTTCGCTGAAATCCTTGCCCAGTTTGCGGAACACACCGGCGACGCGGGTGTAAGCGTAAAGCAGGTACGGCGCGGTGTTGCCTTCGAAGTTCAGCATCAGGTCGAAGTTGAAGCTGTAATCGCTAGTGCGGTGCTTCGACAGGTCGGCGTATTTCACCGCGCCGATGCCGACGACTTTGGCGATGTTGCGCAGTTCGTCTTCGGCAAGCGTAGGGTTCTTCTCTTTGACCAGGGTATAGGCACGTTCCTGTGCTTCGGTCAGCAGGTCGATCAGCTTCACGGTGCCGCCGTCACGGGTCTTGAACGGACGGCCGTCGGCGCCGTTCATGGTGCCGAAGCCCATGTGTTCCATCTCCATCGGATGGGTGACGAAACCGGCCTTGCGCGCCACGGCGAACACTTGCTGGAAGTGCAGGGCCTGACGCTGATCGACGAAATACAGCGCGCGATCGGCTTTCAGTTTGCCGCTGCGGTAGCGCACGGCCGCGAGGTCAGTGGTGGCGTAGAGGTAACCGCCGTCAGCCTTGACGATGATCACCGGCAGCGGGTCGCCGTCGGCGTTCTTGAACTCGTCGAGGAACACGCACTGCGCGCCGTTGCTCTCGACCAGCATGCCGGCCGCTTTCAGGTCGTTGACCACGTTGATCAGGTCGTCGTTGTAGGCGCTTTCGCCCATCACGTCGGCCATGGTCAGTTTGACGTTGAGCAGTTCGTAGATCTTCTGGCAGTGCGACAGCGAGATGTCCTTGAACTTGGTCCACAGCGCCAGGCACTCGGCATCGCCGGCCTGCAGCTTGACCACCAGGCCACGGGCGCGGTCGGCGAATTCTGCGGACTCGTCGAAACGCTGCTTGGCGGCGCGGTAGAAATTTTCCAGATCGGACAGCTCGTCGCTGGTGATCGGGTTTTCCTGCAGATACGCCATCAGCATGCCGAACTGGGTGCCCCAGTCGCCGACGTGGTTCTGACGGATCACCTCGTCGCCGAGGAATTCGAGTACGCGGGCCACGCCGTCACCGATGATGGTCGAACGCAAGTGACCGACGTGCATCTCTTTGGCCAGGTTCGGCGCCGACAGGTCGACCACGGTGCGTTGTGCAGGACCAGCCTTGCGCACGCCAACATGGGCATCAGCCAAGGCAGCGTCGAGACGCGAGGCCAGCGCCTGGGTGTTCTGGAAGAAATTGATGAAGC
This sequence comes from Pseudomonas helmanticensis, assembly GCF_900182985.1. NCBI lineage: Bacteria > Pseudomonadati > Pseudomonadota > Gammaproteobacteria > Pseudomonadales > Pseudomonadaceae > Pseudomonas > Pseudomonas helmanticensis. The sequence goes on along the minus strand of NZ_FXUY01000001.1, from coordinate 3,879,902 downwards.
CCGGGCCAGCGATTTCGGCCTTGGTGACGTTCTCGTCGGCCGGCAGCGCGGCGATGATTTTCTCCGCCAGATCGCGCGGCTTCATGCCCGCAGGCTTGGCCAGCATCATCGCGATGTTGCTGGCGAAGTCGCCGTGGGTCTTGTCACGGGCGTTCTCCACCTGGATCGCCGGCGTCAGGCCTTCAGGCAACACACCTTCGTTGACGAGTTGGGTGATGGCTTGTTGGATCAGCTGGCGAATGGTGTCTTTCATGGTCTTCTCTTTCGACCGCAAGCGCGGCGGGCGCATCGATGCGCGGGTGGAAAAACTGGGCATTATCCGTTGCGAAGACGGGCTTGCCAACCTTAGCAGGCAGGTTATGGATATGTGGTGACATTAAAGGCAAAAGATCGCAGCCTGCGGCAACTCCTACAGGTAAACGCGATTAACCCTGTAGGAGCTGCCGAAGGCTGCGATCTTTTGATCTTCAATACAAATCGACCGGATCGACATCCAGCGACCAGCGCACCGCCCGCCCGCTCGGCATCTGCTCCAGCACCAGCAGCCAACTGGCCAGCAACCGATGCAGCGGTGCCCGCGCGTTCGCCTGCAACAACAGCTGCGCGCGATAACGTCCGGCGCGTCGCTCCATCGGCGCCGGCACCGGCCCGAGCAACTCGATCCCGCTCAGATTCTGCTCAGCCAGCAAACGCTCGGCCTCGCTGCACGCTTCATCAAGAAACCCTTCAGCCTGTCCCGGCTTGTGCGCTTCGGCGCGCAACAGCGCCAGATGCGCGAACGGCGGCAGTCCGGCAGCCCGGCGCTCGCTCAAAGCCTGTTCGGCAAAAGCGAAGTAACCCTGCTCGGTCAGTTGCACCAGCAAAGGATGGTCCGCCAGGTGCGTCTGAATAATCACCTTGCCCGGCTCTTCCGCTCGCCCGGCACGTCCGGCGACCTGCACGATCAACTGCGCCATGCGCTCGCTGGCGCGGAAGTCGCCGGAGAACAAGCCGCCGTCGGCATCGAGGATCGACACCAGCGTCACTCGTGGGAAGTGGTGCCCTTTGGCCAACATTTGCGTGCCGACCAGAATGCACGGCTGACCTTTCTGAATCGTTGCGAACAGCTGATTCATCGCGTCTTTGCGCGACGTGCTGTCGCGGTCGACGCGCAGCACTGGATAGTCCGGGAACAGAATCGCCAAACGTTCTTCGGCGCGCTCGGTGCCGGCACCGACGGGCCGCAGATCGACCTTGTTGCACTTCGGACACTGGCGCGGCGTACGCTCGACATAGCCGCAGTGGTGGCAGCGCAACTCACCATGACGCTGGTGCACGGTCATCCGCGCATCGCAACGCGAGCACTCGGACATCCAGCCGCAATCGTGACACAGCAGCGTCGGCGCAAAGCCGCGACGGTTGAGGAACACCAGCACCTGCTGGCCATTGGCGAGCGTCTGGCCGATGGCTTGTTGCATCGGTCCGGAAATACCGCTGTCCAGCGGACGGCTTTTTACATCCAGGCGCAAGAAGCGCGGCTGCTTGGCGCCGCCAGCGCGTTCATTCAGGCGCAGCAGGCCATAGCGTCCGGTGTAGGCGTTGTGCAGGCTTTCCAGCGACGGCGTGGCGGAACCGAGGACGATCGGGATGTTTTCCTGCCGTGCGCGCACCAGCGCGAGGTCGCGAGCGTGGTAACGCAAACCTTCCTGCTGCTTATAAGAGCCGTCGTGCTCTTCGTCGATGATGATCAGCCCGGGGTTTTTCATCGGCGTAAACAGCGCCGAGCGAGTGCCGATAATAATGTCGGCCTCGCCATCACGGGCAGCGAGCCACGCGTCGAGGCGTTCGCGGTCATTGACTGCCGAGTGCAGCAAGGCGATACGCGCGTTGAAGCGCTGCTCGAAGCGCGCCAGCGTTTGCGGGCCGAGGTTGATCTCCGGAATCAGCACCAGCGCCTGCTTGCCGGCTTCGAGGGTTTCGCGGATCAGCTGCAAATAGACTTCGGTCTTGCCGCTGCCAGTGACGCCGGCCAGCAGGAAGGCGTGATAACTGTCGAAACCGGCGCGGATCGCTTCGTAGGCGGCGCGTTGCTCGGCGTTGAGCGGGAGTTCCGGCTGGGCGAGCCAGTGTTCGTGACGCACGCCCGGTGCGTGGCGGCGGATTTCCACCTGCACCAGATTCTTTGCCAGCAGCAGATCAAGGCTGTCCTTGCTCAGCATCAGTTTGCTCAGCAACTGATGGGCGACGCCGTGCGGGTGCTGTGCCAGCGTTGCGAGTGCTTCGCGCTGGCGCGGGGCGCGGGCAATGCGCGGATCCTCAAGGCTGGCGCCGGGAGTGATCGACCAGAAGCGTTCCTGTCGCGCCTCGGCCAGTTCGCCCTGGCGCAGCAGTACTGGCAACGCCCAGCTCAAGGTGTCGCCGAGGCTGTGCTGATAATACTGCGAGGTCCACAGGCACAGCTTGAACAGGGCTGGCGGCAACGGCGGCGTGGCATCGAGCAGGGCCAGCGCCGGCTTGAGTTTTTCCACCGGCACTTCGCTGGTGTCGGTGACCTCGACCAGAATCCCGATCATCTCGCGTCGACCGAACGGCACCCGCAGGCGCATGCCCGGCTGCAATTGCTCGCGCAGCACGCCGGCCGGCGCTCGATAGTCGAACAGGCGGCGCAGGGGTGAAGGCAAAGCGAGGCGCAGAATGGCGTCGGGCACGCGGGGAGATCTCTATAAGCAGAACAAGGGCATGGCACATACCTAATGTAGGAGTGAGCCTGCTCGCGATAGCGGTGTATCAGACGACATCAATGTTGCATGGCAGACCGCTATCGCGAGCAGGCTCGCTCCTACAGGGGGTCGCGTATTGGGCCGGGAGCCTAGCAGACGGTCGGTCTCGGTGACAGCTTGCGTGATTGAAAAGGTCTGGTAGAATCCGCGGCCTAATTACGTGCGGTATTCAACAATAGTGTTGGATGGCGGCACGCTAGCTGAGGAAGACACCATGAAAGCTGAAATCCACCCGAATTACCCAGTCATCGCTGTTACCTGCAGCTGTGGCAACAAGTTCGAAACCCGTTCGACTTTCGGCAAAGCTCTGCCAATCGACGTGTGCAACGAATGCCACCCGTTCTACACCGGTAAGCAGAAGACTCTGGACACCGGTGGTCGCGTTCAGAAGTTCGCAGACCGTTTCGGTGCTTTCGGCAAGAAACCTGCTGCTGCAGAGTAAGGTTGAAGGGCCCGGTGGGCTTTTCCTCGTTGCTGAAAAAGGCGTCCCTAGCGGGCGCCTTTTTTGTGTCCGCGATTTGGCTGTCCGGCGCGCAGGCCTTCTGCCCGGCGCCCGCCGGATTGACCCGCGTCACGGTGCAGCGCGTGGTCGATGGCGACACCTTGCGCCTGAGCGACGGCCGCAGCGTGCGGATGATCGGCCTCAACACCCCTGAACTGGGCAAGCAGGGCCGCAGCGACGAACCGTTTGCGCTGGCGGCGCGCCAACGCCTGCAAAGCCTGGTGGATGACAGCGGTGGACGGGTCGGTTTGCGCCTGGGTAGGCAGGCCAAAGACCATTACGGGCGTACGCTCGCGCATATTTACAGTGTCAGCGGTGCCAATTTCGAAGCGCAAATGCTCGCCGATGGCCTGGGATTCCAGGTCGCGGTGGCACCGAATGTCGATCTTGCCACCTGCCAGCAAGCCGCCGAAAGCAGTGCGCGACGGGCCGGTCTGGGCCTCTGGCGGCAATCGCCTGTACTGAAAGCGGAGCAGATCCAGCGCTCGGGTTTCGCCGTTATAAGTGGGCGTGTGAGCAAGGTTCAGCGCAATCGCGGGGGAATCTGGATCGAGTTGCAGGGTGCGCTTGTATTGCGCGTTGCACCCAATCTGGTCGGACAATTCGACAATGCCCGCTTGCAGGCGCTGAAGGGCCAGCAGATCGAGGCGCGCGGCTGGATTGTCGATCGTTCGCGACGCGGCGGCGTGAAACCGGGTCAGCCACGTTGGCTGCTTCCGCTGACAGATCCTGCGATGTTGCAAAGCACCCGCTGAACAAAAAATTGTAGACATTTTTTCTGTCGATTGTGAACAGTACAGCCCTTGTGCGCCGTGGCTCTTGGCCCAAAGTCGTAGGGCAGGGCGCTTGACAGGGGTGACCGCTCAGTCTTGTGGGGACTTTGCGAGGCGCGTATCCTCGCTGACCAGTCTGTCCAACAGTAAAAAGCGGAATGCCAAAATGTCTGATCTGAAAACTGCCGCTCTCGAATATCATGCCAATCCTCGTCCAGGGAAGCTGAGTGTCGAGCTCACCAAGGCCACTGCTACCGCTCGCGACTTGTCGCTGGCCTACAGCCCCGGCGTAGCTGAACCAGTGCGTGAGATCGCTCGCAATCCTGAACTGGCCTACAAATACACCGGCAAGGGCAACCTGGTTGCAGTCATTTCCGATGGCACCGCGATTCTCGGCCTGGGCAACCTCGGCCCATTGGCTTCCAAGCCAGTGATGGAAGGTAAAGGCGTACTGTTCAAGCGCTTCGCCGGCATCGACGTATTCGACATCGAAGTCGACTCCGAAAGCCCGCAAGCCTTCATCGACACCGTAAAACGCATCTCCATCACCTTCGGTGGTATCAACCTGGAAGACATCAAGGCGCCAGAGTGCTTTGAAATCGAACGTGCTCTGATCGAGCAGTGCGACATTCCGGTATTCCACGATGACCAGCACGGCACCGCGATCGTGACCGCTGCGGGCATGATCAACGCCCTGGAAATCGCTGGCAAAACCCTCGCTGACGCCAAGATCGTCTGCCTGGGCGCTGGCGCTGCCGCCATCTCCTGCATGAAATTGCTGGTGAGCATGGGCGCTCGCATCGAAAACATCTTCATGGTTGACCGTACCGGCGTGATCCACTCCGGCCGTGACGACCTGAACCAGTACAAAGCCGTATTCGCCCACGCTACCGAGAAGCGCAGCCTGGCTGACGCACTGGCAGGCGCTGACGTGTTCGTCGGTCTGTCCGGTCCGAACCTGCTGAGCGCGGAAGGCCTGCTGTCGATGGCTGCCAACCCGATCGTGTTCGCTTGCTCGAACCCGGATCCGGAAATCTCCCCGGAACTGGCGCACGCTACCCGTAGCGACGTGATCATGGCGACCGGCCGTTCGGACTACCCGAACCAGGTCAACAACGTACTGGGCTTCCCGTTCATCTTCCGTGGTGCCCTGGACGTTCGCGCCAAGCGCATCAACGAAGAAATGAAAGTGGCTGCCGCCAACGCCCTGCGTGAACTGGCCAAGCTGCCAGTGCCACAGGACGTGTGCGATGCCTACGGTGGCGCTCCGCTGGAATTCGGCCGTGAGTACATCATTCCGAAGCCAATGGACAAGCGCCTGATCACCCTGATCTCCGATGCTGTGGCCAAAGCGGCAATCGAGACCGGTGTGGCAACTCTGCCGTATCCGAAGAACTACCCGCTGAAAAGCGTGGATGACGTGTTCAACGGCTAAGCCGTTGTAGCGCTTCAACTGAAAGCCCCGGCTCGTGAGAGTCGGGGCTTTTTTGTGGGGCAAAAGCAACCCTCACCCTAACCCTCTCCCGGAGGGAGAGGGGACTGACCGAGGTGTCTGGGGTTATGCACCGACCTGAAAGTGTGGTGTCGATAATGGATTCGGCACAGCACGTTCAGGTCGGCGCAACTCCCGAGCATCCCCCGGTCAGTCCCCTCTCCCTCTGGGAGAGGGCTAGGGTGAGGGGCTCTTGATTTTCGGGTAATAAAAAGCCCCGCACTTCTCTCGAAGGCGGGGCTTTTCAGTGACGCTGGATCAGAACAGATCGATCGGCGCCTGCTCATCCGCCGGCAGCGGGCTGCCCGGCGCAGTGCCGTTACCCAGCTCGTTCACCGACGGCGGCGTGTCTTCAGACTTGAACAGCTCGAAGTACGCACCCGGCGTGCTCGGCGTCGCCGCACGACCGCTGACCGGGTCCACGCGCAGGCTCAGCAAACCTTCCGGCTCAGGCTGAACATGCGGCGGCTTGTCCTTGAGTGCGGCGGACATGTAGTTCATCCAGATCGGCAGCGCCACAGTGCCACCGAACTCGCGGCGACCGAGGCTTTCCGGCTGATCGAAACCGGTCCAGACCGTGGTCACGTAATCGGCGTTGTAACCGGAGAACCAGGCATCTTTCGATTCGTTGGTGGTACCGGTTTTACCGGCGATGTCGCTACGGCCCATGGCCAGTGCGCGACGACCGGTGCCGAGCTTGATCACGTCCTGCAGCATGCTGTTGAGGATGTACGTGGTGCGGCCATCGACGATTCGCTCAGCCACGGCCGGTGCTTGTGGCACCGCCGCGTTGCCCGGCGCTTCGCCCGGAACCGGCGCGGCATTGACCGTGAACGACTGCGCGTCCGGCGCCGCGATACCGTCCGTCGCCGAACCGCCCTGAGGCACGGTCGGCGGGTTGGCGACGAACAGCGTGTCACCGTTACGGCTTTCGATCTTGTCGATGATGTACGGGGTGATCTTGTAGCCGCCGTTGGCGAACGTGCTCCAACCGGTGGCGATTTCCATCGGCGTCAGCGTCGCAGTACCCAATGCCAGCGAGAGGTTAGGCGGCAGGTCCTGCTTGTTGAAGCCGAAGCGGGTGATGTAGTCGATGGTCTTGCCCACGCCCATCGCCTGCAACAAGCGGATCGAGACGAGGTTGCGCGACTTGTACAGCGCTTCACGCAGACGGATCGGGCCGAGGAAGGTGTTGGTGTCGTTCTTCGGACGCCAGACCTTGTCCAGATACTCGTCGACGAACACGATCGGCGCATCGTTGACCAGGGTCGCGGCGGTGTAGCCGTTATCCAGCGCGGCGCTGTAGACGAACGGCTTGAAGCTCGAGCCCGGCTGACGCTTGGCTTGCATGGCGCGGTTGTAGTTGCTTTGCTCGAAGGCGAAACCACCGACCAGCGAGCGAATCGCCCCGTTCTGCGGGTCCAGCGACACCAGTGCGCCCTGCGCCTGTGGAATCTGGCTGAATTTCAGCGAATTGTCTTTCTGGCGCTGCACGCGAACCAGATCGCCGACTTGCGCAACATCCGACGGCTGACGCGGGTTGGCGCCCATGCTGTTGGTGTTGAGGAATGGACGCGCCCATTTCATGGTGTCCCAGGCGACGTGCTCTTCGCCGGTGCGGGTCAGCACTTGCAGGCCGTTCTTGTCGACCTGAGTGACGATGGCCGGTTCGAGGCTGCTGATGGTGCGTTGTTTGGTCAGCTCGCTGGCCCAGGCTTCGCGGGTCTTGCCCGGCAGGCGCGATTCAGGGCCGCGGTAGCCGTGACGCTGGTCGTAGGTCATCAAACCTTCGTGCAGCGCGGTGTTGGCCATTTCCTGCAGGTTGCTTGGCACTGTAGTGGTGACGCGGAAACCTTCGGTGTAGGCGTCGCTGCCATAACGACCGACCATTTCGGCACGGGCCATTTCGGCGATGTATGGCGCATTCACTTCCGGGGTCGGCACGTGATAGCTGGCGTTCAGCGGTTCGTTGATCGCGGCGGTGTAGTCCGGCTCGCTGATCTTGCCGAGTTTGTACATGCGCCCGAGGATCCAGTCGCGGCGCTCTTTGCTGCGCGCCGGGTTGGCCAGCGGGTTGAAGCGCGACGGTGCTTTCGGCAGGCCGGCGATCATCGCCATCTGCGCCAGGCTGATGTCACGGATCGACTTGCCGTAATACACCTGCGCCGCCGCCTCGATGCCGTAGGCGCGGTTGCCCAGATAGATCTTGTTCACGTACAGCTCAAGGATCTCGTCCTTGGTCAGCTGTCGTTCGATCTGCAGGGCCAGAAGAATTTCGGTGGTTTTGCGCGAGAAGCTGCGTTCGCTGGTCAGGAAGAAGTTCTTCGCCACCTGCATGGTGATGGTGCTGCCGCCGGACTGAATGTGCCCGCTTTTGACCAATTGGGTCGCGGCGCGCATCAGGCTGCTCGGATCAACGCCATAGTGGTTGGCGAAATTGTCGTCTTCAGCACTTAGTAACGCATTAATGAAGTTGGGGGGAATGTCGGCGAAACGGATCGGCGTACGGCGCATTTCGCCAAATTCTGCGATCAACTTGTTGTCGCTGGAGTAGACGCGCAGGGGAATCTGCAACTGAATGCTTCTCAGCGCCTCCACAGACGGCAAACCCGGACTAAGGTAAAGAAACGCGCCGCTGAGACCTAAAAGCAGTCCGCAGAAAACGGCGACGATGGACCAACCGAAAAATTTCAGCAGACGAATCAAGGCTTTTGGACATCCAGGGCAAAGAATGAATTTGGCGACGGGGTTCCGGCTACACACAGAACGACCCGCGCTGGCAGTAAAAAGCGGAAAAAAACGCTGGGCATTATAAGCACTTTTCTGCTGGGGGCGTCATTTGCGCTTCTGTCAAGACGGAGTGAAGGAACGCAATGCGTATTACAGAGTCCGTAACTCACGGAAAGTCATAGGGAATTGGTAGTGCTGGGACTCTTCAATAAAAAGACCAATACGTTACTGGGGATCGACATCAGCTCCACGTCAGTGAAGCTGCTGGAACTGAGCCGTCAAGGTGATCGCTACCGCGTCGAGGCCTACGCGGTAGAGCCTTTGCCGGCGAATGCCGTGGTCGAAAAAAACATCGCCGAACTCGAAGGCGTCGGTCAGGCCTTGACCCGCGTGCTGGTCAAGGCGCGCACCGGGCTCAGGAGCGTGGCAGTGGCGGTGGCCGGTTCTGCGGTGATCACCAAGATCATCGAAATGGACGCCGGACTTTCCGACGACGAGCTGGAAAACCAGCTGAAGATCGAAGCTGACCAGTACATTCCCTATCCGCTCGACGAGGTCGCGATCGACTTCGAAGTCCAGGGCATGTCGTCGCGCAACCCGGAACGGGTCAGCGTGTTGCTGGCCGCCTGTCGCAAGGAAAACGTCGAAGTCCGTGAAGCGGCGCTCGCCCTCGCCGGCCTGAATGCGCGAGTGGTCGATGTCGAGGCCTATGCGCTGGAGCGCTCGTTCGGCCTGCTCGCCACACAACTGGCCGCCTCGCAAGAGCGCTTGACCGTGGCGGTGGTCGACATCGGCGCGACCATGACCACCCTCAGCGTCCTCCACAACGGCAAGATCATCTACACCCGCGAGCAACTGTTCGGCGGTCGACAACTGACCGAGGAAATCCAGCGGCGTTACGGCCTGACCGTCGAGCAGGCCGGGCTGGCGAAAAAGCAGGGTGGCCTGCCTGACGATTACGTCAGCGAGGTCTTGCAGCCGTTTCGCGAGGCGCTGGTGCAGCAGGTGTCCCGTTCACTGCAGTTCTTCTTCGCTTCCGGCCAGTACAACGCGGTCGATCACATTTTGCTGGCCGGTGGCACGGCGTCGGTGCCGGGGCTCGATCGGTTGATCGAACAGCGCCTGAACACCCCGACCCAAGTGGCCAATCCGTTTGCCAACATGGCCCTGAGCAGCAAGGTCAACGCCGGGGCACTGGCCAGTGATGCGCCAGCCCTGATGATTGCCTGCGGGCTCGCGCTCAGGAGTTTCGACTGATGGCGCGGATCAACCTTCTGCCGTGGCGCGAAGAGCGTCGTGAAGAACGCCGCAAACGCTTTCTGCTGGCGCTGATCGGCGTGGTCGTCGGGTCGGTAGGCGCGGTATTCATTGCCGATCAGATCATCAGCGCGGCGATTGATCAGCAAATGGCGCGCAATGATTACATTGGCAAGCAGATCGCCGTGGTCGATGAGCGGATCAAGCAGATCAGCGATCTCAAGGCGCGCCGCCAGCAACTGGTCGAACGCATGCGCATCATCCAGGACTTGCAGGGTAACCGGCAGATCAGCGGGCGGATCTTCGATCAACTGGCGCGCACGCTGCCTGACGGGGTGTATTTCACCCAGGTGAAAATGGTCGGTAAAACCCTTTCCATCAGTGGTGCGGCGGAGTCGAACAACCGCGTTTCCGAGCTGATGCGCAATCTCGATGCTTCCGACTGGTTCGATGCGCCGAGCCTCAACGAGGTCAAGGCGACCTCGGCCGATCAGGTGGAGCAATCCAACACCTTTCAGTTGACCGTTCGTCAGACGCAGCCGAAAAGCCTGGAGGACGACCAATGAAACCGTCCGAATGGCTGGATAGCCTGCGCAATATCGATTTCAACGATCTCGACAGCAGCAACATCGGTTCCTGGCCGGCCGCCGTCAAGGCCATCGCCGGGGCGCTGTTGATGGTGCTGGTGTTGGGCCTTGGCTATAACTTTTTCATCAGCGACATGGAAAACCAGCTGGAGGCCAAGCGCGAAGAAGAAACCACGCTCAAGGAGCAGTTCGCCAGCAAAGCGCATCTGTCGGCCAATCTCGAGCTGTACACCCAACAGATGAAGGAAATGGAAAACTCTTTCGGCGTGTTGTTGCGGCAGTTGCCCAGCGATACCGAGGTGCCGGGGCTGCTCGAAGACATCACGCGTACCGGTCTCGGTAGCGGCCTGGAGTTTGAAGAAATCAAACTGCTGCCGGAAGTCACCCAGCAGTTTTACATCGAGCTGCCGATCCAGATCACCGTCACCGGGGCCTATCACGATCTTGCGACGTTCGTCAGCGGCGTCGCCGGGCTGCCGCGCATCGTCACCCTGCATGACTTCGAGCTGGCGCCGGCCAACCCCGAGGGCGGGCCGAAACTGCGCATGAGCATCCTCGCCAAGACTTACCGCTATAACGACAAGGGGCTGCAAAAATGACCCCGATCCGTTATTTCGCCTTGTCGATGACCTTGTTGGCGCTGAGCGGTTGTGGTGGCAGTAGCGACTTCAGCGACCTCGATGCCTATCTGAACGAAGTCCGTCTGCGCCCGGCCGGCAAGATTGAACCCACCCCGACATTCCGGTCTTACCCCACATTCACCTACAGCGCCGCGAACCTGCGCAGCCCGTTTTCACGCCAGGTGCGCGTCGATCTGGCCGGCCGGCAGCACGGTTCACGCAACGTCAAACCGGACCTCAACCGGGTCAAGCAATACCTCGAAGGTTTCAACATCGAGCAGTTCGAGATGGTCGGCACGATTGCCAATGCCACCGGCTCCTTCGCGCTGTTGCGCGGGGCGGGCGGGGTGCATCGCCTGAAAGTGGGCGACTACCTGGGGCGCAACGACGGTCGCATCGTCGCCATCAGCGCCACGCAGGTCGATGTGGTCGAAATCGTTCCCGACGGCGAAGGCGCCTGGCTGGAGCGTCCGCGCACCATTCCTTTGAAAGAGCACTCATAGTGGAAGTCGAATAATGAACAGGATTTTCTCCACCCTCGGTTTTTCGCTATGGATAGCGCTGTTGTCGCCGATGGTTTACGCGGCCAATCTGCAGACGCTGGATGTCGCGGCATTGCCCGGCGACCGCGTCGAGCTGAAGCTGGCATTCGACAGTCCACCGCCAGTACCAAAGGGCTACACCACCGATTCGCCCGCGCGGATCGCCCTCGACTTGCCGGGTGTTGCCAGCCAGTTGGCCAGCAAGAATGTCGATCTGGGCAGCGGCAATGCGCGCACGGCGACGGTGGTCGAAGCCAAGGACCGCACGCGGCTGATCGTCAGTCTCACCCAACTGGCGCCGTACAGCACGAGGGTCGAGGGCAATAATCTGTTCGTCGTGGTCGGGCAGGGCGCTCCGACAGCCGCACCGCGCACCGCCGCTGTAGCACCGCGCGCGACGGCGGCGGCAGTGACACCGGCCAAGTCATTCTTGGCGAAAAACCGCGCCATTCGCGGCGTCGACTTTCAGCGTGGTACGGCGGGTGAAGGCAATGTCGTCATTGATCTGTCTGACCCGACCATCGCCCCGGATATCCAGGAGCATGACGGCAAGATCATCCTCGGCTTTGCCCGTACGCAGTTGCCGGAAAAACTGCGGGTGCGCCTCGACGTCAAGGATTTCGCCACGCCGGTGCAGTTCGTCAATGCCGGCGTGAGCGGTGATCGCACGGTGATTACTGTCGAGCCGAGCGGCACTTTCGAATATTCCACCTTCCAGACCGACAACAAGCTGACCGTCAGTATCCGGCCGATGACGCTCGACGATCTGCAAAAACGCAACGCCGACCGCAACGCCTACGTCGGTGAAAAGCTTTCGCTGAATTTCCAGGACATCGACGTGCGTTCTGTGCTGCAACTGATTGCCGACTTCACCAACCTCAATCTGGTGGCCAGCGACACGGTGCAGGGCGGTATTACTCTGCGTCTGCAAAACGTGCCGTGGGATCAGGCGCTGGATCTGGTGCTGAAAACCAAAGGCCTGGATAAACGCAAGATCGGTAACGTGCTGCTGGTGGCGCCGGCCGACGAGATTGCCGCCCGCGAACGCCAGGAACTGGAATCGCAGAAACAGATTGCCGAACTGGCGCCGCTGCGCCGTGAGCTGCTGCAAGTGAATTACGCCAAGGCTGCAGACATCGCCAAACTGTTCCAGTCAGTGACCAGCGCCGAGGCGAAAATCGACGAGCGTGGTTCGATCACGGTGGATGAGCGGACCAACAACATCATTGCCTACCAGACCCAGGATCGCCTCGATGAGCTGCGGCGAATCGTGGCGCAACTGGATATTCCGGTGCGCCAAGTGATGATCGAGGCGCGCATCGTCGAGGCCAACGTCGATTACGACAAGAGTCTGGGCGTGCGCTGGGGTGGTTCGGTGCAGAACAAGGGCAACTGGAACACCTCCGGAGTCAGCAACGGATCATCGACAACCATTGGCACGCCGGGCAGCACCAGCACTAACTCGCCCTTCGTCGACATGGGCACGGTCGGCAATACCTCGGGGATCGGCATTGCTTTTATCACCGACAACGTTTTGCTTGATCTCGAACTGACGGCCATGGAGAAGACCGGCAACGGCGAAATCGTCTCGCAGCCCAAGGTCGTCACCTCCGACAAGGAAACTGCGAAGATCCTCAAAGGCACCGAGATTCCGTATCAGGAAGCCAGCTCCAGCGGCGCTACCTCCGTGTCGTTCAAAGAAGCTTCGTTGTCGCTGGAAGTGACGCCGCAAATCACCCCGGACAACCGCATCATCATGGAGGTCAAGGTCACCAAGGATGAGCCGGACTATCTGAACAAAGTGCAGGATGTGCCGCCGATCAAGAAAAACGAGGTCAATGCCAAGGTCCTGGTCAACGACGGCGAAACCATCGTGATTGGTGGTGTTTTCTCAAATACTCAAAGCAAGGTCGTAGATAAGGTGCCATTTCTTGGCGATGTGCCGTATCTTGGCCGCCTTTTCCGGCGTGATGTGGTTTCGGAGAAAAAATCCGAGCTGCTGGTATTTCTCACTCCGCGTATCATGAATAACCAGGCGATTGCTGTGAGTCATTGATTCTGTGCGAAATTTGATTCTTGTAGGACCGATGGGCGCTGGAAAAAGCACCATCGGCCGGCTGCTGGCCAAAGAGCTGCGCCTGCCGTTCAAAGATTCCGACAAGGAAATTGAACTGCGCACGGGCGCCAATATCCCGTGGATCTTCGATAAAGAAGGCGAACCGGGCTTTCGTGACCGTGAGCAGGCGATGATCGCCGAGCTGTGCGGGTTCGATGGCGTGGTGCTGGCGACCGGTGGCGGCGCCGTCATGCGTGATGCCAATCGCAAGGCCCTCCATGAGGGCGGGCGAGTGGTGTACCTGCACGCCTCTGTCGAACAGCAGGTCGGCCGCACGTCGCGCGACCGCAATCGGCCGTTGCTGCGCACCGCCAATCCAGAAAAAACCCTGCGTGACTTGCTGGCGATCCGCGATCCGCTTTATCGGGAGATCGCCGATCTGGTGGTGGAAACCGACGAACGGCCGCCACGCATGGTGGTGCTCGACATTCTCGATCGTCTGGCGCAGCTTCCTCCCCGTTAAAGCATCGCTCGAAATGCGCTATCCTCGGCGTCCTGTCACAGCCCGTCGAGGTTGTGGCGGATGGCGTGCGAGCGGCGTCATACCCGCTACAGGCCGCCGATAACCAATAATTCAGGGCAGGACGCCTGCTTCCATCTTCACTGTGGGGACACATGCAGACACTCAAGGTCGATCTAGGCGAGCGCAGCTACCCGATTCATATTGGCGAAGGTTTGTTGGATCAGCCTGAGCTGCTGGCTCCGCATATCCATGGGCGGCAGGTGGCAATCATCTCCAACGAGACCGTTGCGCCGCTCTATCTTGAACGTCTGACCCGCAGCCTGACGCAGTTCTCGGTGATCTCCGTGGTGTTGCCCGATGGCGAAGCCTTCAAGAACTGGGAAACCCTGCAACTGATTTTCGACGGTCTACTGACCGCTCGGCATGATCGCCGCACCACCGTTATCGCCCTCGGCGGCGGTGTCATCGGCGACATGGCCGGCTTCGCCGCTGCCTGCTATCAGCGCGGTGTCGATTTTATCCAGATTCCCACCACGTTGTTGTCCCAGGTCGATTCGTCGGTGGGCGGCAAGACCGGCATCAACCATCCGCTGGGCAAAAACATGGTCGGCGCGTTCTATCAGCCGAATGTGGTGCTGATCGATACCGCGTCCCTGAAAACCCTGCCAGAGCGCGAGCTGTCGGCGGGCCTGGCGGAAGTCATCAAGTACGGTCTGATCTGCGACGAGCCGTTCCTGACCTGGCTCGAAGACAACGTCGATGCCCTGCGCGCGCTGGATCAGAAAGCCCTGACCTATGCCATCGAGCGCTCCTGCGCAGCCAAGGCTTTGGTGGTTGGCGCCGACGAAAAAGAAACCGGCGTGCGCGCCACGCTCAACCTCGGCCACACCTTCGGCCACGCCATCGAGACCCACATGGGCTATGGTGTCTGGCTGCATGGTGAGGCGGTCGCGGCTGGCACCGTGATGGCGCTGGAAATGTCCGCGCGTCTGGGCTGGATCAGCGAAGCGGAGCGTGATCGCGGCATCCGTCTGTTCCAGCGCGCCGGCCTGCCGGTGATTCCGCCAGAAGAAATGACCGAAGCCGATTTTCTCGAACACATGGCAATTGATAAAAAAGTGATCGACGGTCGTCTGCGCCTGGTGCTGCTGCGCCGGATGGGCGAAGCGGTGGTGACCGCCGATTATCCGAAAGAGGTTCTACAGGCCACGCTGGGAGCGGATTACCGCGCCCTGGCTCAGCTTAAAGGTTAATAAGATTCCGATGACTAGTTTGCATGCCGACGAGGCGTTCCTCGGCCATTTTCAGTTAAGTCACGACCCGTTCGCGCCGCGCGTGCCGGGCTTCAAATTTTTCCCGGCCCAGCGCAAACCGGTTCTGGGTCAACTGCATCATCTGGCGCGTTACAGCCAGTTGCTGCTGGTGGTCACCGGCCCGCAAGGCAGCGGCAAGACCCTGCTGCGTCAGGCGTTGGTGGCCAGCACTAACAAGCAATCTGTGCAGAGCGTGGTGGTTTCCGCCCGTGGCGCCGGTGATGCCGCTGGCGTGTTGCGTCAGGTCGCTCAGGCGCTGGATGTGGCGCAGGCTGACGTCGGCGCGATTCTGGCGCAAGTCGTGCAGCTGGCGCTGACCGGTCAGGAAGTCTACTTGCTGGTAGATGACGCCGAGCAGCTCGATGAATCCGCGCTCGAAGCGTTGATGGCGCTGGGTGCCGGTGCGCCGGAAGGTCGCCCGCACGTGTTCCTGTTCGGTGAATCGTCGCTGATCGCTCAGCTCGAGGCTTTGCACCTTGAGGAAGAGCGCTTCCACGTCATCGAATTGCAGCCGTACACCGAAGAAGAGACCCGCGAGTATCTCGACCAGCGGCTCGAAGGTGCCGGCCGCGGTGTCGAACTTTTCACTGCGGATCAGATCTCTGATATTCACGAAAGCGCCGAGGGTTGGCCTGGCAATATCAACCAGGTAGCTCGCGATGCACTGATCGAAGTCATGATTGCCAGCCGCTCTGCGGTGAAGCGTCCAAGTATGGGGTTCAACATGCCGAAGAAACACGTATTGGCGATTTCCGCCGTCGTCGTGGTCGCGGTCGCCGCCGCCTGGTTGATGCCGGGCCGCAGCAAGGCGCCGACCACCGGTGCTCCGGCCAATGAACAGGCACAGCTGCCATTGGGCCAAGGCGCCAATGGTGGAAATCCATCCGTCGAATTCGCCGGTAACACGCAGCCGATGCCGTTGCCGCTGGTCGGCAACTCGCAACCGGTCATGCGCGGCCCGCTGGCCGAAGCTGCCGGTGGTATCACCGAAGGCGACGACGGCGTGCCGGTCGAAGGCTCCAGCGCCACGCCGCCAACCGTGACCACTTCAGCGCCACCAGTGGGAGTGCCGGCCGGTCCTGCACCGACGCCGGTGCCGCTGCCAGCCGCCAAACCGACCCCTGCGCCAACGCAGATCGCTTCTGCCAAACCTGCACCAGCAGCGCCGGCGGCGAAACCGGCTCCTGCGCCAGCCAAACCGGTTGCAGCAGCGAAACCTGCCGAGAAGCCGGTTACCGTTGCCAAGGCTGCCGGTGGCAGTTGGTACGCCGGTCAGCCGACCGGCAACTACGTGGTGCAGATCCTCGGCACCAGCTCCGAAGCGACCGCGCAAAACTTCGTCAAGGAGCAGGGCGGCGAGTACCGTTATTTCAAGAAAGTCCTCAACGGCAAGCCTCTCTACGTGATCACCTACGGCAACTTCGCCAATCGTGACGCAGCCGTTTCTGCTATCAAGGCCTTGCCAGCGAAGGTTCAGGCTGGTAAACCTTGGCCTCGCACTGTCGCCAGCGTCCAACAGGAACTGGCAACAACTCGCTGAAGATTCGGCGGCCTTACCCAGGCCGCCTCTCCAAGCACCTCAAAATTTCTACGAGTGCGCGCCGTCTCTACAGACCGCGTGCCTTGTGGTGTCTGCGTCACAGTAGTCTTTGAGTCGTTGCGGTCAGAATTAAAAAAGTTTTGACTAGCACAGCAGATCGCTTTAAACCTTTCACAAATGCGACATGAATTTGCGACATTTCGTCGTCAAATTTGTGAGCCTCTGTGTCGCTGTGTACAATGACCACCCTTTTGCCCCCGCTAAGCCGGCGTACGTTCGGCGCGGAATGCAAGTGGTTGAATTGAAAAGAAATTTGCCTCGAAAAGAGGCAGCCTGGTGAGAAAGTGTCTATGAAAGCAGGTCTGTACCAACCAGATGAATTCAAGGATAACTGCGGTTTCGGCCTGATAGCCCATATGCAGGGCGAGCCCAGTCATACCCTTTTGCAAACGGCCATCGAGGCCCTGACCTGCATGACCCACCGCGGTGGGATTAATGCCGACGGCAAGACCGGTGACGGTTGCGGTCTGCTGATTCAGAAGCCTGACGCGTTCCTGCGAGCCATTGCCCAGGAAACCTTCAGCGTCGAGCTGCCCAAGCAATATGCCGTGGGCATGGTGTTCTTCAATCAGGATCCGGCCAAGGCCGAAGCCGCTCGCGAAAACATGAACCGCGAGATCCTTGCTGAAGGCCTGCAACTGATCGGCTGGCGCAAAGTGCCAATCGACACCAGCGTCCTCGGCCGCCTCGCTCTTGAGCGCCTGCCACAGATCGAGCAGGTGTACATCGGCGGCGAAGGCCTGAGCGATCAGGACATGGCCGTGAAGCTGTTCAGTGCACGTCGTCGTTCGTCGGTGGCCAATGCCGTCGATTCCGACCACTACATCTGCAGCTTTTCGCACAAAACCATCATCTATAAAGGCCTGATGATGCCGGCCGACCTGGCCGCGTTTTATCCAGACCTGAGTGACGAGCGCCTGCAAACCGCGATCTGCGTGTTCCACCAGCGCTTCTCCACCAACACCCTGCCGAAATGGCCGCTGGCTCAGCCATTCCGCTTCCTCGCCCACAACGGCGAGATCAACACCATCACCGGAAACCGCAACTGGGCACAGGCCCGTCGGACCAAGTTCAGCAACGATCTGATGGATCTGGAAGAACTCGGCCCGCTGGTCAACCGTGTCGGTTCCGACTCCTCGAGCATGGACAACATGCTCGAGCTGATGGTCACCGGTGGCATCGACCTGTTCCGTGGCGTGCGGATGATCATTCCGCCAGCGTGGCAGAACGTCGAAACCATGGACCCGGATCTGCGTGCGTTCTACGAGTACAACTCGATGCACATGGAGCCGTGGGACGGCCCGGCCGGCGTGGTCATGACCGACGGTCGCTACGCGGTGTGCCTGCTCGACCGTAACGGTCTGCGCCCGGCACGCTGGGTCACTACCACCAACGGTTTCATCACCCTCGCCTCGGAAATCGGCGTGTGGGATTACAAGCCGGAAGACGTGATTGCCAAAGGCCGTGTCGGCCCTGGCCAGATCTTCGCCGTGGACACCGAAACCGGGCAGATCCTCGACACCGATGCGATCGACAACCGTCTGAAGTCCCGTCATCCGTACAAGCAATGGCTGCGCAAGAACGCCCTGCGCATTCAGGCGACCATGGAAGACAACGACCACGGTTCGGCTTTTTACGACGTCGATCAGCTCAAGCAATACATGAAGATGTACCAAGTCACGTTCGAAGAGCGCGACCAGGTACTGCGTCCGCTCGGCGAGCAAGGCTACGAAGCCGTTGGCTCGATGGGCGACGACACGCCGATGGCCGTGCTGTCCCAGCGTGTGCGCACGCCGTACGACTATTTCCGCCAGCAGTTCGCGCAGGTCACCAACCCGCCGATCGACCCGCTGCGTGAAGCGATCGTGATGTCGCTGGAAATCTGCCTCGGTGCCGAGCGCAACATTTTCCAGGAGTCGCCGGAACACGCCTCGCGCGTCATCCTCAGCTCGCCAGTGATCTCGCCGGCCAAGTGGCGCTCGCTGATGAACCTCGACCGCCCGGGTTTCGAGCGGCAGATCATCGATCTCAACTACGACGAAAGCGTCGGCCTCGAAGCGGCGATCCGCAACGTCGCCGATCAGGCTGAAGAAGCCGTGCGTGCCGGTCGGACCCAGATCGTCCTGAGCGACCGCCATATCGCTCCGGGCAAGCTGCCGATCCACGCATCCCTGGCGACCGGTGCGGTGCACCACCGCCTGACCGAAAAAGGCCTGCGTTGCGACTCCAACATCCTCGTTGAAACCGCGACCGCCCGTGACCCGCATCACTTCGCGGTGCTGATCGGTTTCGGCGCCTCGGCGGTGTATCCGTTCCTCGCGTACGAAGTGCTGGGCGACCTGATCCGTACCGGTGAAGTACTGGGCGACCTCTACGAGGTGTTCAAGAACTACCGCAAAGGCATCACCAAAGGTCTGCTGAAGATCCTCTCGAAAATGGGTATTTCGACCATCGCTTCGTACCGTGGTGCGCAGCTGTTCGAAGCCATTGGCCTGTCCGAAGAAGTCTGCGACCTGAGCTTCCGTGGCGTGCCGAGCCGCATCAAGGGTGCGCGTTTCGTCGACATCGAAGCCGAACAGAAAGCTCTCGCCAGCGAAGCCTGGAGCCCGCGCAAGCCGATCCAGCAGGGCGGTCTGCTGAAGTTCGTCCACGGTGGCGAATATCACGCCTACAACCCGGACGTGGTCAACACCCTGCAAGCCGCCGTGCAGCAGGGCGACTACGCCAAGTTCAAGGAATACACCTCGCTGGTGGACAACCGTCCGGTGTCGATGATTCGCGACCTGTTCAAGGTCAAGACCCTCGACACGCCGCTGGACATCAGTGAAATCGAACCGCTGGAATCGGTGCTCAAGCGCTTCGACTCCGCCGGTATCTCGCTGGGCGCCTTGTCGCCAGAAGCTCACGAAGCCCTGGCCGAAGCCATGAACCGCCTCGGTGCGCGTTCCAACTCCGGCGAAGGTGGTGAAGACCCGGCGCGTTACGGCACCATCAAGAGCTCGAAAATCAAGCAGGTTGCGACTGGCCGTTTCGGTGTAACACCGGAATACCTGGTCAACGCCGAAGTACTGCAGATCAAGGTCGCGCAAGGCGCCAAGCCGGGCGAGGGCGGGCAACTGCCTGGCGGTAAAGTGAACGGTTTGATCGCCAAGCTGCGTTATGCAGTGCCGGGCGTAACGCTGATTTCGCCACCGCCGCACCACGACATCTACTCGATCGAAGACTTGTCGCAGCTGATTTTCGACCTGAAACAGGTCAACCCGAAAGCACTGGTTTCGGTGAAGCTGGTAGCTGAAGCGGGCGTCGGCACCATCGCTGCCGGTGTGGCCAAGGCCTATGCGGACTTGATCACCATCTCCGGTTACGACGGTGGTACCGGTGCTTCGCCACTGACTTCGATCAAGTACGCCGGCGCACCGTGGGAGCTCGGCCTCGCCGAAACCCACCAGACCCTGCGCGGCAACGACCTGCGCGGCAAAGTCCGGGTGCAGACCGACGGTGGCCTGAAAACCGGCCTCGACGTGATCAAGGCAGCGATACTCGGCGCCGAAAGCTTTGGCTTCGGTACCGCGCCAATGATCGCGCTGGGCTGCAAATACCTGCGTATCTGCCACCTGAACAACTGCGCCACCGGCGTTGCGACACAGAACGAGAAGCTGCGTAAAGACCACTACATCGGCACCGTCGACATGGTGATCAACTTCTTCACCTACGTCGCCGAAGAGACCCGTGAGTGGCTGGCCAAGCTCGGTGTGCGCTCCCTCGAAGAGCTGATCGGTCGCACCGATCTGCTGGAAATCCTCGAAGGCCAGACCGCCAAGCAGAATCACCTGGATCTGACGCCGCTGTTGGGCAGCGATCACATCCCGGCAGACAAGCCACAGTTCTGCGGTGTTGAGCGCAACCCGCCGTTCGACAAAGGTTTGCTGGCCGAGAAAATGGTCGAGATGGCTTCGTCGGCGATCAACGACATGAGCGGCGCCGAGTTTGACCTGGACATCTGCAACTGCGACCGTTCGATCGGCGCGCGGATCTCCGGCGAAATCGCCCGCAAGCACGGCAACCAGGGGATGGCGAAAGCGCCAATCACCTTCCGCTTCAAGGGCACTGCCGGTCAGAGCTTCGGTGTGTGGAACGCCGGCGGTCTGAACATGTACCTCGAAGGCGACGCCAACGACTACGTCGGCAAAGGCATGACCGGTGGCAAGCTGACCATCGTGCCGCCGAAGGGCAGCGTTTATAAGACTCAGGAAAGCGCCATCATCGGCAACACCTGCCTGTACGGCGCCACCGGCGGCAAGTTGTTCGCCGCTGGCACCGCAGGCGAGCGTTTCGCCGTGCGTAACTCCGGTGCCCACACGGTTGTGGAAGGTACTGGCGATCACTGCTGTGAGTACATGACCGGTGGTTTCGTCTGCGTTCTGGGCAAGACCGGTTACAACTTCGGCTCTGGCATGACCGGTGGTTTCGCCTACGTGCTCGACCAGGACAACACCTTCGTTGACCGGGTCAACCACGAACTGGTGGAAATCCAGCGGATCAGCGGCGAGGCGATGGAAGCCTATCGCAGCCACCTGCAAAACGTGCTGAACGAGTACGTCGCGGAAACCGACAGCGAGTGGGGTCGTGAACTCGCCGAAAACCTCGATGACTACCTGCGCCGTTTCTGGCTGGTCAAGCCCAAGGCTGCCAACCTGAAGTCGTTGCTTTCCAGCACTCGTGCCAACCCGCAGTGATATGCGCCTGAAGAGTTTGATGAGGTTTTAACAATGGCTGAACGTCTGAATAACGACTTCCAGTTCATCGATGTCGGGCGCAAAGATCCGAAGAAGAAACTGTTGCGTCAACGCAAGAAAGAGTTCGTCGAGATCTACGAACCGTTCAAACCCCAGCAGTCGGCCGATCAGGCCCACCGCTGTCTGGGTTGCGGCAACCCGTATTGCGAATGGAAGTGCCCGGTGCACAACTTCATTCCCAACTGGCTGAAGCTGGTGGCCGAAGGCAATATCCTTCAGGCCGCCGAGCTGTCTCACCAGACCAACACCTTGCCGGAAGTCTGCGGCCGGGTGTGCCCACAGGATCGTCTGTGCGAGGGTGCCTGCACCCTTAACGACGGCTTCGGCGCGGTGACCATCGGTTCGGTCGAGAAGTACATCACCGACACCGCGTTCGCCATGGGCTGGCGCCCGGACATGTCCAAGGTCAAACCGACCGGCAAACGTGTCGCCATCATTGGCGCAGGCCCGGCGGGTCTCGGTTGTGCGGATGTGTTGGTACGCGGCGGCGTGACCCCGGTGGTGTTCGACAAAAACCCGGAAATCGGTGGTTTGCTGACCTTCGGCATCCCCGAGTTCAAGCTGGAAAAGACCGTGCTGAGCAATCGTCGCGAGGTCTTCACCGGCATGGGCATCGAGTTCCGACTCAATACCGAAGTCGGCAAAGACGTGACCATGGAGCAACTGCTCGCCGAATACGATGCAGTGTTCATGGGCATGGGCACCTACACCTACATGAAGGGCGGTTTTGCCGGTGAAGACCTGCCGGGCGTTTATGACGCGCTGGACTTCCTGATCGCCAACGTCAACCGCAACCTGGGCTTTGAAAAGTCGCCGGAAGATTTCGTCGACATGAAAGGCAAGAAGGTCGTGGTACTCGGCGGTGGCGACACGGCGATGGACTGCAACCGTACTTCGATCCGTCAGGGTGCCAAGTCGGTGACCTGTGCTTATCGTCGTGACGAAGCGAACATGCCCGGCTCGCGCAAAGAGGTGAAGAACGCCAAGGAAGAAGGCGTGAAATTCCTCTACAACCGCCAGCCGATCGCCATCGTCGGTGAAGACAAGGTTGAAGGCGTCAAAGTGGTCGAGACCCGTCTCGGCGAACCGGATGCCCGTGGCCGTCGCAGCCCTGAACCGATCCCGGGTTCCGAAGAGATCATCCCGGCCGACGCCGTGGTTATCGCTTTCGGTTTCCGCCCGAGCCCGGCGCCGTGGTTCGAACAGTTTGAAATCCAGACCGACAGCCAGGGCCGTGTTGTCGCGCCTGAGCAAGGTCAGTACAAGCACCAGACCAGCAACCCGAAAATCTTCGCCGGTGGCGACATGGTGCGCGGTTCCGACCTGGTGGTGACGGCGATCTTCGAAGGCCGCAACGCCGCCGAAGGGATCCTCGACTACCTGGGCGTCTAAACCCGGCTCCTGAGCCAAACGCAATAAACCTGTGGGAGCGAGCCTGCTCGCGAAAGCGGTCTGCCAGCCAATTTAAATGTTGGATGTGCCGACCTCTTCGCGAGCAGGCTCGCTCCCACAGTTGTTTCTCGGTGTTAGTGATAACGCATTGACCGTTCCCACGCTCTGCGTGGGAATGCAGTCGGGGACGCTCTGCGTCCTCAAAAGCGTGACGCAGAGCGTCACAGGAGGCGTTACCACGCAGAGCGTGGGAACGATCATTGCGCAATAAATTGACCCGATAGACAAAAGGCTGACCTGCATCCGTGCCTTTTGCGTCGCGCTCTGAGAAAATGCCCGCACTTTTTTTCCGGATGCCGACATGACTGCCCTGAAGAACGACCGTTTCCTCCGCGCCCTGCTCAAGCAACCCGTAGACGTCACCCCGGTGTGGATGATGCGTCAGGCCGGTCGCTACCTGCCTGAATACCGCGCCAGCCGCGCCCAGGCCGGTGATTTCATGAGCCTGTGCATGAATCCGGAATTCGCCTGCGAAGTCACCATGCAACCGCTCGACCGCTATCCACAACTGGACGCGGCGATCCTGTTTTCCGACATCCTCACCATTCCCGATGCCATGGGCCAGGGCCTGTACTTCGAGACCGGTGAAGGTCCGCGCTTCAAGAAAGTCGTCAGCACCCTCGCCGATATCGAAGCGCTGCCAATCCCTGATCCACACAAAGACCTCGGCTACGTCATGGACGCGGTCAGCACCATCCGACGCGAGCTGAACGGTCGTGTGCCGCTGATCGGTTTCTCCGGCAGCCCGTGGACCCTGGCGACCTACATGGTCGAAGGCGGCTCGTCGAAAGACTTCCGCAAGACCAAAGCGATGCTCTACGACAACCCGCAAGCCATGCACCTGCTGCTGGATAAACTGGCGCAGTCGGTGACTTCGTACCTCAACGGCCAGATCATGGCCGGCGCGCAAGCGGTGCAGATCTTCGATACCTGGGGCGGCAACCTGTCGGCCGCGGCGTATCAGGAATTCTCGCTGGCCTACATGAAGAAAATCGTCAGCGGCCTGATCCGCGAACACGACGGGCGCAAAGTGCCGGTAATCCTCTTCACCAAAAACGGCGGCCTGTGGCTGGAAAGCATCGCCGACGCAGGTGCTGACGCACTGGGCCTGGACTGGACGTGCGACATCGGCAACGCCCGCGCCCGTGTTGGCGACAAGGTTGCCTTGCAAGGCAACATGGACCCAACTGTGCTTTACGCAAAACCGGAAGCGATCCGCACTGAAGTCGGGCGCATTCTGGCCAGCTACGGCAAGGGCAGCGGTCACGTGTTCAACCTCGGCCATGGCATCACGCCTGAGGTTGATCCGGAGCACGCCGGTGCGTTCCTGCGCGCGGTGCATGAGTTGTCGGCGCAGTATCACGAGTGATCGCCACACCATAAAAAACGCCAGGCATATGCCGGGCGTTTTTTTAGATCAAAAGATCGCAGCCTGCGGCAGCTCCTACATGGGATTAATGTA
This sequence comes from Pseudomonas helmanticensis, assembly GCF_900182985.1. Lineage (NCBI taxonomy): Bacteria > Pseudomonadati > Pseudomonadota > Gammaproteobacteria > Pseudomonadales > Pseudomonadaceae > Pseudomonas > Pseudomonas helmanticensis. The sequence goes on along the minus strand of NZ_FXUY01000001.1, from coordinate 3,855,438 downwards.
GGAGCTGCCGAAGGCTGCGATCTTTTGCTTTTAAGCTTTGACACCACCGAGTGGCGGCAACTTCGCCAGTTTCAGCGCCACCAGCAGCGCGATCAGCAGCAACGAACCGATAAACAAGCCAATCCCGTTCCACCCGCCCAAATGCCAGAACACCCCGCCCGCCGTCCCGGCAATGCTCGACCCGGCGTAATAACTGAACAGGTACAACGACGACGCCTGTCCCTTGGCCTTGGTCGCGCGACGACCGATCCAGCTACTCGCTACCGAATGCGCGCCAAAGAAACCAAAGGTGAAAATCAGCATGCCGACAATCACCAGCAGCAGCGGCGTAAACATCGTCAGCGCAAGGCCGGCGAACATCAATGCAATCGTGGCCCACAACACCTTGCGCCGGCCCAGCTTGTCCGCCAGTGAACCAATCTTCGCCGAGCTGTAAATCCCCGACAGATACACCACCGAGAGCAAACCCACGAAGACCTGATCAAGGTTGTACGGCGCCGCCAGCAAGCGATAACCGATGTAGTTGAACAGCGTGACGAACGCGCCCATCAGCACGAACGCCTCAAGAAACAGCAACGGCAAACCGGCATCGCGAAAGTGCATGGTGAAGCCGTCGAGCAAGCTGCGCGGGTGCAGGGAGCGCGAGCGGAAGTTGCGCGACTCCGGCAGGATTTTCCAGAACACCGCCGCCGCGATCATCGCCAGACCGCCGATTACCAGCATTGCCGTGTGCCAGCTGACAAAGTCGATCAGAACGCCGGTGATCAAGCGCCCGCTCATCCCGCCAATCGCGTTGCCGCCGATGTACAGACCCATCGCCAAACCGATGTGCTGCGGGTGAATCTCTTCGCTCAGATAAGTCATCGCCACCGCCGCCAGACCGCTCAGCGACAGCCCGATCAGTGCGCGCATGATCAGCACGCCTTCCCAACTCGGCATCATTGCACTGGCCATCGTGCACAGCGCCGCCGCGAACAGCGCAGTCACCATCACCGGTTTGCGCCCGACCCGATCAGAAATCGGCCCGGTAATCAGCAGGCCGATGGCGAGCATGCCGGTGGCCACCGAGAGGATCAGGCTGCTCTGCGCCGCGTTGATGCCATATTCGTGAGACAGCAGCGGCATCATTGGCTGCACGCAGTACAAAAGGGCAAACGTCGCGAAGCCGCCGCTGAACAATGCCAGCACCGTGCGCATGAACATCGGCGTGCCTTTTTCGATGTAGATCTCTTGCAGCTCGGTGACGACATCGTCCGCCGCCGCGGGCGGGACTTCATGGGCTAGGGGCGCGACAGCAGTTTTCACTTCAGACCTCGGAGGGCACGGCCAGGCTGGCAATGAAAAAATCATATAGCTGGCTAATGTTTCTATCCAATATATTGTTCGACCTGTTTGATAGCTTTTACGACCTAATGGGATATCCATGGAATTTCGTCATCTGCGCTACTTCATCGCCGTCGCCGAAGAGCTGCATTTCGGCCGTGCCGCACAGGTGCTGGGCATCTCCCAGCCACCGCTGAGCCAGCAGATTCAGGCGCTGGAGCAGGAGGTCGGCGCGCGGCTGTTTGAACGGACCAATCGTCGGGTCGAGTTGAGCGAAGCGGGTCGACTGTTTCTCGAAGAGGCGCGGTTGGTGCTGGCCCAGGTTGATAAAGCAGCGGATGTGGCGCGGCGTGCACAGTTGGGTGAGCTGGGCGAGTTGAAGATTGGTTTCACCTCTTCGGCACCCTTCAACTCGACCATTCCTCAGGCGATTTTTGCCTTTCGCCAGCGCTTCCCGGCGGTGCACCTGAACTTGCGCGAGATGAGCAGCACCATGGTTGCGGATGCCTTGGTCGATCAGTCGATCGAGGTCGGCATCATGCGGCCGCTGGGTTTGCCGGATTCACTGAGCGTAGTGGAATTGATGCGAGAGCCGCTGGTGGCGGTGCTCAGTTCCAAGCATCCGCTGGCGCAGGGTTCCGAGGACGGCTTGTTTCTGGCGGCGCTGGCCCATGAACCGTTTGTGTTTTTCCCACGCAGCTACGGCAGTGGTTTGTATGCGCAACTGCTCAGCCTGGCTCGCGACGCCGGGTTCAGCCCACATTTCGCGCAAGAGGCCGGCGAGGCGATGACCATTATCGGTCTGGTGGCAGCGGGGTTGGGCGTGTCGGTGATGCCGGCGTCGTATCAGCGGATGCGCATCGATGGCGTGGTCTATCGGCCCTTGCTTGATCCCGAAGCGGTGACCGCCGTGTGGCTGGTGCAGCGCAAGGATCAGAAATCCCCGATGGCCAAGGCCTTTGTCGACCTGCTCACACGTAAGGTAGAACCATCAATTGGGTAATGGCGGCTGACCTCTTCGCGAGCAAGCCCGCTCCCACAAGAAATCGCATTCCAATGTGGGAGCGGGCTTGCTCGCGAAGGCGCCCGCTCAAACAGCAGATTTTTCAGGGCAGTCGTACCAGATCCCCCTTCAACGCCACCCGCGTGACAAAAATCCCCGCCCGACACTCATACGTATTCAAATCCTTGCGCACATGCTGGTCGTAATAACTGACGAGATTGACCACCGCATTCGCCCCGACCCGCTTGGCGTCCGCCTGCAACTTGATCAGATTCGACTGCAACACCCACTCGCAGGAATCATGATCACTCTTGTTGGAACCGTTGGTGCTCAGATCACTGATCACATCCCGACGCAGCAACTGCTGAGTACCCTGCGGCCCATTGCCAAGCAGATAAAACTTCACACTGCCATCCAGCCGCCCGGCCCGCAGCGCATCCGAAACGACCGTTTCGAAGGGCATATACATGAGATTGGTGGCATGGCTAGCGCTCGGCGATAGAGCGAAAAGCGCAACGGCGATCAGGGCTTTCACTTGCATGGTCATCTCCTTGACGGTGAAAGAGAAGCGCGAGTGCAGGTGATGTGCTGAGGCCTGCATCAGCGAGTGTAGACGCCGTCCAGACGCAGCACACTCTGTGGCGAGGGAGCTTGCTCCCGCTGGGGCACGAAGTGGACCCAAGTCTTGCATTCACCGTTTTTCAGCGAGCCCGCGTCGCCGGATTTTGCGACTGCTGCGCAGCCGAGCGGGAGCAAGCTCCCTCGCCACAGGTTCAGCACAATTCAATCAGTGTTTGAAGCAGACAGAGTGTCGGCCATGACAAGCCGACCTGTTTGTGAAAGGGCGCCGAGAGGCGCCCTTTGTCGTTTCTGGCGTTTACTGAACCTTCGCCAGGTCACCCTTCAACGCAACGCCCGCCATGATCGCGCCGGCGTGGCATTCGTAGGTTTGCGCATCCTTGCGCTCGTTGCTTTTGTAGAAGCTGACGATGTTGGTCACGGCATTGGCGCCGGCGCTTTTCGCGGCCTGGTGCAGGCTGATGATGGCCGACTGTGCAACCCATTGGCAGGCTTCTGCGTCGGACTTGTTGAAGGCGTTGGTCTTCTTGTTGGTGACGGCGCCGGGGCTGATGACGCTAACTTTGCCGGCCGGGGTGTTGCCGGCCAGGTAGAACTTGACGCTGCCATCGATTTTGCCGGAGCGGGTGGCTTCGGCGACGGCTTTGTCGAATGGCAGGTAAACCGCCGTGTCACGGGCCTGGCTGACCGCCGGCAAGGCGCAGAGCAGCAGGGTGGTGACAGCGAGTTTGTTGAAGCGCATGAAGGTCTCCTTGACCTGGATTAATTCGGTTGCGGCCAGCGACGGAAAATCAACGAGGTGTTGACGCCACCGAACGCGAAATTGTTGTTCATCACATAGTCGTGGTGCATCTGGCGGAATTCACCGCGCAGGTAGTCGAGCTTGCCGCAGTGCGGATCGACCTCGTCTAGGTTGAACGTGTGCACGTACTGGTCGCGATTCATCATCTCAATGCTGAACCACGATTCCAGTGCACCGCAGGCGCCCAGTGTGTGGCCGAGGAAGCTCTTCTGCGAGCTGATCGGCATGCGTTCACCGAACAGGCTGCTGGTCGCCAGGGTTTCGGCAATGTCGCCCTGTTCGGTGGCGGTGCCGTGGCCGTTGACATAGCCGATGGCATCCGGTGTCAGCCCGGCGTCTTCCAGCGCCAGTTCCATCGCGCGGCGCATGGTCGTTTGCTCGGGGCGGGTGGTGTGCTGGCCGTCGGCGTTGCTGCCGAAACCGACGAGTTCGGCGTGGATGTGCGCACCGCGCGCGAGGGCATGTTCCAGCTCTTCGAGCACCAGCATGCCGCCGCCTTCACCGATCACCAGACCGTCGCGGCCTTTGTCATACGGACGCGGGCTGGTCTGCGGCGCATCGTTTTTCAGACTGGTGGCGTAGAGCGCATCGAAGACCATCGCTTCGGTCGGGCAGAGTTCTTCGGCGCCGCCGGCAAGCATCAGCGGCAAGCGACCGAACTTGATGGCCTCATAGGCGTAGCCGATGCCCTGGCTGCCGCTGGTGCAGGCGCTGGACGTCGGGATCAAACGCCCGGTGAGGCCAAAGAAGATGCTGATATTGGCGGCCGTGGTGTGCGGCATCATCCGCACGTAGGAGTTGGCGTTGAGGCCTTCAGCGACCGAGTTGAGCAGCATGTTGCCGAACGCCTTGATCTCGTCGGTGCTGCCGGTAGATGAACCACAGGCCACGCCCATACGCCCGTCCTTGATCGTCGGGTCGCCCAACAGGCCGGCATCGGCGAGGGCTTTTTCCGCCGCGCCGACTGCTAGCCGCGACACCCGGCCCATGCTGCGCAGTTGTTTGCGCGTCCAGTGCGCGGGCACGACGAAGTCATCGATGGGGCCGGCGAGGCGCGTGTTGAGTTCGCTGAAGCGATCCCACTCGTCCATCCGGCGGATGCCGCTGCGGTTGGCGGCGAAATTGCCGGCGATGGTCTGCCAGTCGCTGCCCAGCGAAGTGATACCGGCCATGCCGGTGACGACGACGCGCTTCATCAGCACAAGCCTCCGTTGACCGCCAGGACCTGGCGGGTGATGTACGAGGCTTCCGCCGACATCAGGAAATTCACCGCACTGGCCACCTCTTCAGGCGTGCCCATGCGTTGCGCGGGGATCATTTTCATCAGTTCTTCCACCGGCACGTTTTCGTCGAGCATGGCCGTGTCGATCAGGCCCGGCGCGACGCAGTTAACGGTGATTTTGCGCTTGCCCAGCTCGATCGCCAACGCCTTTGCCGCGCCGATCACACCGGCCTTGGAGGCGCTGTAGTTGACTTGGCCACGGTTGCCGATCAGCCCCGAGACGGAAGTGATGCAAACAATGCGACCGGCGGCGCGGCGGCGGATCATCGGCATCATCACCGGGTGCAGAACGTTGTAGAAACCGTCGAGGTTGGTGCGCAGCACCACGTCCCAATCGTCATCGCTCAGCGCTGGAAACGCGCCGTCGCGGGTCAGACCGGCGTTGAGCACCACGCCGTAATAGGCACCGTGGTTTTCAACGTCGGCTTCGAGAATGCTTCTGCAGGCTTCGCGGTCGGCGACATCGAATTGCAGAATGCGCGCCTTGCGCCCCAACGCTTCGATTTCAGCCTGCACCGCTTGGGCTTCCGCTACGCCGCTGCGGCAATGCACGACGATGTCGTGCCCGGCTTGTGCCAGGCGCAAGGCAATGGCGCGGCCGATGCCACGGCTGGAGCCGGTGACCAGTACGGATTCAGTCATCGTTCGACTCCTTTTTTTGCACAAGATAATCAGCCGCTGCAGGCGGCCGGAACACATTCAACCGGGCAGTCGCTTCGATGCCGGGCGCGTTGATATGGCATTCGAAAACGCCCATGCCGTTGTCGTCTTCCAGCGAGCGAATGCCATGAATGGTCAATTCGCTGCCGGCTGGAAACGCGTCGACGTTGCACTCGAACTTGCGCGTGCCGAGCAGGAAACCCAACTCCACCGGTTTGCCTTGCTGGCGCGCATGGCAACCGGCGAAGGCCGCGACGCTTTGCGCCATCAACTCGATGCCGACCCACGCCGGCAGGCTGCCGTCGGGCAGGTTGAACAAACCGTCAGGCTTGACCGTGAGCGTGGTGTAGATCTGTTCATCGTCGAAGCTTTCGATGCTGTCGATCAGGATCATGTCGCCCGCATGGGGCAGCAGCTCAGCGAGCGGCCAGGCAGTCATGGGGCATCTCCGATAATCAGGCTGACGTTGTTGCCGCCGAAAGCAAACGAGTTGCTCATCAGGTAGCGGGGTGCAATGGACGTCAGGCGTTCGTCTGCGGTCACCCACTTCAGGGGCGGCAGAGCCGGGTCGGCCTGGCCGTCCCAGACGTGCGGTGGCAAAAGGTGGGCGGGGTTGTCGGCGCTGAGGCTCAGCCAGCAGAACGCGGCTTCCAGCGCGCCGGCAGCGCCGAGGGTATGGCCGGTCAGCGGTTTGGTCGATGAGCAGGCGACGCCTTCGGGGAACAGCGCGGCGACGGCGAGGCTTTCCATGGCGTCGTTGTGTTGCGTGGCGGTGCCGTGCAGGTTCAGATAATTGATTTGCGCGGCTTGCAACTGAGCGCGGCTCAAGGCTTTCTGCATCGCTTGCAGCGCACCGCGGCCGCTCGGTTCGGGCGCGGAAATATGGTGCGCGTCGGAGCTGGCACCGGCGCCGAGCAAGGCGATGGCCGGGCCGTCGCCTGGCTGTTTGCTCATCACGAACAGCACCGCCGCCTCGCCGATGTTGATGCCGTTGCGATTGGCCGAAAACGGATTGCAGCGCTCCGCTGAAACCGCCTCAAGTGACGAGAAACCGTTGAGCGTCAGTTTGCACAGACTGTCGACCCCGCCGCACAGCACCGCGTCGCACAGGCCCAGGTCGAGCAGGCGCTGAGCGCTCATCAAGGCCCGCGCACTCGACGTGCAAGCGGTGGAAATCACATAGGCCGGGCCGCTGAGTTGCAGCCAGTCGGCAAGGAAATTCGCTGGAGCGCCAAGCTCCTGCTGACGGTAATCGTATTGCGCCGGAAATTGCTGTTCACGAATGTAGTGCGCCAGGCCACGGCTGGCCTCGTCGATGCCCGAGGTGCTGGTGCCGAGCACCACGCCGATGCGCTCGCGGCCGTAGGTGCGGATCGCCTGATCGATGTCATCGCGAATCTGCATTGCGGCTTCGAGCAACAACTGATTGTTGCGGCTGCTCTGCTCGGCGAGTGCTGCTGGAATCGCCGCCAGTTCACCCTGCACGGCAGCCACCGGCAAATCACGCTCCGCGACCCAGCCGGATTCGTGGCGCATGCCCGAGCAATCGCCGGCAAACAGCTTGTGCGCGATGCTTTGCTTGTCGCGGCCCAGTGAGCAAATCACCCCGAGGGCATTCAGGTAGGCGGTCATGGTGTCGATTCATCCAGCGCAGACACGCGATAGTGCGGGCCTTGGGGCAGATTCATTTGAAAGCTCAGCGGTTGTGCATAACGGATGTCCCAGCGCGCCGGCAGCGAACGTTGCCCGACCTGTTGTTGCGCGTCGGGATAATTGCGCAGCAGTTCGTTGGCCGGGGTCAGAGCAAACAGTAGCGCAGCGAACAGCTCGCGAGCTTCCGGATTGGGCGGCAGCAGACCATCGGCCTGCCAATGCCCGTCGATCAGTTGCTGACGGGCCTGGGGAATGCCTAGCGGGTCCATCATCGACCAGCGAATGCCGGAGCCTTCACGCTGGATCACCAGCAGCCAGTCCTGGCGTTGCCCGGCCTGATCGCGCTCGATGTGCAGTTGCAGCGGCAATGGCAGAGTCGGGTTGCCCGCCGGCAACGGTGCCTGGCTGGCGCAGGCACTTAACAGCAATACAACGCCGATCATCACCAGTCGCAGCGCTGCGGTCACTGTGGGAGCGAGCCTGCTCGCGAAGGCGCCTGCACATTCGACAAAGAGATTGGCTGACCTATCGCTTTCGCGAGCAGGCTCGCTCCCACAGGTAATGTGTCGCATCAACGGTCACCCTGCAGTGGCTTGCGCGCGACGACATTGACCAGCGTTTCTTCACGCTGCCCGAACGGCTTCGGCTTGAGCAGGCCAAATCTTTCAAGCAAGCCAAAATCCTTCGACCGGCTCCACCACAGATACGGGTACGAAACATTGCGCTCGGCAAACTCGAAACCCTGCTCGCGAATCATTTCCAGGTACTGCCCCGCGCTTTTCTGCACATGCATCGGATGGCGGAACAACCAGCGAATCACCCAGGTATCAATGTAAGCCTCGGTGGACTCGGCGAAAAGCAGATAACCGCCCGGCTTGAGCACGCGATAGAACTCGGCGAGGGCTTTTTCCTGCTCGACCAGATGATGAAAAGTCTGGTGGCAGAACAGCAGGTCGACGCTCGCGTCCGGCACATTCAGGGTAGCGCAGTCACTGCCGATCAGCTCGACATCAAGGCTCAGACGTTTGGCTTCCTCGCCGCTCAGTTCAAGGCTGTGCGGGTCGGCATCGATGCCAATCAAGCGCTGGGGTGCAAAGGTCTGGCGCAAGTGACCGAACGACTTGCCCTGGCCGCAACCGGCGTCCAGCAACACCGGATGTTCCGGCAACGGTTCGCTGAACAGCCCGCGCAAATCGTTGATCGCCACGCGCAAGACATGGTGCTGCCAGGTATGGCTGCGCAGGAACCAGAAACCGAAACGGGTTTCCTCGACGTAGCTGTCGCTCAAGTAGTTCATGTGGCGTCCTTTGCACAGAGTTCGGAAATCATCTTCAAGCGGCGGCGCGCCTCGCTGACGAACGGGTTGCGTTCGTCCCAGGCGTAACCGGCGAGGATCGAGCAGATCATCCGGCGAATCTCCGCCTGGCTGTCCTCGTAGAAAATCACGTCCTGGAACGTACCGGCATACCAGCCTTCGACGTAGCAGCGGAAGGTGTCGACGCCACGTTTCAGCGGCAAGGCAAATTCGCGCTGCCAGTCGACCGTTTCGCCTTGCAACTGACGATGCAGCACCGCCGCCGCCATGCTCGCCGACCGCATGGCGATGGTCACCCCGGAGGAGAACACCGGGTCGAGAAACTCCGCCGCGTTGCCGAGCAAGGCAAAACCCGGGCCGTGCAGGGTTTTGACGTTGGCTGCGTAGCCGCCGAGGGTGCGCGCAGGGGTGTCCCATACGGCGTTGTCGAGGACGTCGGCAAGGCTTGGTGTTTCAGCGATGAAGCTGCGCAGGCAAGCATCAAGGTCGGCATCGCGACCGGCGAAATGTTCGGCGGCCGCGACCACGCCCACTGAGCAACGACCGTTGCTGAACGGGATCGTCCAGAACCAGATGTCGCGATGCTGCGGATGGGTGGTGACGAGGATTTTTTCACGGTCGAACGCGGGGCTGTCGATGTGATCCTCGACGTGGGTAAACACCGCCTGACGCACCGGGAAATTCGACGGTGCTTCGAGATCGAGCAAGCGTGACAGCACGCGGCCGTAGCCGCTGGCATCGAGGACGAAATCCGCTTCGACGCGGTATTCGCTGCCGTCCTCGCGACGTACATCAAGCTGCGGTTTTACTCGCTCGAAATCCACGCTGACGATGGCATCGCCATAGCGAATCTCGGCGCCTTGCAACGCCGCCTGATCAGCCAGCAATTTGTCGAAATCGGCGCGTTGCACCTGGAAAGTGGTGGGCTTGCCTGCGGAGAACGTATCGCTGAAATCGAACGCGCTATAACGCTCGCCCCAGGCAAACGCAGCGCCGGTTTTGCGTTGGAAACCGGCGGCGTTGACCGCCTCGAGCATGCCGGCTTCTTCGACGAAATCCAGGCAATGGCTGAGCAGGCTTTCACCGATGGAAAAACGCGGAAAGTGCTGGCGTTCAATGACCAGCACATCGTGGCCCTTGCGCTTGAGCAATGCTGCAGCGATTGCGCCGGACGGGCCGGCGCCGATGATCACGACCTGACGGGATTCCATTTCAACGATTGGCACGCGAGCTCCGGGGCAAAGGGTTGTTCAAATTCAGTGGGGCGCTGTGCAGGCCGATCAGGGCCGGCAACAGCGTGGCAATCAGGCCCATCAGCATCAGCGCGAAGTACAGCGCAGGCGTGATGAGCTGTTGTTGCAGCAGCAAATTGAGAAAGACGATTTCGCTCAGGCCACGAATGTTCAGCAGCACGCTTTCGCGCCAGCGGCTGGCGCCTTCGAACGAGGCGCCGGCCCAGCCGAGGCCGAGCCAGTTGCCCAGCAGTTTGCTGGCAATCGGCACCAGCAGCAGTGCTGCCCATTGCAGGGCGCCAAGGCTGGCGACGGCGCTGTGCACATCGATCTGCACGATGCCGAATGTGAGGATCAACGGGATGGCGATCCACGTCTGCAAGCGGCTCATCCAGCGCGCCGGTACTGGCAGCACCAGCGGCACTTTCAGCGCAGCCATGCACAGCAGATAGCCGATGCCGAAAATCAGCGCATTGAGTTTGTAATGCTCGGCCATGACCAGCAGCGCGAAGAAACCGAGGCTGTAGGTCAGCGGTCGCCGTACACCGAGCAGACGCAGCAGCAATGGCACGCACGCAAGCCCCACCGGCAGCAACAGACTGCTCAGGTGCAGGCTACCCTGAGCGAGGCCGAACAGCGTCCAGCACGTCAGGTCGATGAGGATCGCGGTTTGCACCAGCCGTCGGGTGGCGGCCGGTGGATAGTCGATATGGCGCAGATACAGGTACAGCACCGGAATCGCGGTAATCGCGAACACCAGGCCGATAGCCAGTGAGTTGAGCCATGGTTGTGTGGGCAGCAGCCAGTAAGCCGTCGCCAGGCCACAGACGAATGGCACGGCGAAACTCGGCACGGCGATTTTCACGCTTTGGCGATCAAGTTGCAGATCGATCACATCACTGAGGATATGCCCGAGCAGCAGGGCAAAACTCAGGCTGTACAGACTCTTCAACCAGTCCGGTGCGATCAGTTGCGCGCCGCTGAGCTGCCAGCCCGGTTCGATCCAGAAGTACATCAGCAGCGGCAAGCCGAAACTCGCCAACAGCAACTGACTGACAATCGGGATCAAGCCGAAATGACGACCGACACGGGTGGCCGCGACAAACAACGCCAGGGCCAGCAGCCAGAAGGCAACGACCATCATGCTGCCGGCTCCGCAACCGGCGCAGGGTGTTCGTGACGTCCGGCCCACGGTGCCAGCAGGAAGCTGAAGGCAAGACCGAGGCTTACCGACAGGCCGAAATTGCTCACCGCCGGCGTGCTCGAAACCGCCAGCAGACCGAACGACAGCCATGTCGTCAGCGCCGCCAGCAATGTGCCGAGCAGGCTCACCGCCGCACCGCCGACCTGTTCACGCATGAGGATCGCGTAATCGACACTGATCGCCGTGACCAGCAGCAGGCCGAACAGGCTGAACAGGGTCAGCGGCTGGCCGAGCCAACCGAGGCTGGCCAGACTGCACAGCGCTGCCAGCAGCGGCAGGGCAACGATACGCAAGGCACCGCCGAAGCCGAACGGCAGGATCAGTACCAGCACGATCAACACGCACGAGGCGAGCTTCAATTCGGCTGCGCTGATCTGCGTGGCGGCGAACACCGCATTCAATTCACCGAGACGATCGACCAATGTCACACCCGGTAAGTCCAGTGCCTGAATCCGCAACAGCGCAGGGTTGTTCAAGCCTTGCAGGCTGGTCATCGCCGCCACGCCCTCGGCGCTCGGGCCTAGCCAGAGCATGCGATAAGGCTCGCCGAGCGGGCCGGCCAGCGCGGTGTCGATGTCTTCGGCAGGCACCGTTTGCAACTGTTGCAACTCGGTTTGCAGCGCCGCGAGCGGAACGCCAAGGTCGAGTAGCGGCTGCCAGTATTGCGGCAGTTTATTCAGCGCTGCGCGCACCTGCTCCTGTTGGCTCGGCGGGCTGACCAGTTGATCGAGGGCCAGATAGCCTTGCAGTTTGTCGAGGTTGACCAGTTGTTCCAGGCGCTCGCTGAGCGCCGCCTGGCGTTCAAGCAGTTGCTGCTGATCGGCGGCGCGCACGAGGAAGAATTGGCTGGTCGGCTGATAGCCGGTGATGCGCGCGATGGTCTGCGCTTCATCGGTCAGACGCTGCGGCGCGCCGACCCATTGGCGGATATCGTTCTTGCTTTGCAGCTGCACCAGACCGCCGGTGCAGAAGGCGATCAGCAGCGCTAGCAGGACCGGGGTACGCACCCGCTCAAGCAGTTTTTCGCGCAGATTGACCAAGCGTTCGGCGAGTCGCAGCGGCCATTGTGCGGGACGCAGCTCAAGGTTTTTCAGCAGCGCTGGCAGCAGACACACCGCCGACAGGTACGCACCGAGCAACCCGGCTGCGGAGAACACGGCAATTTGCGTCAGCGCCGGAAACGGCGTCCAGGCCAGTGCCAGATATCCGATGACGCTGGTGATCAGGCTCAGCGTCAGCCCGGACACGGTCAGGCGCAGCGCCGGCCAACTGCGCCATGGTTTCAGGCTCCAGCTTTTCGACAGATAGTGCAGCGGATAATCGACGGCGACGCCGATCAGGCTTGAGCCCAGTACCAGCGTCATCACGTGCATGTGGCCGAACAGTGCCACGCACGCCACCGCGCCGAACAACATGCCGACCAGCACCGGCACGAAGGCCAGCAAGACCCGCCAGCGGCGAAACGCCAACAGCAGCAACAGCAGAATGCCGAGCGTGGCACCGCCGCCGACCCAGGTCATTTCGCGCGTTGCCTGTTGTTGACCGTTGGCCGCGTACAGCAGGCCACTGGCGGCGAGCAGTTGCACGTCGGATTTTGCCGCTTGCTCGCGACTGTGCTGGAGCAGGTCGGCCACTTGCAGCGGCAGGTTCATGTCGAAGGCGTTGCCGGTTGTGCGCGCGCGCAGCATCACCCAGCTCTTGCCGTCGGCATCGGCGACCAATGCCCCGCTGCCGATGTCCAGTTGCACTGCGCCGTGTTTCGGCTGGCTGTTCTGGATGCGTCCGGTCAGGCCCAGCCAGTCGTCCTGGCTCGGCACCAGACTGAACCCAGTGAACGGGTCGAACAGTGCCTGCACGCGTTGTTGAATGAAGACGTCGGGGTGTTCGCTGAGCAGTTGCCGGTCGTCCGCCGAGAGCATCGCCAGCCGCCCTTGCAGCAATTGCGTGCGCAAGGCTGGCAAGTCCGCTTGCAGGTTCCACTGGACTTTTTCGAACAGCCCGCTGGCCTGCCATTGCTCGCCCAGCGTCTGCGCCATGGCCACCGCTTGCTGGCGATCGGCGTGGCCGACCAGCACCAGCATTTCGCGGTTGAGCGGTTCTTGCATGCGCTGTTCGGCGCGCAGTTCGAGGGCATCAGGGTTGGTGCCGGGCACCAGTTCCATCAGGTTCGCCGACAGCGGCGCGCCGTCACGCCATTGCCAACCGGCCAGCGCAACGACTGCCAGCAGCAGGATAAGAAACAGCCAGGGCAGCCTGCGTTCACTCGGCAAAGTCATGTTGCTCCGCGTCGCTCAACGGTTGATTGGCGATGCTGTCCTGCATGCGCAGCACAGTGCTGTCGCCCTGGGTTTCCAGCAGTTCGATGGTCTGCACCAGCGCGCCGCCGTCGATGTTGATCTGTTTGAACACTTGCTTGAGCAGCAGCGAGCGCGGGGTCAGGGTGAGTTTCCACTGTTGCGCGTCGCCACTCAGGGCCAGTTCGAAGTCGCGTTGCAGGCCGCTGCTGTCGCCTTGCAGTACGGCGAGGAACAAGCGGTTCTGCTCGGCCCCGGCGCTCTTGTTCGGCAGCAGTTGCCAGCCGTTATCGTCGCGACGAGCGATGCCCTGTGCGGTGATGCGGTAGTCCTGCTGCAATGGCGTTTTCAGCAGCCAGAGCAGGCCGCGGTTTTTCGCCAGGACGAAATTGCCCTTGCTGAGCAGCGGCTGCGGCAGGGCACGCAGGTGTTTTTCCTGGATGAACCGGCCGTGGATCACCTCCGGTTTTGCCAGTTGTTCGCTCAATTGTTGCAGCTCGAAAGCATTGGCCAGCGCCGACACCGTCAGCAGCGCCAATACGCTCAAGGTTTTAACAAAAACATTCATCGCAGCATCCTTTCCACGGCATCGGTGAAAACTTTCGGCGAAGCCAGCTGCATCTCGCGGCTGCTTACGTCGACGGCGACCTGCACCGAGCTGGCGCGGGTCAGGCGCTCGCCGGTTTGCAGGTCGGTGATCAGGTAGTTGATCTTCAGGCGATTTTCCCACTCGACCAGATTGGCGCGCACATTCAAGCGCTGGCCGAACACCGCGCCGCGCACGTAGCGCAGTTGCAGGTCGATGATCGGCCAGGCGAACCCGGATTCGACCATGTGCGTGTAGTTGTGGCCGATCTTGTCGAGTAGCGCACACCGCGCGACTTCGAGGTATTTGACGTAATGGCCGTGCCAGACCACGTGCATGGTGTCGACGTCGAAAAACGGTACGAGGATTTCCGTGTCGGCGTGAAGCACTCCGGCGCTACGCATGCAGCCTCCAGTGTTGCGCGGCGATGCGTTGCAGGCACAGGCGCAGTTCGCCTTCCAGCGCGCGGTCTTCGATCACCGGCGGGAAATCCTTGGCCAGCTCTGCGTGCATCGCTGCCAGCGACGGCGGCAGCGGTCGCGCGTCCTCGGCCTGCGCGCGCAGCCATACGCCTTGGTTGGCGGCGAGCAGGGTGGCAGCGGCGACCTGTTCGGTCAGCTCCAGCACACGGATCGCATCGCGGGCGGCGATGGTGCCCATGCTCACTTTGTCCTGGTTGTGGCACTCGGTGGAGCGCGAGAACACGCTGGCCGGCATGGTGTTTTTCAGCGCTTCGGCGGTCCAGGCGCTGGTGCCGATCTGCACAGCCTTGAAGCCGTGGTTGAGCATTGCGCGATCCGCTGGCGCGCCGGACAAGTTGCTCGGCAAACCGTGGTTGTAACGCTCGTCGACCAGCAGCGCGAGTTGCCGATCGAGCAGGTCGGCGACGTTGGCCACGAGGTTTTTCAGACTGTCCATGGCGAAGGCGATATGGCCACCGTAGAAGTGCCCGCCGTGCAGCACGCGCTCGGCTTCGGCGTCGATGATCGGGTTGTCGTTGGCGCTGTTCAGTTCGATTTCGATGAACGAACGCAGCCAGTTCAGGCTGTCAGCCAAGACGCCGAGCACGTGCGGGGCGCAACGCAGCGAGTAGCGATCCTGCAAGCGGTGCAGCGGCGCGGTCGGCGCGTCGATCGCCAGATCCTTGCGCAGCCACGCGGCGACCTGCATTTGCCCCGGATGCGGTTTGGCGGCGAACAGACGTTCGTCGAAGTGTTCCGGATTACCTTGCAGCGCGACCACGTTGAGCGCGGTGATGCGCGTGGCCAGTTGCAGCAGATAGTCGGCGCGGGCAAAGGCGAGGCAGGCGAGGCCAGTCATTACGGCGGTGCCGTTCATCAGCGCCAACGCTTCTTTCGGACGCAGCACCAAAGGCGTCCAGCCAAGTTCGCGATGCACGTCGGCAGCCTGACGGCGTTCGCCACGGAACATCACTTCACGCTCGCCGGAGAGTGTCGCGGCGACGTAGGACAGCGGCGTCAGATCGCCGCTGGCACCGACCGAGCCTTCTTCGGGAATCAGCGGCAGGATGTCATATTCGAGAAAGGCGTGCAGGCGTTCGAGAAGCTCTACGCGCACCCCGGAAACTCCGTGGCACAACGACTGCAAACGCGCTGCCAGCACCGCGCGGGTGGCTTGCGCGTCGAGCAGTTTGCCCAACCCGCAACCGTGGAAGGTGTAGAGGTGACGCGGCAACGCTTCGACGTGATGCAACGGCACCGCGACCACGCAGGAGTCGCCGTAACCGGTGGTCACGCCATAGATCACGCCTTCCTTGTCCAGCAGCGAATCAAGGAACCGCGCGCCCTTGGCGATGCGCTCGCGGTAATCGGCGTCGCTCTGCAATTGCACGGGCGCCTGACGGTTGGCCAGGGCCAGCACGTCTTCGATGCGCAATGGGCGTTCGCCGAAGGTTACCGGCTCATGGGTTGGCGTCGTCATCGGTCTTCCAGAAAGGGTAAAAGTTGAACCATTGTTGCGGCGCTTCGAGGCAATAGTGACTCAGGCGCTGCGCATAGCGGGTGGCCCACTGATGAATGACCTGCTCGCGCTCGCTGCGCTTCCACACGATGGTCTCGGCGAAGGGTTCGAGGGTCAGGCGATAGTGGCCGTCCGGCTGTTTCAGGCACATCAGCAGATTGACCGGGCATTTGAGCAAACCGGCCAGCAGCCACGGGCCTTGCGGGAACGGCGCCGGATGGCCGAGAAAGTCCACGGTCACGCTGCGCCCGCCGTGTAGCGGCACACGGTCACCGGCAATCGCCAGCCACTCGCCGCGCTCCAACCGCTCATGCAGTTGCAGCATGATCACCGGGTCGAGCTCGCTGACCTGAATCAGGCGCAGGTTGGTCGCTCCGGCTTCACCGAGCAAACGGTTGAATTGCTCGGCGTGCTTGGTGTGCACCAGCACGTTCATGGTGACCTTCTCACCGATCTCCGCCAGTGCGCGGCACACCTCGAGGTTGCCCAGGTGCGCGCCGACCAGCAGTTGCCCGCGACTGCCGCGCAACTGGTTGCGCAGCAGCGCCGGGTCGATGATCTCGATCTGTTCGATGCGCAGCTTGCCGTTCCACACGTCGAGTTTGTCGAGCATGGAGTCGGCGAAGGCCATGAACTGGCCAAACACCCGCCGATGACTCGGACGCAAATCTTCGCGCCGGGTCGATTCGGCGAGGCGCTGCTGGTATTGCCAGGCACTGCGCCGTGCCGTGCGGCCGAACAGGAAAAAGTACAGAACGATGCCGTACAACAATGGGCTGAGCAGGCGTCGCCCCAAGAGCTTGGCGGCGAGCGCCGTGAATTTCATCAGCAGGAAGCTGCCGCGTTCCTCGCGGTCCGCCCAGTGCTTCTTGTCGGTTTCGCCGGTCATGCTCGCCACCGTCGCCAGAGGATCACGGGAAGGCGCAGCAACATGCCGAAGAACAAGCGTGTGTGCATGCTCGAAATCAACGCGTTGTCGTGGAACAGGCGAAAGTGCGACATGCCGTCCAGCGGGTAATGCACGCTGGTCTGCAGCCAGCGCATCGGCTGATTGCGCCACGCCAGGCGGACGAGAATGTCCGAGTCGAAATCCATCCGTTTGCCGATTTTTGCCGAGTCGATCAGGGCCAGTGTCGGCACCAGCGGGTACACGCGAAAACCGCACATCGAATCACGGATCTGCAGTGACAGCGTGTTGATCCAGACCATGACATGGGTCAGATAGCGCGCATACAGGCGGCCCTTCGGCACGCTCTCGTCGAACAGCGGATAACCGCAGATCAACGCCTCGGGGTGGGCGCGGGATTCGTCGACAAACCGCGCGACATCGTGCAAGTCGTGCTGACCGTCGGCATCGACCTGCAAGGCATGGCTGAAGCCCAGTCTTGAGGCCTCACGCAGGCCGGTCATCACCGCGCCGCCCTTGCCTTGGTTGGCGGTGAGGCGTACCAGATGCACGTTGTCGCGCTCGGCCAGCGTATCGAGTACGCGGGCGCAGGAGGGTGTGCTCGCATCGTCGACCAGAATGCACGGCAGACCTTGCTCGAGCAGAGCCTCGACCACCGTTCCGATCGCTGTTTCGTGGTTATAAACCGGAATCACCGCGCAAGGGTTATGCATAACAGTTCTCCTGTGGAAAACCGCGATCCCTGTAGGAGTGAGCCTGCTCGCGATTGAGTGCGCAGCACTCACCAAGGTCAATCATGCTCTACACCCAAAAGAATCCGCCCACTGGAGCACGTCGCCGTGTCATTGCGATAAGCGAAATACAACTTGCTGCGCTCCGGATCAAAGCGCAGATGCAGCTGAATTTCATCCCCCGGGCGCACCAGTTGCTGGAATTTCAGCACTTCCATGCCGGCAAACGCGCCGCCCAGATTCAGCAGTTGCCGAGCCAGATTCAGCGCCCATTCCACCTGCACAACGCCCGGCAAAACCGGGGCCTTGGGAAAGTGCCCACTGAAATAGGCCAGATCCGCCGGCACGCCCAGTTGCAGGCTCCACTCGCCGTCCGTCTCGATTTGCTCAAGCACTTCGGGGGCCTTCGGCCGTGGCGCCAGCAGCAACGCTTCGACGTCAGCCTGAGGCAGTTTGCCTTGGCTGTTCAGCGGCAATTGCCGCACCAGCCGCCAGCGTCGCGGCAGGGCCAGCGCTTCACAATGTTGACGCAAATGCTGGCGCAGGCCCTCAGTCAGGCTGCGCCGGCCGTGTTCACGCAAGGCGAACAGGCCCGCTTCGCTGAGGACCAGCAGGGCGCCCAGCGACGCGCGATTTTCCTGGACCACGCCCAGGCGCGCTTCGGCGACCCAGGCATGGGCGACCAAAGCTTGCTCGAGCATCGGCAGGGAGATGCGTTTTTCTTCCAGTTTGACGATGCGGTCCAGACGTCCAAGCAACTCGAAGCGGCCATCGGCGGCGATGCGCGCGGCATCGGCGGTGTGTTCGATGTGGCCGGCAGGCAGATAAGGCGACGCAATCAGCAGTGCACCGTCGGCGTCCTGACTCAATTCAACACCCGCAAATGGCTGCCACAGTTGTTCGCCCTGACGCCAGGCGATGCCGCCGGTTTCCGAGCTGCCGAGAATCTCGGTCGGCCACTGCTGCAACCGCTGATGCAGGCTGTGTGCGGCGTCTGCCGGTAACGCGCCACCGGAGGAAAACACCCGGCGCACGACGCTCAGGGCCGGCCAGTCGAGGTTGTCGCCCATGCGCTTGAGCAGCGCCGGGCTGGCGACCCAGGCGAACGCCGGACATTCGCGGCTGGCGCGTTGCAAGTCTTCGGGGAATGCCAGTTGCTTGCGCACGAACGGGCGCCCGGCGCACAGCGGCCACAGCACGCGAAACAGCAAACCGTAGATATGTTGGGTGGCGACGCTGCCGATGATGCAGGCGTCAGCGAGATCAGCGCCCCACAGTTGTTCCAGCGCCTCGACCTCATTGGCCAGTTGGCGCAGGGTCTTGTCGATACGCTTGGGTTCACCGCTGGAGCCGGAAGTGCACAGGCTCAGGCGGCACTGATCGAGATCCAGTGCAGCGCCAGGCAGCGGTGGCTGCTGAAAGTCGTGCAGTTGCGCGTCAGCGGATTGATCGGTCAGCCACAAGTCAACTTCGCCTGACCAACGCTGGCGGGTTTGCGCTTGCAGATCCGATGGCAACAGAACGCTGACGCCTGCACGCCACGCACCCAGCAAGACGATGGCCAGGTCGGCAGCATCTTCCAGATGCACAGCCACACGCTTGACGCCCCGGGCTTGCAGGCCGGCGGCGACGCTCAGCGCCTGTTCACACAACTGCGCGTGATCAATGGCCGGTGCGTGGCTGATTGCCCGCGCCGGCACAGCCTTGAGCAACAGCTGCTCAAGTTTTATCCAGTTCATGTACGGCCTCTTACCCGTTGTCGTATCAGCCATTCAATGGCAAACATCAGGCCGATCAATCCATAGGAGATCAGGCCGGTGTACAACATCCACCAATTCAGCGGCGCCCACAGGGTCAGGAGGGCGGCGCACAAACCGTTAAAGAAGAAAAACACGCTCCAGGCCACCGTGACCTTGCGCGTGTAGCGAATCGCGATGTCCGGCAGCTCCGGCTCACGCAGGCGCGCCAGACGCTCAACCATCGGCGGCCCGTATTTCAGGCTCAGGCTGAATAGCACCAGCATGAAGCCGCTGATCAGCACCGGATACCAGCGCAGCAACAGCGGACTGTCGAACAGCGCCAACAACACGCAGAAGACAATGGCCACGCACGCCATCCACAGGCTGCCAGGCTTGCGCTCGCCGCTCAGGGCCCGCGCCAGCCACAGACTGCCGAGCAGCAGACCGAACTGCCACGGGGCAAAATGCTCCATGCCGAAATACACCGCAAAGGGGTACAGCAGACCGGCCAGCAGCAGGCCGAGGCCGATCAATCGGCTCATGCGGCCGGTTGAACCAGACGGTAGACCGCCTCGACCACGTCACCGACGGTGCGCACCGATTTGAATTCTTCGGCGGCGATTTTCTTGCCGGTCTGGCGCTTGATGTGATCGATCAGATCGACGGCGTCGATGCTGTCGATTTCCAGATCCTGATACAGGTTGGAGTCCAGGCTCACACGGGCCGGATCCAGTTCGAACAGCTCGACCAGGGCATCGCGCAGGGTGTTGAAAATATCGTCACGAGTTTGCATGGTCCGGTCTCAAGCTGCCTGTTTTGCCGTGACGAACGCCGCAAGGCTGGCCACGTTGGTGAAATGGTTACGGGTGTCTTTGGCATCGGCGTCGATCTTGATGCCGTATTTTTTCTGGATCGCCAGCCCCAGTTCCAGCGCGTCAACGGAATCCAGGCCGAGGCCTTCGCCGAACAGCGTCTGCTCGTCGCCGATGTCGTCGGCGCTGATGTCTTCAAGACCGAGGGCATCGATGATCAGCAGTTTGATGTCACGATTCAGATCGCTCATCTTCGGCGAGCTCCTTAATAAAGTAAGAGTGCAAATAATCGTTGAGCTTGCGCGAGGCTTGCGGTGCAGGCCCCTGCGCGGCGAAGGTCTGTGGGTCTATATCGGCGCCGATTCGAAAACTGAAGTGCACGCGGCGGCATGGGATCCGATACCACGGTTCGGCTTTGGTCAGCGTGGTCGGGTTGACCTTGATAATCACCGGGGTGAGGATTTTCGCACCGCGCAGGGCAATCGCCGCCGCGCCCCGATGAAAGGCCGGCGCCTGCCCCGGCTGGGTGCGCGTGCCTTCGGGGAAAATGATCAGGGTCTGGCCGTTTTGCAGGGCTTGGGCGGCGGCATCGAGCATGTCCATGCTGCCGTCGTTGCTGATGTATTCGGTGCTGCGCAGTGGTCCGCGCGTGAAGGGGTTTTCCCACAGGCTTTTCTTCACCACGCAGTTGGCCTGGCGCACCAGACCGATGAGGAACACCACGTCGATCAGCGACGGGTGGTTGGCGATGATCATCTGCCCTGGCCGACCGAGACGCTCGGCGCCTTGAATGTCGTAGGTCAGCACGCCGGTGCGGGCCATGAACCGCACGAAAAACCAGAACAGCCGACTGACGGTCTGCCGCGCACGCCGGCGATGCGCGCGCGCATCGCCGGGCAGGCAGCCGAGCAGCGGAAACACCAGCACGCGCAGGCACAACCCGCCCAGCCCGAACAGGGCAAAGCTGGCGGCGGTGGCCAGCAGGCGCCAGTAGTAGGCGTCGCGGTTTTTCTCGGTCACAGGCTGCGTTGCCAGGTCCATACGCGATTTTTCCAGGCATGTTGGCAAAGGGGTTGCTGGCCGAGCAGGGTTCGCAGCAGATTGAGCGCGTGGGGCCAGTGCGCTTTGGACAGTGCTTCTGTGGTGCTGTTCAGGGTCAGCCGCCAATCGGTACCCGGGGTGAGCAACAGACCGACCGCATACGGAAACGGCACATCGTCGATCCACTCCGAATACGCTGCGGGCGGTTGTTCTTCAGTGATCACCAGCAGCACCGCCGGGGCGCCTTCGTTGAGCAGCGCTGCCGCTTCGAGCATGCCGTGTTCGAGACCGTCGCCCGCCGCAGCGAGGGCGGTCATTTCGCTGGTTTCACCGCGCATGATCGACCACAGGCCGATGATCGCGTTATGCACCGACAGGCTGAACTGGGTCGGCGACAGCGGTTGCTCGGTGGCCAGATCGCGGAGAATCTCGTAGGTGCGTGGGGTTTCACCATGGCGGGAAACGAATACCAGGGGCAGGTTTTCCCGTCCGTCGGCCAGTGGCCAGCCGACACTGAACGCCATCCGCGCCAAGCGACTGAGACGCCGACGCTGCATGGCCGGCAAAAACGACACATCGGGCGCGGCATCACTGGCCTGGAGCACCACCGGTTGTCGGCTCCAGGCCTGCCAGGCGTCCACGCTGTCGAGCCCGGGGGCCCACGCGCGCCATTGGGCGATGTTGAAGTTGATCACGGATTTCATCCCGCCCCTGCGGGCTATTGTTGACGCGTTGAGTCGCCAGAACCGCAGCAGGCTTGACGTGGCGCTTGGCGCCGGGTGGCGCGCATTATCCCGGTGCGACGAGTGTGTAGCAAATGCTGGTTACATTTTGCGCAGTAAAATGTACTGAGTCGTACGCTGAAAAACTGTCACTTGGCCATTATCCAGATTGGCGGCGGCTTGTCTGTCGGGCATCGCGACGATCAATGACAGTTTTTGCGCCAGGCACACGGAGATATTTGCACCTGACTTTGTAGTCCGTGTCCGTGAAGGTAGCGAAGCGAGGTCGCGCGCATCTACACTCGGTCATTCTTTGATACACGGAGGTTTTGTCATGCGGCGCGTGGTGTTCAATCAGAAAGGTGGCGTAGGCAAGTCCAGCATTGCCTGCAATCTGGCGGCGGTCAGCGCCAGCGAGGGTTATCGCACGCTGTTGGTGGATCTCGATGCCCAAGCCAACTCCACTCAGTATCTGACCGGGCTCACCGGCGACGACATCCCGATGGGCATTGCCGACTTCTTCAAGCAGACGCTGTCGTCCGGGCCGTTCTCGAAGAAAAACCAGGCGGACATCTACGAAACGCCGTTCGACAACCTGCACATCATCACCGCCACCGCCGAGCTGGCCGACCTGCAACCCAAGCTCGAGGCGAAACACAAGATCAACAAGCTGCGCAAGTTGCTCGATGAGTTGGCGGAAGATTACGACCGGATCTACCTGGATACACCGCCAGCATTGAATTTCTACGCGGTATCGGCGCTGATTGCCGCTGATCGGGTATTGATTCCCTTCGATTGCGACAGTTTTTCGCGTCAGGCCCTCTACGGTCTCATGGCCGAGATTGAAGAATTGAAGGATGACCACAACGAAGGCCTGGAAGTCGAAGGCATCGTGGTCAACCAGTTCCAGGCCCGGGCCAGCCTGCCGCAGCAGATTCTCGATGAGCTGATTGCCGAAGGCTTGCCGGTGCTGCCGGTGTACCTGACCAGCTCAGTGCGCATGCGCGAGTCGCACCAGGCCAGCACGCCGCTGATCCATCTCGATCCGCGACACAAGCTGACTCAGCAGTTTGTTGAACTGCATAACTTGCTCGAAGGGCACTGATCTCTTGAGCTACGCAGATCCCCTGTAGGAGTGAGCCTGCTCGCGATAGCGGTGTGTCAGCCACATAGATGTTGGCTGGACGAACGCCATCGCGAGCAGGCTCACTCCTACAGTTGGATTTGTGGTGTTTCAGATGCCCTGGCTACGCAGCCACGCCATCAATTGCGGCAACGGCAACGCACCGCTCTGCCGCGCCACCTCCCGGCCGTTCCTGAACAGAATCAGACTCGGAATCGAGCGAATCCCCAACTGCGCCGACAACTGCTGATTCGCCTCGCTGTCGAGCTTGGCCAACCGACACTTGCCCGCCAATTGCGCCGCCGCCTGCTCGAACAGCGGCGCAAACGACTTGCACGGCCCACACCACTGCGCCCAGACATCCACCAGCAACGGCAGATCACCCTTGATCTGACTGGCGTAATCGCCTTGCTTGAGTTCGAACGGTTTGCTCAACAGCACCGCGGATTTGCAGCGACCGCACTTGGGCTGGTCAGCGAGGCGCTCGGCGGGGATACGGTTGAGGCCGTTGCAGGAGGGGCAGGGGATGAGGACTGGGTTGGTCATGTTTGGCTCATTGGAGTTCTGCGGTTCGTACGACTTATCTGGAGTCGTACGAACTGTTTATCAAGATGAGGCGTTGGCCATCAGGAAGAACAACTGATCTCCAAATGCTTGCCCCACTCCGGTGGCCGCTCGGCATAACCCTCCATCCCCGGCTGCTCTTCAAACGGTTTGCTCAACACCGCATGCAGTCGGCGTACTTCTGAGTAATCCCCTTGCTCAGCCGCATCGATGGCTTTTTGCGCCAGATAGTTGCGCAGGATGTACAGCGGATTGACCGCATGCATCCGCGCTTGGCGCTGCGTTTGATCAGCATCGCCATCGCGGGCAACCCGGGCGACGTAGCGTTCACCCCAGGCATCAAAACCCTTGATGTCGACGAAGTCATCACGCAACCGGGCGACGGCCTGTTCGGCCGACTCTTCACCGAGTCGGCGGAAGAACAGCGTGTAGTCGACGCCGCTGTTCTGCATCAGTTGCAGCAGGTTTTCCAGCAGTAGCTGGTCGTCATCTTCAGCGCTGGTAAAGCCGAGGCGCCGGCGCATCAGGTCGAGGTAGTGCGCCTGGAACAGTGGCAGGTACAAGCCGAGGGTTTCGCGCAGGGCTTCAACGCTGATGAACGGCGTCAACGCCTGCGCCAGTGCGCTGAGGTTCCATTGGCCGACCGGCACCTGATTGCTGAACGAGTAACGCCCCTGATCATCCGAATGATTGCAGATGAAGTTAGCGTCGAAGTCATCGAGGAAGGCGAACGGGCCGAAGTCGAACGTGATGCCGAGGATCGACATGTTGTCGGTGTTCATCACGCCGTGGCAGAAGCCGTAGGCCTGCCATTTGGCGATCAGTTCGGCGTTGCGCTCGACGATTTCGCGGAACATCGCCAGATACGGTTCCGGTTGCTCCAGGCACTCAGGGAAGTGCATTGCCAAAACGTGTTCGCCGAGCTGCTTTTGCTGCTCGGGACGTTTGGTGTAGTAGAAATATTCGAAGTGGCCGAAGCGGACATGGCTCGGCGCCAAGCGCAGCACCATCGCCGCGCGTTCCTGCTTTTCGCGCCACACCGGGGTGTCGGAGCCGATCACGCAGGCTGCCCGCGAGGAAGGAATGTTCAGCGCGTACAAGGCTTCGGAGGCAAGGAACTCGCGGATCGACGAACGCAACACCGCGCGGCCATCGCCCATGCGCGAAAACGGCGTCTGCCCGGCGCCCTTGAGGTGCAAGTCCCAATGCTCGCCGGCAGTGTTGTAGACCTCGCCGAGCAACAAACCACGACCATCACCCAGTTGCGGCGTATAGCCGCCGAACTGATGCCCGGAATAGACCATCGCTCGCGGCTCGGCATCGGCCCACAGCTTGTGGCCGCCGAACAGTTCGGCAAATTCCTCGGTTTCAGCGGTCGCCGGATCGAGATCGAGCAAGGCCAGGGCCGCCGGGCTCGCCACGACCAGACGCGGATTGTCGATCGGCTCGGGCAGCACATGGGCGGAGAACGCGTCGCCCAGGCGGGCAAAGCGATTGTCGAAGGTCAGTTCGTCGAGGGCTTTCAAGGGCCGGCTCCAGCAGAATGTTCGAGCATTCTGCTGGGATCAGACCGGTTAGTCGAGTTTGGCCGGCGGCGGCTCTTGCAGCGGTTTCTGATCGTCGGCGACCGGCACGATGGTTTTCGCATCGGCCTCGACCGGCACCAACTTGTATTCCTGGCCGTGCAGGTTCTTCAGGTAAACCTCCATCTGGCGGAACGAGATGTTGATGTGCTGCTTCTTGAACTCGCGGTTGATGAAGCGGTTGACCTCATCGAGCACCGGGTTACGGTCACCGAGGTCGCGCACGTGCATGCGCAACTCGTGGTCGAGGGTGCTTTCGCCGAAGTTGAGGAAGTACACGTGCGGCTCGGGTTCTTTTAGTACCCGTGGGTTTTCGCGGGCAGCCTTGAGCAGCAATTCTCTGACCAGATCGAGATCGGAACCGTAATCGACGCCGAGCTTCAGCGTCACACGGGTGATGGTGTCGGTCAGCGACCAGTTGATCAGTTGCCCGGTGATGAACGTCTTGTTCGGAACAATGATGTCCTTGCGGTCGAAGTCGGTGATGGTCGTGGCGCGGATGCGGATCTTGCTCACCGTGCCCGAGAGGTTGCCGATGGTGATGGTGTCGCCGATCCGCACCGGGCGCTCGAACAGAATCATGATGCCGGAGATGAAGTTGGCGAAGATCTCCTGCATGCCGAAGCCGAGGCCGACCGACAGCGCCGCCACCAGCCATTGCAACTTGTCCCAGCTGACGCCGAGGGTCGACAGGGTCGAGACGAAACCGACGCCGGCAATCACGTACGACAGCAGCGTGGTGGTTGCGTAGGCACTGCCCTGCGCCAGATTGAGCTTGGACAGCACGAACACTTCGAGCAGGCCCGGCAAGTTGCGTGCGAGGGCGAAGGTGATGCCGATGATGATCAGCGCGCCGAGCATGTCGCCGATGCTGATCGGCACCATGCTCATGTTGGCGCCGGTGCCGCTGGTGTATTCGTAGAGGGTGATGTTGTCGAGGTACGAGAACACCGAGATCAGGTCCGACCAGACCCAGTACAGCGCCGCGATGAAGCCACCGAGCAGGGCCAGGCGAATCAGGCGCAGAGACTGTTCGTTGACCTTTTCGATGTCCAGCGTTGGCTCTTCGATCACCGCCTCGCCGTCGCCGGCCTCTTTCGCCGCCTGACGTTTGGCCAGCGCACGCTGGTAGGCCAGACGCCGCGCGGCAACGCTGAGGCCACGGACGAAGGTGGCCTCGATCACCAGCCAGAACATCAGCAGGTACAGGGTGTTGATCAAGCGATCACTGAGCTTCAGCGCGGTGTAGTAGTAGCCGAAGCACACCGCGACAAACAGCGCGATCGGCAGCAGGGTGAACATCACGCCAACGGCCTTGCGGAACAGCGAGGTGTTTTCGTGGGCCGGGCTGCTGATCAACAGACGGCTGAGCAGCCATGCCATCAATGCGTAGCAGGTCAGTACCACGGGCATCCCGAGTACGTCGTCGGCCAGCGCCGCCGGTTGCAGTTCGGCGACGGCGACAATGGTCACCAGCGCCATCACCACCAGACCGAGCCGACGGATCCAGCCTTGCAGGAATTCGACCTGCGGTTTTTCCCAGCGGAAGTGCAGTTCCGCCACGCCGCCCGGCGCCAGAATTCGATACGCGGTGTAGAACACCAGCCACGCCTGGCCCATCTGCAACAGGGCTGCGCCCATGTTGGCGTTCTGCCCGCGAGCGTCGATCTGCAACGCCAGGCCGCACAGCGCCAGGCCGAGCGCCACCGGCATTGCCAGCAGGATATTGATCAGGATCGCTTGCGGCGTGTGCCACTGGCTGTCGCGTTTGAAGTGGCCGATGTCCTGGTGAACCTTGTTGAGTCTGCCGTACAGGGCTTTGCGTCGCCACAGCAGGGCGCCGATCAGCAGGGCCAGCGGCAGGAACAGCAAGGGGCGCTGGATCAGACCGTCGGTCAGCTCACTCAGGCTGGACGCCCAAGGCAGCGTATCGATCTGGCGCTTGAGGCGCTCCGGCACACTGCGCATCCACTCGATGTCCAGCGGCTTGTTGCTGGGAATCCAGAACATTTGCTCATCGAGGGTCGCGCGCAGGCTTTGCGCGGTGCTCAGCAGTTGTTTCTGATTGAGTTGCAGGGTGATCGATTCGTTGAGCACCGCGCTCAGTTCGCGGTTCAAGCGTTCGAGCAGGTCGGCGCGGGTGTTGGCCAGATCAAGCAGGCTTTTGCGCAGTTGCGGGGTGACCTGTTCCGGCGGTTGCGTCGCCAGCAGATTGTCGACGTAGGTCGAGGGGTTGCTGAGCAGCTCACGTTGCTGGCTGACTTCGAACTGATACAGGCGAATGTCGGCGATCTGATCGGCGAGGTCGCGGTCGACCTTCAAGCGCGGCAGCGCCTGTTTCTGCTTATAGAGAATCTTCGACAGCAGCAGGCTGCCTTTGAGCACGTTGATCTGCTCGTCGAGTGCCGAGTCGCTTTGGGTCAGGCTGTCGAGTTGCTGTTTGGTCTGCAGGTTCTGCTGGGTCACCTCGTTGAGGCGGTCGGTGCTTTTCAGCAGATAGTCCGAGAGCTTGAGGTTGGCCGTGCTTTCGCTGGCGAGCAGGCTGCTGCCGCCGGACTTTTGTGCTTCGATCGACTGCTGGGTGACGGTTTCCTGAGACTGCGCCAGACGCTTCTGGTTGATCAGGGTTTGCAGTTCCTGGATCTCGCGGTCGAGGCGGTCGGATTTCTCCGAGAGCAGGTCATGCTGGGCGTTGCCCAGATCCTGCAACTGGCTGTTGCCGGCCAGTTCCTGACGGCGCAGCGGGATCAGCGCATTCAGCGCGGCGAGTTCGGCGTTCAACTGGTCACGTTGCTCGGCGCTGACCGTTTTGCCCGCGTCCTTGCCGGACTTGAGGATGTTGGTGATCTGCTGAATTCGGGTCTGGCTGGCAGAGATTTCCGCCTGGGCGCGCTCCGGGCGGGTCTGTGCGGTGATGATCAGGCTGTTGGCGTCGGCCAGGGCTTTTTGCAGGTCACTCTGCTGGGTCGAGCGCTCGGTGAGGATCTGCTCCAGCTGTGGAATCGATTCGCGGGGGAAACGCTGCGCCACCGGCACCACGCTGGTGGCCTTGAGGCGCGTCAGTTCGCGGGCATTTTCGATGGTCTGCTTGGGCGCCGTCGCCAGTTGCTGTTTGAGATCGATCAGCTTCTGTTCGTAATCACGCTGATTGTTCAGCTGATTAAGGGTGTTCTGCAGGACGGTTTGCAGGGTCTTTTTGTCGGCATCCGGCAGTTTGCTGTCGGCGAGCTTGTCGAGGCTCGCCTGCACGGCTTCGCTGGACGGTGGTTCGGCGGCGTACAGCGGGCCGACAGTAAGACTCAGGCCCAGCAGGGCCGCGGCGAAAAAGGAGCGCAGGGTAGGCATAGAGACCGGTCAAGCAAGTGAGAGTGGACGCAGTTTAGAGGAAGAGCCCGGGACCCGGGCGACTTCCTTCGGGGAATCTGACGCCGACTTTGCCGATCTTGTTCCCGTCCATGACCGCGACTGTCCAGTGGGTGTTGTTCCACTCCACCTGGTCACCAACGATCGGTGCACCACCGACTTTATGGGCAATGAAGGCGCCCAGGGTCGTGTCAGGATCGATGCCTTCTGCCGGCAACCCGTACAGCGCTGCGACCGCTTTAAGCTGGGCGTCTCCTTCCAGCACGAAGTCGCCGAAGAAGCGCAGATCGAGGCCGCGTTGCGGTGCCTGGCTGAACAGTTTGCCGAGCGCCGGCAGGTTGTGTTCATGGCCGATAACGCACAGCAAATCATCGACTTCCAGCACCGTACTACCCGACGGATGGAGCAGTTGCTGGCCACGAAACAGCGCAGCGATACGTGTGCCTTCGGGCATTTTCAGTTCACGCAAGGGCGAGCCGATGCACCATTTCTCCGCACCGAGCTTGTAAACGAACAGTTCCCACTCGCTGGTGATGTGCACTTCCAGCGCCGATCGCGAGATTGGTGCAGGCTCCGGCGGTACCGTGACCTTGAGCAGTTTGGCCACCCACGGCAGGCTCGTGCCCTGCACCAGCAGCGACACCAGCACGATGAAGAAGGCGAGGTTGAAGTACAGCTGCGCATTCGGCAGCCCGGCCATCAGCGGGAACACCGCCAGAATGATCGGTACCGCGCCGCGCAGGCCGACCCAGGAAATAAAGGCTTTTTCGCGGCCATGGAAGGCCTTGAACGGCAGGAGGCCGACGATCACCGACAGCGGCCGCGCAAACAGAATCATCCACAGCGCCAGACCGAGGGCGGGCAGGGCGATCGGCAGCAAGTCATGCGGAGTGACCAGCAGGCCGAGCACGAGGAACATGCCGATCTGCGCCAGCCACGCCATGCCGTCGAGCATGTGCAGAATACCGTGGCGGCTGCGTACCGGACGGTTGCCGATCACCAGGCCACACAGGTACACCGCGAGGAAGCCGCTGCCGTGCAGGGCGTTGGTCAAGGCAAACACCACCAGACCGCCAGCGATCACCAATATCGGATAGAGGCCGGCGGCGAGGTTGATCCGGTTGACCAGTTGCAGCATCAGCCAGCCGCCGCCGAGGCCGATCACGCCGCCGATGCCGAACTCGCGCAGCAGATGCGTCAGCAGGCTCCAGTGCAGACCGGTCTGGCCGCTGGCGAGCATGTCGATCAGGGTGACGGTGAGAAACACCGCCATCGGATCGTTACTGCCGGATTCGATTTCCAGGCTGGCAGTGACTCGTTCGTTCAGGCCTTTGCCACCCAGCAACGAGAACACCGCCGCGGCGTCGGTAGAGCCAACGATGGCGCCGATCAGCAGGCCCTGAATCAGGTTGAGGTCAAACAGCCACGCGGCCGCCATGCCGGTCAGCCCTGTGGTGATCAACACCCCGACCGTGGCCAGCGACAGCGCTGGCCATAACGCCACGCGGAAACTGGAGACCCGCGTGCGCAAACCGCCATCGAGGAGGATCACCGCCAGTGCGAGGTTGCCGACCAGATAGGCCGTCGGGTAATTATCAAAAATGATCCCGCCGCCATCGACCCCGGCAGCCATGCCGACCGCAAGAATAATCACCAGAATCGGAATGCCGAGACGCGAAGACAGGGAACTGACAAGAATGCTCGCACCTACCAGCAACGCGCCGATCAAGAACAGGCTGTTGATGGTCGTCGCATTCAAAGGCAGTACTCCAGAAGCGTAAAGACGGGCACAAACTGACCATGCAGTCTGCGTGCCAGCGATTCTAACCTGTTGAAATGTGATGCTGTCAAAAAGGTTTTTCAGTGTGGCATCAGGTTTTATGTTCGGCGGGCGATTGCTGCCCTCACCCTAGCCCTCTCCCGGAGGGAGAGGGAACTGATCAAGTTGTTTGTGCAAGGTACATCGACCTGAAAATCCTGAGTCGAACTCAGGTTTTGAAAAACACGAAGATCTGCTCCCTTTCCCCTCGCCTGGGGGGAGAGGGCACTGATCGAGGTGATGAGCAATGTGTCTATTAAAAAGTGTCCACCATGTCTCCGAACACCCGTCCACCATGTCTCCGGTACATACAGGGGGGATAGGGCACTGATCGAGGTGTTTGTGCGAGGTACGCCGACCTGAAAGTCCGGAGTCGAACTCAGGTTTTGAAAAGCACGAAGATCTGCTCCCTTTCCCCCTCTCCCTCTGGGAGAGGGCTGGGGTGAGGGTGCTTTGGATCTTGATCTACTCAATTAAAGGCTGAACCGCCCAACCATGTTGTTCAGGTCCAGGGCCAGGCGCGACAGCTCGTTGCTCGCCGCGCTGGTCTGGTTCGCGCCGGTCGCCGATTGCACCGACAGATCACGAATGTTGACCAGATTGCGATCCACTTCACGCGCCACTTGCGCCTGCTCTTCCGCTGCGCTGGCGATCACCAGGTTGCGCTCATTGATCTCGACGATGGCGGTGTTGATGGTGTCCAGCGACATGCCGGCGCCACGCGCGATGTTCAGCGTCGACTCGGCGCGCTCGGTGCTGTTGCGCATCGAATCCACGGCGTGTTCGGTACCGCTTTGAATGCTGCCGATCATCCGTTCGATTTCGCTGGTCGATTGCTGGGTGCGATGCGCCAGGGCGCGCACTTCGTCCGCTACAACCGCAAAACCACGGCCAGCTTCACCGGCACGCGCCGCTTCAATGGCCGCGTTCAGCGCTAGCAGATTGGTTTGATCCGCGAGACCACGAATCACGTCCAGCACTTTGCCAATATCACGGGATTCGTTGGCCAGATCACCGATCAGGCTCGCGGTGCTCTGCACATCGGCGCTCATGCGTTCGATGGCGCTGACAGTTTCCTGGACCAGATCACGACCGTCGCCGGCAGACGTGGTGGCGTTCTTCGAGGCTTCCGAAGTGCTCACTGCGTTGCGCGCGACTTCTTCCACGGCGCTGGTCATTTCGTTGACCGCAGTCGCCGCCTGTTCGATTTCGTTGTTCTGCTGAGTCAGGCCGCGAGCACTTTCGTCGGTGACGCTGTTCAGCTCTTCCGCTGCCGACGCCAGTTGCGTGGCCGAACCGGAAATCCGCTGCAAGGTGTCACGCAGCTTCGATTGCATCTTCGCCATCGCCGCCAGCAAGCGCCCGGCTTCGTCGGTGCCGTCAACATGGATCGGCTGAGTCAGATTGCCCTCGGCAATGGTTTCCGCAGCATCCAAGGCCTTGGCGATCGGCTTGGTGATGCTGGTGGTCAGCAACCACGCGAACAACAAGGTCAAGCCAGTGGCGATCACCAACAGGGTCACCACCAGATCGAACGCGGAAGAATACTGATCTGCCGCTTGCTGGTTGGTTTCGCTGATCTGCTCGCCGTTGATTTGCATCAGGCGGTTGAGCACGGTGTTCATCGCTTCGGAGTTGTTGAGCAGTTCGGTGTTGAGCAGGTTGCGCAGTTCATCCACCTGATTGTTGCGCGACAGGCTCTTCATGCGGTCTTCGATCTGGCGGTACTGACCGAGCAACTGCACGTACTGGTCGTAGGCCGCACGTTCCTCGGAGCTGCCGATCAGCGGCTCGTAAGCCGTCTGAGCGGCGCGGATCTGCTGGTTGCGCATGTCCAGCAACTCAACGGTTTTCTGCTGCACGTCCGGTTCGCGATTGACCAGCAAACGGTACGACAACACGCGCAGGCGCAGGGTCAGTTGGGTGAACTCGTCGAGGTTTTTGATGCTCGGCACGCTGCTTGAGGAGATGTCCTCGGCGGCGCCACGGATTTTGCTCATCTGGTTCAGGGCGAACACGCCGAGAATCAGCATCAGGCCGCCGATCAAAGCGAAGCCGGTAAACGCCCGTGGGGCGATATTCATATTGCGGAGGGACATGGGCGGATACCAAGAGAGGGCCGCATCCATGCGGGCTGAGACTGCTGTATGGATGACTTATCGGTCATACGACTAAAGTCTTGAGGCAGTGTGCGTATTTGTCGCAGAAGGGCTGGGGCGACGAAGTGCAGGAACCAGATCGGCAGATCACAGTCTTTAAAACTCGCAAGAATGGTCTCCCGCCAGGAAAATCAAGGCTTTGCGCCGGTTTAACCCTGGCATCCGTGGTGACTTTTCTTTATCGTACGCGCCCTTTGAAAATGCCTGGAAGATCAAAATGTTGGAAGCATCCCTCAGCCAATTGGAACAGCTCGTCAGCGACCTGGTGCAACAGAACCAGAGCCTCGCGCAAACCAACCAGAATCTGTCCACGGAACTGGCCCAGGCCAAGGATGAGAACGAAAGCCTGCAACTGAGCCTGATGGAACAGGAAGAAAAGCACGGCGCTACCGCCGCACGTATTCAAGCTCTGGTTGATCGCGTCAACGCAGGTCCTGTCAGCGCATGAACCACGGCACAGCAGGGGTAAAAGTCGTCTCCATTCTCGGGGAGGACTATTCGATCAAGGCACCGGCCGGGGAAGAACAGACCCTGCTGGACGCGGCACTCATGCTCAAGGCCGCTTTGGCCGACACCAAACGCAAATACCCGACGCTGATCGGTGACCGCTTGCTGGTGCTGGCAGCGATGAATCTGTGCTCGCAGCAGATCGAAATGAAGAAACAGCACAAAGAAGAACTCGACCGTTACCAAGAGCAAGTCAGCGCCACGGTCGACACCATCGCCAAGACCATCAATCAGGGGTGATGGGGTTGCGCACAACCAAAGAATAGATTGTCGATCGGGTTGTATACAATCGGCACGGCTGTTGCATTGCTTCCGCCACTTATTCTTTGGGGGTGCTCCATGCAGTTGTGGCGACGCAGTATTCAATGGCAGCTGATTCTCAGCATGGGCACCGCCCTGCTGGTCAGTATCCTGATCGTGGTTGGCATTTATACCCTTGTGGTCAACCGCCTTGCCCAGAGCTATCTGGTGGAACAAGCACTGCCGTCGAGCATCGAAGCGACGCGCAACGATATCGAACGCATCCTCGTGCAGCCGCTGACGGCGGCCAAAGACATTGCCAGCAACACCATGGTCCGCGACTGGCTGGCCTCCGGTGAAGACAGCAGCAAAACAGCCGGCTTCGCGCAGTATCTGGAAGGCATCCGCGCCG
Organism: Pseudomonas helmanticensis; assembly: GCF_900182985.1. NCBI lineage: Bacteria > Pseudomonadati > Pseudomonadota > Gammaproteobacteria > Pseudomonadales > Pseudomonadaceae > Pseudomonas > Pseudomonas helmanticensis. Next base: position 3,821,803 of record NZ_FXUY01000001.1, on the reverse strand, counting down.
AACACAAGGCTTTTACCGCTTTGATCATCGGCACCGAGTCCAATCATTACATCACCGAAAAAGGCCTCGATCGCACCCTCAGCCGGGCCAAACCGGCCGATGCCTGGTTCTATTCCTTTCTCGACAGCAATCAGCCGCGCACCCTGAACATCGACAACGACGGAGCCACCGGAGAATTGGCGCTGTTCATCGATTTGAAGGTCGAGCAGGCCGGCAAAGTGGTCGGCGTCGCGGGGCTTGGGCTGAGCATGAAAGAGCTCTCGGAGCTGATCCACAACTTCAGCTTTGGTGAGCGCGGCAAGGTCTATCTCGTGCGTTCCGACGGTTTGATCCAGGTGCATCCGGAGGCGCAGTTCAGTGGCAAGCGCACCTTAAGCGAGCAGATCGGCAGCAATGCTGCGCAGGCAGTCCTCGGTCAAAAAACTGCCGTCAGCAGCAACTTCCAGCGAGACGGCGAAGACTTCCTCGCCTTCAGTCTGCCTTTGCGCGATTTAGGCTGGACCCTGGTGGCCGAAGTGCCGCAGTCGCAAATCTACGCCGAGGCGCGCAAAGCCATGTGGATGAGCGGCGGCATCGGCCTGGCGGTGGCGCTGGTGTGCCTCGCCCTGGTGGTGTGGCTGGCGCAAGGTCTGGTGCGACCGATTCGTCAAGTAACAGCCGCACTGGTAGCAATCGGTAGCGGTGGGGGAGATTTGACCCACCGGTTAGATTCCAGTCGCGCCGATGAGTTGGGCGACCTTGCTCGCGGCTTCAATCGTTTCCTCGACAGCCAGCGCGGGATGATCGGCGAAGTGCTGACCACCAGCGAGCGCCTGCGCACTGCCGTGGGACAGGTGGCAAAAGTTGTCGAGAACACTGCAGAGCGCTCCGGCCGTCAGCAGGAAATGACTGACATGGTCGCGACTGCCGTTCACGAGATGGGCTTGACCGTGCAGGAAATTGCGCAGAACGCCGGCAACGCGGCGCTCGCCTCGCAAACCGCGCGCGATGAAGCGATGCAGGCGCGGGAAGTGGTCGGCGGTTCGATTCGGCATATTGAAAGCATGTCGGATGAGATTGGTTTGGCGGCGGGTGCGGTGGGTGAACTGGCGCATCAGGTAGCGTCGATCGACTCGGTGCTGGCAGTGATTCGCGGGGTGTCCGAACAGACCAATCTGCTGGCGCTCAATGCGGCGATCGAAGCCGCGCGTGCCGGCGACATGGGCCGCGGCTTTGCCGTCGTAGCCGATGAAGTGCGCACCTTGGCGCGCCGCACGCAGGCGTCGACCGACGAGATTCAGCAGATGATCGGCAGCCTCAAGCAAGGCGCGGAAAATGCCGTGTCGTCGATGCGCACGGGGCAGGCCGCGACCGGCACCGGGGTTGAGTCGAGCCAGCGCACCGGGGCGTCGTTGACGGCGATTACCGGGCAGGTCGAACGCATCAGCGACATGAACCATCAGGTGGCGACGGCGACCGAGGAGCAATCGGCGGTGACCGAAGAGATCAACCGCAATGTGCAGGGGATTTCCGATCTGGCCCGCGCTACGGCGGGTGAGGTGCGGGCTTGTCGTGAAGACTGCCAGATGTTGCAGAAACTGGCGGATGATCTGGCGCGGCAGATGGGTGGGTTCAAGCTGAGCTGAGTGTTCTATCAGAAAAGCCCCTCACCCTAGCCCTCTCCCAGAGGGAGAGGGGACTGACCGTGGAGCATTCAGGAAGTACGCCGACCTGAAAATGCTGTACCGAATCCATAATCGACGCGGTTTTTCAGGTCGATGTATAGCGCCAGACACCTCGGTCGGCCCCCTCTCCCTTCGGGAGAGGGCTGGGGTGAGGGCAGGGTGTCAGAACCACGCATCCTGCATCGCCAGACACGTATCATCCCGCGCCTCCAGCAACGCCAGTTCATGGTGGCAACCCGGCACTTCCCACGTCAGGAAATACCGCGCCGCCTGCAACTTGCCCTTATAGAAGTCAGCGTCTGCCGCATTGCCCTTGGCCAACCCTTCCTCGGCACGAATCGCTTGCTCCAGCCAGCGCCAGCCAATCACCGTGTGGCCGAACACCTTCAGGTACAGCGCCGAGTTCGCCAGGCTGCTGTTGACCTTGCCCTGCGCCAGATCGGTCAACAAACCGATGGTCACCGTTTGCAGGCGCGCCACCAGCTTCTCCAGTGGCTCGCGCAGTGCGCTTAGCGATTCATAGGCTGTCGCGCGTTCAGCAGTGTTGGCGATAAGACGGATCAGTTGCTTCAACCCGGCACCACCGTTCTGCGCCAGTTTGCGCCCGAGCAAGTCCAGCGACTGGATGCCGTGGGTGCCTTCATGGATCGGGTTCAGACGGTTGTCGCGGTAATACTGCTCGACCGGATACTCACGGGTGTAACCGTGGCCGCCGAGAATCTGGATCGCCAGTTCGTTGGCCTTGAGGCAGAACTCCGATGGCCAGGATTTGACGATTGGCGTGAGCAAATCCAACAGTTCATGCGCCTGTTTACGCTCGGCTTCGGACTCAAGCGTGGTGGTGTCATCGAACAGGCGAGCGGCATACAAACCGAGGTCAAAGGCACCTTCGACGTAGGATTTCTGCGTCAACAGCATGCGTCGTACATCGGCGTGTTGAATGATCGCCACCGGCGCGGCGGTCGGGTCCTTGCTGTCCGGCACGCGACCCTGCGGACGTTCGCGGGCGTATTCCAGCGAGTACAGGTAACCGGCGTAACCGAGCATCACCGCGCCCATGCCGACGCCGATTCGCGCCTCGTTCATCATCTGGAACATGTAGCTCAAACCACGATGCGGCTCGCCCACCAGATAACCGATGCACTCACCGTTATCGCCGAAGTTCAGTGCGGTAGAGGTCGTGCCGCGCCAGCCCATCTTGTGGAACAACCCGGCCAGCAGCACGTCATTGCGTTGGCCGAGGCTGCCGTCATCGTTGACCAGAAACTTCGGCACGATGAACAACGAAATGCCTTTAACGCCCGCAGGCGCATCTGGCAGCTTGGCCAGGACCATGTGCACGATGTTTTCCGAGAGCGGATGATCGCCGCCGGAAATGAAGATCTTGTTGCCCTTCAGGCGATAAGTGCCGTCGGACGCAGGCTCGGCGCGCGTACGAATATCCGACAGCGACGAACCAGCGTGGGGTTCGGTCAGGGCCATGGTGCCGAAGAAGCGCCCATCGATCATTGGCTGCAGGAAACGCTGTTTCTGCTCATCGGTGCCGAAGCTTTCAATAAGATTCGCCGCGCCCATGGTCAGAAACGGGTAAGAAGTCGAAGCCGCGTTGGCTGACTGGAAATGTGCGAAGCAGGCTTGCGACAGCAATGTAGGAAGTTGCATGCCGCCAGCGTCGAAACTTCTCGCGGCGTTGAGGAATCCGGCTTCAAGGAAGGCATCTACCGCCGGTTTCACCTCGGGGATCAGAATCGCCTTACCGTCCTCGTAGCGCGGCTCGTTCTCGTCGCCCTTGCGGTTGTGCGGCGCGAAGTACTTCTCGGCGATGTTGCGTGCGGTACCGATGGCGGCGTCGAACGTCTCGCGATTGTGCTCGGCAAAGCGCTCACGCCGGGTCAGGCCCTCGGCATCGAGGACTTCATACAGCTCGAAAGCCAGATTGCGGGAACTGAGCAGCGTCTCGGACATGGCGACCTACCTGAAATTGGGGTTGGGCCGAGTCTAGGCGTGCTGATAAAGGCTGAACAGGATGATTGATGGGCGTGATACAGAAGCAAAAGATCGCAGCCTTCTGTAGGAGCTGCCGAAGGCTGCGATCTTTTGATCTTTTGTAGGAGTGAGCCTGCTCGCGATAGCGATCTATCAGACACATTTATTTAACTGACAGACCGCTATCGCGAGCAGGCTCACTCCTACAGGGAATTGCATTCCAGGCGACCGTTGCGGGCGCCTGGAGTTACAGCGGTTTAGCCGATAGTCATCAGACTGGCATTACCACCCGCCGCCGCGGTGTTAACGCTCAACGCCCGCTCAATCACCAGGCGCTCCAAGGCAATGTTGGTCTCGCCCTGGGACAAGCCCTGAACCCCAACGATCGCGCCGGCACGCTTGGCAATCTGCTGGCACACGCCGCGCAACTGGTCGGAATGGCCGTGATGCAGAACCGCATCAAACACCACTTCGTCTTTATTCCAGTCAGCTACCAGCTTGATCCGCGCCTGAATCTCCTTCGGCAGGCGTGCGAACAATGCCTTGCTGATGTCGGACTCCGGCCATACCGCCGAGCCGCCTACCGCCAGCACCGCTGCCAGTTGCGTCAGCAGATCACCTTCAACCTCCGCCAGGCACAGCACGTGCTCGCGCGGCAGAATCGCGTAGCTGTTTTTCTCACCGGTCGGGCCGGCCAGTACGCGAGTGATGCCGCTCTGCGATTGCGCAGCGTACTGCGCGCACAGCGTGCTCAGTTCTGCGTACTTGTTGCTTTCGGCCCAGGCTTTCAGGGCGTTCAGCGGTTTGCTCATGGCGTCGCGCAAACGAACGTCCGGGGCGACGACAGCATCACCGCGAGCGAAGGATTGTTCGATGGCATCGGTAGGACGGGTCGCCAGCAAACGATACAGGTACAGCGGGCCACCGGCTTTCGGGCCAGTACCCGACAGGCCTTCGCCGCCGAATGGCTGCACGCCGACCACGGCACCGACGATGTTGCGGTTGACGTAGACGTTACCGGCGTTGACGTTGTCGATCACCTTGGCGATGGTCTCGTCGATACGGGTGTGCACGCCCAAAGTCAGGCCATAACCGGAAGCGTTGATCTGGCCGATCAGTTGATCGATCTCTTTGCGCTTGTAGCGCACCACGTGCAGCACCGGGCCGAAGATCTCGCGTTGCAGCTCGTCGAAGCTTTCCAGTTCGATCAGGGTCGGCATGACGAAGGTGCCGCGTTTGACTTCTTCGGTGTCGGCGATCGCCACCTGGTAGACGTTGCGACCTTTGTCGCGCATGACCTGGATGTGCTTGTCGATGCCAGCCTTGGCTTCGGCGTCGATCACCGGGCCGATGTCCACGGACAGGCGCTCCGGGTTGCCGAGACGGCTTTCCGCCATGGCACCTTTGAGCATTTCGATGACACGATCAGCGGAATCTTCCTGCAAGCACAGTACCCGCAGCGCCGAGCAACGCTGACCGGCGCTGTCGAAAGCCGACGACACCACGTCGATCACGACTTGCTCGGTCAGTGCCGAAGAGTCGACGATCATTGCGTTCTGGCCACCGGTTTCGGCGATCAGTGGAATCGGACGGCCCTGGCTGTCGAGACGGCCAGCGATGTTGCGTTGCAGCAGACGCGCGACTTCGGTGGAACCGGTGAACATCACGCCTTTGACGCGCTCATCGCCAACCAGACCGGCGCCGACGGTTTCACCGCGACCCGGCAGCAGTTGCAGCACGCCTTCCGGGATGCCGGCTTCGAGCAGCAAGCGCACGGCTTGAGCGGCAACCAGCGGAGTTTGCTCTGCAGGTTTGGCCAATACCGGGTTACCGGCAGCCAGTGCCGCAGCGACTTGACCGCTGAAGATCGCCAGCGGGAAGTTCCACGGGCTGATGCATACGACTGGACCCAATGGACGGTGGGCGTCATTGCTGAAATCGTTGCGTGCCTGCACCGCGTAATAACGCAGGAAGTCGACCGCTTCACGGACTTCGGCGATGGCGTTGGCGAAAGTCTTGCCGGCTTCACGAGCCAACAGGCCCATCAGCGGCTGGATCTCGCCTTCCATCAAATCAGCGGCACGTTCCAGAATCGCCGCGCGTTCGGCCGGCGGAGTGGCCTGCCAGATCGGCGCGGCGTTCAGCGCGCATTGAATGGCGTTGTCGACGTCTTCGACGGTGGCTTCCTGAACGTGACCAACCACATCACGGTGATCTGCCGGGTTCAGCACTGGCGCCGGAGTTTCGGTGCTGGACGCGCAACCGAGCATCGGCGCGGCTTTCCAGTCGGTGTGGGCAGTGGCGAGCAGGGCGCAGGACAGCGAAGCCAGACGATGTTCGTTAGCCATGTCGATGCCGCTGGAGTTGGCGCGTTCGGCACCGTACAGATCACGCGGCAGCGGAATACGCGGATGCGGCAAGCCGAAACCACCTTCCACGGTCGCCATCTGCTCGATCTGCGCTACCGGATCGGCCACCAATTCCTGAATCGAAATCGATTGGTCGGCGATGCGGTTGACGAACGAGGTGTTCGCACCGTTCTCCAGCAAGCGACGAACCAGATACGCCAGCAGGGTTTCGTGAGTACCGACCGGTGCGTACACGCGGCACGGACGGTTCAGCTTGCCGTCGGAAACTTTGCCTACAACTTGTTCGTAAAGCGGTTCGCCCATGCCGTGCAGGCACTGGAATTCGTACTGGCCCGGGTAATAGTTCTGACCGGCAATGTGGTAAATGGCCGACAGGGTGTGGGCGTTGTGCGTGGCGAACTGCGGGTAGATGACTTCCGGCACCGACAGCAGTTTGCGTGCGCAAGCGATGTAGGAAACGTCGGTGTACACCTTGCGGGTATAGACCGGATAGCCTTCCAGGCCTTCGACCTGGGCGCGCTTGATTTCGCTGTCCCAGTACGCGCCTTTCACCAGACGGATCATCAGGCGATGGCGGCTGCGGCGAGCCAGGTCGATCACGTAATCGATCACGTATGGGCAACGCTTCTGGTAAGCCTGGATGACGAAACCGATGCCGTTCCAGCCAGTCAGTTGCGGCTCGAAGCACAGGCGCTCCAGCAGATCCAGCGACAGTTCGAGACGGTCGGCTTCTTCGGCGTCGATGTTCAGGCCGATGTCGTATTGCTTGGCCAGCAGGGTCAGCGACAGCAGGCGCGGGTACAGCTCGTCCATCACGCGCTCGTACTGTGCACGGCTGTAACGCGGGTGCAGTGCCGAGAGCTTGATGGAAATGCCCGGGCCTTCATAAATCCCACGACCGTGGGAGGCTTTGCCGATCGAGTGAATGGCTTGTTCGTACGACGCCAGGTATTTCTGCGCGTCGTGTTCGGTCAGCGCCGCTTCACCGAGCATGTCGTAGGAATAACGGAAGCCTTTAGCTTCGAACTTGCTCGCGTTGGCCAGTGCTTCGGCGATGGTTTCGCCGGTGACGAACTGCTCGCCCATCAGGCGCATGGCCATGTCGACGCCCTTGCGGATCATCGGCTCGCCGCTCTTGCCGATGATGCGGCTCAGCGACGAAGTCAGGCCGGCTTCGTTGTGCGTCGAGACCAGTTTGCCGGTCAGCAGCAGGCCCCAAGTGGCAGCGTTGACGAACAGCGATGGGCTGTTGCCCAAGTGAGGATGCCAGTTACCGGTGCTGATCTTGTCGCGGATCAGTGCATCGCGAGTGCCCTTGTCCGGGATACGCAACAGCGCTTCGGCCAGGCACATCAGCGCCACGCCTTCCTGGGACGACAGGGAAAATTCCTGCAGCAGACCTTGAACAATGCCTGCACGACCGCCGGCACTTTTCTGGTTACGCAATTTTTCCGCGATGGAGGCAGCAAGTTTGTTAGTGGCTTCGGCCATCGCTACCGGCAGGCGAGCCTGCTCGATCAGCATCGGCACGACTTCCGGCTCCGGGCGACGGTAAGCGGCGGTGATCGAGGCGCGCAGAACGGACTGCGGCAGGATGCTTTCGGCGAATTCGAGGAAGCACTGGTGGGCGTGATCGGTGTGGACTTCGCCTGCCTCATCGGCGTCCTTGGCGGTCAAACCGTTCAGCTCGGTCAGGGTTGCACCACCCTCGAGTTTTTCCAGGTAATTGAAAATTGCCTGCTTGATCAGCCAGTGCGGTGTGCGATCAATCGAGGTCGCGGCAGCCTTCAGGCGCTCGCGGGTCGGGTCATCGAGTTTGACCCCAAGGGTGGTGGTAGCCATATTTTTATCCTCATGGTTGCCACAGTTGCGTGGCATCAGCTGGCGGCAAGATTAGCCGTGCGCTGAAAGAGGTGCAACCGGGTGCAACCCTTTTTTTGTCGGAATAATAGGCAGCTCGTCAGGAATTATTTTCTGGTACGAAAGTACTGCTCCTGCTTGGTGCTTTTGCTTCTAGCAAAGGGCCATGACTGCGACAAAAGGGAGCAAAAACGGGGTGATTGTCGATAAATCCGACTAGGTGCAACTAATTCTCACGAAACTGGTTGCACCTTATTTGCTTTGTTGCATAGCATTCGCGCCCTAGGTGCAACCGGGAATAACCCGGTGTGCCGGCTGATGGCTTTCCTGGGGAAACATCAGTCCTAAATGCGCGGGATCCCGGATCGTCTGCCAAACGTCGTCGTTTGCGTGCGGTTCACCACCGCCGCTACATAAAAACAAAGCCAGGGCGTAACTCAATGAGCGTAAGCAATCCAACCCTGATCACGTTCGTGATCTACATCGCAGCAATGGTGCTGATCGGCTTGATGGCCTATCGCTCCACCAACAACCTTTCTGACTATATTCTCGGCGGTCGCAGCCTCGGCAGCGTCGTCACCGCGCTGTCTGCCGGTGCCTCCGACATGAGCGGCTGGTTGCTGATGGGCCTGCCGGGCGCCATCTACATGTCCGGTCTGTCCGAAAGCTGGATTGCCATCGGTCTGATCATCGGTGCCTACCTGAACTGGCTGTTCGTTGCCGGCCGTCTGCGTGTGCAGACCGAGCACAACGGCGATGCCCTGACCCTGCCGGACTACTTCGCCAGCCGTTTTGAAGACAACAGCGGTCTGCTGCGGATCATCTCGGCGATCGTGATTCTGGTGTTCTTCACCATTTACTGCGCTTCCGGCATCGTGGCAGGTGCCCGTCTGTTCGAAAGCACCTTCGGCATGTCCTACGAGACGGCGCTGTGGGCCGGTGCTGCGGCGACGATTGCCTACACCTTTATCGGTGGTTTCCTGGCAGTGAGCTGGACCGACACTGTACAAGCCACCCTGATGATCTTCGCGCTGATCCTGACGCCGATCATCGTCCTGCTGGCCACCGGTGGTGTCGATACTACGTTCCTGGCGATCGAAGCACAGGACCCAAGCAACTTCGACATGCTTAAAGGCACCACCTTCATCGGCATCATCTCGCTGATGGGCTGGGGTTTGGGCTACTTCGGTCAACCGCACATCCTCGCGCGTTTCATGGCGGCGGACTCGGTGAAATCGATCGCCAAGGCGCGTCGTATTTCCATGACCTGGATGATCCTGTGCCTGGGCGGCACCGTGGCGGTGGGCTTCTTCGGTATCGCCTACTTCTCGGCACACCCGGAACTGGCCGGCCCTGTTACCGAGAACCACGAGCGTGTGTTCATCGAACTGGCGAAAATCCTCTTCAATCCATGGATTGCCGGTGTGCTGCTGTCGGCCATTCTGGCTGCTGTGATGAGCACCCTGAGCTGCCAGTTGCTGGTGTGCTCGAGCGCCCTGACCGAAGACTTCTACAAAGCATTCCTGCGTAAATCCGCTTCCCAGGTTGAACTGGTGTGGGTTGGCCGTGCGATGGTTCTGCTGGTTGCCCTGATTGCTATCGGTCTGGCCGCCAACCCGGAAAACCGCGTGCTGGGCCTGGTGTCCTACGCTTGGGCCGGTTTCGGTGCCGCGTTCGGTCCGGTGGTACTGATCTCGGTGATCTGGAAAGACATGACTCGCAATGGCGCACTGGCCGGTATCCTGGTCGGCGCGATCACTGTTGTGGTCTGGAAGCATTTCGAACTGCTGGGGCTGTACGAAATCATTCCGGGCTTCATCTTCGCCAGCCTGGCCATCTTCATCGTCAGCAAGCTCGGTTCGCCGACTGCTGGCATGGTGCAGCGCTTCGACGCAGCGGAAAAAGATTTCAACTTGAACAAGTAATGTACTGAGCTTCGGCTCACAAAGAAACGGCCCGTTTCCTACAGGAGACGGGCCGTTTTTTATTGCCTGTGATTTCTCTGATTCACCGCAGTTCCCCTGTAGGAGTGAGCCTGCTCGCGATAGCGGTGTATCAGTCGGTATTTTTTGCCACTGACACGCCGCTATCGCGAGCAGGCTCACTCCTACAGGTGATGCTGGTGGGTTTGGGGGATTTGTCTGTAGTCGAAGGCGCCGGTTTTTGCCGGAGTTTTCAGCAATAGAAGTAGGGCAAATCTGATTTTCCCGTCACCCACCCATCCCCCCTTGCCCCTCATGCAGAATCGCCCGCCCTTCATTCTGCAAAGAGACATCGGATGTTCGCGCCTGCCAATCAACCGCGTTTCACGTTGACCTTCGAAGGCGCCCAGCATGACCTCAAGGTCCTTGAGTTCACGGGCAAGGAAGCCATCAGCCAGCCGTTTCGTTTCGAGCTTGAACTGGTCAGTGAACGGCCCGATCTGGACCTCGAAAGCCTGCTGCACTGTCAGGCGTTTCTGAGTTTTGATGCTCAGGGTTCTGGCGTTCACGGTCAGATTTATCAGGTCGGGCAGGGTGATTCCGGGAAACGCCTGACGCGTTATCACCTTAGTCTTGTCCCGCGTCTGACGTATCTCGCGCACCGCATCAATCAGCGGATTTTCCAGCATCAGAGCGTGCCGCAAATTGTTGCGCAGGTGCTTAAAGATCACGCGATCCTCCGTGACGCTTTCGAGTTTCGGTTAGGCAGCGAATACCCGGTGCGTGAGTATTGCGTGCAGTACGCCGAGAGCGACTTGGCGTTCATTCAACGCCTGTGTGCCGAGGTCGGTATTCATTACCACTTTCAGCACAGCCCCGCCGGACATCTGTTGGTGTTCGGCGACGATCAAACCGTGTTCCCGCGATTGGCCGAGCCAACGCTTTATCTGCCCGGTAGCGGCATGTCTGCCGGGGCGCCGGCGATCAAGCGCTTCAATGTGCGTGTGGAAACCCGTTCCAGCGTGGTTACCCGGCGCGACTACAACTTTGAAAAGCCGCGCCTGCAACTGGAGAGTCGCATTGACGGCGAGCAACGTCCGGTGCTCGAGGACTATCACTTCCCCGGTCAATTCAATGATCGTGAAACCGGCAAACACCTCGCCCAGCGTGCACTTGAGCGACATGTCGCCGATTACCGTCAGGCCGAGGGCATCAGCGATGAATCCGCACTGGTTTGCGGACATTTCCTGCAACTGATCGACCATCCGCGCCACGACTGGAATGATCTGTGGCTACTCACCGCCGTTGAGCACCATGGCCGACAGCCGCAAGTGCTGGAGGAATCGGTCACCAGCGATGGGGAAGAATTCCAGGGTTACCGTAATACCTTTCTCGCCACGCCGTGGGCAGTGTTCTTCCGCCCGCCGCTGGGCCCGGAAAAACCGCGAATGCTCGGTTATCAACCGGCGGTTGTCACCGGCCCGAAAGACACCGAGATCCACTGTGATGAGTACGGCCGGGTCAAAGTGCAATTGGCCTGGGATCGTGATGGCGAGCTGAACGAGCATTCCAGTTGCTGGCTGCGCGTTGCCACCGGCTGGGCCCATGATCGTTATGGCAGCGTGCTGATTCCACGGGTCGGCATGGAAGTGCTGGTCGGCTTCATCGACGCTGATGCTGACAAACCGCTGGTCATGGGCTGTCTGCCCAACGCCGCGACGCCGGTGCCGCTCGATCTTCCGGCTGACAAGACCCGCAGCATCTTCCGCAGCCAAAGCAGCCCCGGCGGCGGTGGTTACAACGAACTGCGCATCGAGGATCGCAAAGGCGCCGAAGAAATCTACCTGCGCGCCCAGCGCAACTGGACGCAGCACGTGTTGCACGATCAACAGGTGCAGGTCGATAACCAGCGCAGCATTGTCGTCACCGGCACCGCGCGGCATGAATTGAAGGCCGATGAACAACGCATCACCCACGGCCAGCGGCAAACCGAAGTGCGGCAAGACGATCACCTGACCGTGACTGGCGACCGGCATATTCGCGTCAGCAGTCAGGCGCTCAGCGCCAGCGGACAATTTCATGTCAGCGCTGGCCAGCAAGTGGTCATCGATGGTGGTGCGAGCGCAACCATTCAGGCGGGCGGGCAGTGGATCAACATCGGCCCAGGCGGGATTTTCAGCAGTGTGCCAATTGTCGTCGGCGGCGCGCCGATGGCAGCGATGAGTGCGGCGCCGGTTGTGCCGGGATTGCCGGAGAAGCTGGTCGCTGCACCTGCGGCCATGCTCACCGCCGCACAAATCATGAGTTTCAAAGGCGACGCGCCGTTCTGCGAAGAGTGTGAGCGGTGCAAGGGCGGTGTCTGTGCAGCCTGATGTTCTCGACCCCCGCGTGTGGCTGGCGCAGGAACCGCTGAAACCGACAGAGCAACTGTTCGCGATCTTCAGTCATGCCAGCGACGCCAATCCTCCGCTGGTTTCGCCGAGCCCGATCTGGGCGGGCACGATCTACGCCGAGTGGGATGCGGTGATGCCCTTCGTGGGAGTTGTCGCTGCCGACAGTGAGTTTCTCGATTGGGTAGCGACCACCGAGTCTCGGGACTGGGGCTGGTTGGCGGTGTCCTCAGCAACGCTTGAAGAGGTAGTGGCGCACTTTCGCAGCCTGACCCAAGTGCTGATGCCGGGCGGCAAAACAGTGTTTTTCCGGTTCTGGGACGGGCGGTTTCTATTTCCGATCCTGCAGGCTGATGAGGTGGACACGGCGCAGATTTTACCGGTGATCGGGCGTGGATTGATCAATGGTCAGCCGCTGGAAATCGGTGGCAGGGCACAAGTTTTAGCGCGGTCATTTCCGTGGTGGCAGATTCCGCAATCAGTGTTGACGCAGCAGGGCGATGAGGCTCGGACGGCCAATGCGTTGCAGTGGTTGAGCGAAGAGCATCCGGCACTCTTCGAAACCTTTCCCGAAGCGGTTTTGCGCTGCAAGGTCAGGCAGTTTTTTCAGGATTCAATGTCGGAAGAATCGTCGCAATCGGCATTGTTGGCGTTTTTGCTGGCAGAGTCGGAGTGATATTTCCGGGCGAGCGCTTGGGAGTTTTCCTTCGAGTCGCGGCGGTTTTCATGAACTGGTGGGCGGTGGGTTGCAGGGATAGTCTTTTCGTTGTCACTGCGAGCGTGGTGGCAGGGTGTAGGAACCCTTGGAATTTACCGTGCACCAGCCCTGTTGTCTGATTGCGGCACCTAACGTGTGTCCGTAACATCTTTCGCGGCGGCTGTGCGCGGGAACGCTTCGGCGTAGCTGAGTTTTGGCTGGTTCCTCAGTTTCCTACTCTCGCGTACGGCTGCCACCCAAACCTGTAGGAAGGTCATTGGTAGCCTCATTTAATCAGTTGAGGTGCAAAATATGACAACGCTTAAACCAGCTCCACCCTACGAAAAACTCATCCCCCATCCCGACAACCGCTTCATGGCCCTGACCGGTAATTGCAGCGACATGCCCACTCTGTTCATCGACACCCACGTTCCCCTCGACATCCTCATGGACGCCGCCAATCACCGCATCCGCACCGTGGTTCAGGTCCTGGAAAACATGTGCATGCGCGGCTCGGTCGAGTGCGACTCGATCATCCTCAGCGACTTCGCCATGCTCTGCGCCATCCCGCTGCGCGATGGCTGTGATGTGCTGGATGTGATTGGGCGCAGGTTGGGCGGCATGCCGTCCTGACGGCTCAAGATCAAAAGATCGCAGCCTTTGGCAGCTCCTACATGAATCGCCGTGTAGGAGCTGCCGAAGGCTGCGATCTTTTGACTCTCAAAAAGGCTCAATCAACAACGATGTAAGCATCCTGAGCCCGAATAAAACGGTCAAACGCCTCTGAGTTGTAAACCTGCAGACAAGCATGGAAGACCATTTTTTCATCCGAGTATTTGCTGCCGGCGGAGGTCTGGGCATACGCCGCTGACACATGGTTCCTCGTCTCGTTATAGGGATCGTGCAGCACCTGCAGCGTGTCTTCATTTTGCGGAACGGTGTGCATGCCCTTGCCCATGAACGAGTAGGCAACTGCGGCCAATGCGATGTCTTTTCTCAGGGCGGATTGCTCATTGAATGGCGCCAGGAGGCAGTGGCTCAAGCCGTAATTTTTGAGGGTTTGCCGGGCTTGATCGGTGTGGTTTACGTCGGCAAGTGCGAGATATGGGCCTAATGCGCCGAGTAGGAAGATGATCGGGTGTCGCATGAGTTTTTGACTTCCTGTCGATCATGGTTAGCCAGTGTAACTGCATGACAGCGAAGCCCCTCACCCTAGCCCTCTCCCAGAGAGAGAGGGGACTGATCGAGTTGTCTGGTTGAGATACGCCGACCTGCGACTTCAGCGGCGCACTTTGCTTCGCCAGGCTTGAGTTCGCGCTGATCTTTCAGGTCGACATAAGCCGCAAGATCACCTCAATCAGTCCCCTCTCCCTCCGGGAGAGGGCTAGGGTGAGGGCAGGCTTTTGCCCGCTCAGCCGCCAACCCCTGACTTGCCGCCCGGTAAAAGGTAAACTTTGCGCCCTTCGCAGGAGCAGCCATGAATTATCGTCACGCCTTCCATGCCGGCAATCACGCCGATGTGTTCAAACACCTGACCTTGACCCGCCTCATCGCCCTGATGTCGCGCAAGGAGCAGCCGTTTGCCTATCTCGACAGCCACGCCGGCATCGGTCTGTATGACTTGCAGGGCGATCAGGCGAATCGCACCGGCGAATACCTGGAAGGCATCGCGCGCTTGTGGGATCAGCCGGATCTGCCGGCGCTGACCGCTGACTACATGAAAGTGCTGCACGAGATGAACCCTGATGGCCAGTTGCGCTATTACCCGGGTTCGCCGGAGCTGGCGCGGCGTCTGACCCGTCCGCAGGATCGGGTGATGCTCAATGAAAAGCACCCGGAAGACGGCGTGCTGCTCAAGGACAACATGGCCGGTGATCGTCGGGTCAAGGTTCATCTCGGCGAAGGCTGGCATGTCGCACGAGCGATGTTGCCGGTGCAGGAGAAGCGTGCGGTGATGCTGATCGATCCGCCGTTCGAGCAGCTCGATGAAATGCAGCGTTGCGCGGCGTCGTTGAAAGAGGCGATCGGCCGGATGCGCCAAACGGTGGCGGCGATCTGGTATCCGGTGAAGGATCAACGCGCGTTGCGTCGTTTCTATCAGGATCTGGCCGGCTCGGGTGCGCCGAAGTTGTTGCGCGTCGAGCTGCTGGTGCATCCGCTGGATACGCCGAACAGCCTGAACGGTTCGGGCATGGCGATTGCCAATCCGCCGTGGGGGCTGGAGGAGGAACTGCGTGAGTTGCTGCCGTGGTTGTCGAAGAAGCTGGGGCAGACCCAGGGCGGCTGGCAGATGGATTGGTTGATTGCCGAGAGCTGATCAACGGCAAGATCAAAAGATCGCAGCCTGCGGCAGCTCCTACACGGTTAGGCGTCGTCCACCAATGTGCGGACGATCACTGATCTCCTGTAGGAGCTGCCGAAGGCTGCGATCTTTCGCTTTTAGGGGTCAGTTACCCGCCAGGCTCGGTGGCATGCACACGCCGGTACCGCCAATCCCGCAATAGCCTTCAGGATTCTTCGCCAGATACTGCTGGTGATACGCCTCGGCGAAAAACACGGTCGGCGCCTGTTCGATCTCGGTGCTGATTTCTCCCAGACCTGCTTTCGACAACTCGGCCTGATACGTAGCCTTGCTCTTCAGCGCCGCGTCCAGATGCTCTGGCGAAGTCGCGTAGATCACCGAGCGGTACTGCGTGCCGATGTCGTTGCCCTGACGCATGCCCTGCGTCGGGTTGTGCAGTTCCCAGAACATTGCCAGCAGCTCTTCGTAGCTGACTTTATCCTTGTCATACACCACCAGCACCACTTCGGCGTGGCCGGTCAGGCCCGAGCAGACTTCTTCGTAGGTCGGGTTCGGCGTGAAGCCGCCGGCGTAACCGACGACCGTGCTGACCACGCCTTCGCGCTGCCAGAAGCGGCGCTCGGCACCCCAAAAGCAACCGAGACCGAAAATCGCAAAGTCGACGTCCTGGAAAAACGGGCCAAGCAATGGGGTTTCTTCGAAGACGAAGTGCTTTTCAGGCAGGGTCATCGCGGTTTCGCGGCCGGGCAGAGCTTGTTCTTTAGTCGGGAGCACGTTTTTGTTCACCAGAATTTCCGAGCGCAGAACCATGATCGTTCCTCTCAGTCAGGATGGGATGTAAAAAGTCAGACCGCCAGTGTGCCCAATGATGCGGAGTTAATCACTACCCAATGTAGGAGCTGCCGCAGGCTGCGATCTTTTGATCTTGTCTTTGAAAAGCAAGGTCAAAAGATCGCAGCCTGCGGCAGCTCCTACATGAAAGGGCGGCGGGGATCAGAGGCAGAGCGGGCCGCGCGGGTAGCGTTTCAGCGCCTGGATCAGTTCGGCGCCGGGGATTGGCCGGTCGAACAGGTAGCCCTGGCCGACGTCGCAACGGTGCCGGCGCAGGAACGCCAGTTGCTCGGCGGTCTCGATGCCTTCGGCCACAACTTTGAGCTTGAGGTTGTGCGCCATGGCGATCACCGCAGAGGTGATTTCCATGTCGTCCTGGTTGTCGGGGATTTCGTGGATGAAGCTGCGATCGATCTTGATGATGTCGATCGGGAATTTTTTCAGATAGCTCAGCGACGAGTAGCCAGTGCCGAAGTCGTCCATGGCTAGGGTCAGGCCCAGACGCTTGAGCTGATCAAGCTGCAAATGCGTGTCTTCGGTGGCTTCCAGCAACAGGCCTTCGGTCAGCTCAAGTTCGAGCAGATTGGCCGGCAGCGCTTCTTCCTTGAGGATGTTGGCGATGGAGGCGACCAGATCCGGGTCGGAGAACTGTTTCGGCGACAGGTTGATCGCCACTTGCAGATTGCCCATGCCGGCAGCGGTCAGCGCTTTGCTCATGCGGCAGGCTTGGCGGGCGATCCATTTGCCGATCGGAATGATCAGGCCGGTCTCTTCGGCGACGCTGATGAACTGGTCCGGGCGAATCATCCCGCGCTCCGGGTGATTCCAGCGCAACAGCGCCTCCATCCCCAGCAGACGACCGCTGCGCAGGCACAGCTTGGGCTGATAGAACACGTCCAGCTCGTTCTGGGTCAGGGCGCGGCGCAGGTTGTTCTCGACGAACAGCTTGTAACTGGCCTCGGCGTTCAGCGCTTCGGTGAAGACTTGCACCTGATGTTTGCCGTTGGCCTTGGCCTTGTGCAGCGCCAGGCCGGCGTTACGCATCAGCGTTTGCGGATCGCGCCCGTGCAGCGGCGCGCAGGCCAGGCCCACTGAGCCGGTGACGCTGATCAACTGGTTGTCGACGAACATCGGCTTGTCGAGGGTCATCAGCAACTGGCTGGCGATCTGTTGGCCGGCCTCAAGGTCGGTGTTGTCGAGCAGCACGGCGAACTCGTTACTGGCGAAGCGCGCAAGGCTGCCACTCGGGCTCAGGCTGTTGCGCAGACGCCGCGCCAGGCTGATCAGCAGTTTGTCGCCGGTCTGATGGCCGAGGCTGTCGTTGATCCGCTTGAAGTTGTCGATGTCCACCAGCAACAGGCTGATCGGGGTATCGCTATCCCGGGCGAAGCGTTCGTCAAGGTTACGGATGAACGCCGGGCGGTTGCCGAGGTTGGTCAGGTTGTCGGTGTAGGCGAGGCGCTCGATGCGCTGCTGCGCCAGTTTGGTCTGGGTGATGTCTTCGTAGATGCCGATGTAGTGGGTCAGCTCACGGTTATCGCCGTAGACCTTGGAAATCGACAACTGGCCCCAGTACGGTTCGAGGTTCTTGCGCCGGCTCTTGAATTCGCCTTGCCAACTGTTGCTCTTGGCCAGCGCGGAAGGTGCGTCGAACAGTAGCTCGCTGAGGTTCTCCAGTGCCGGCAGCTCGGACAGGCGCTGACCGTGGACTTCTTCGGTGGTGTACTGGGTGATCGCGGTGAAGCTCGGGTTGACGTACTCGACCACGCCGTCGCAATTGACCAGCAAAAAGGCGTTGGCGCTTTGCTCGACCGCACGCTGGAACAGGTGCAGGGCGCTGGTGGCGGTGCGCCGGTTGTGATTGTTGATGACTTGCGCGAACTGGTCGGCCAGTTCACCGGCAAAGGCGATTTCATCGGATTGCCAGGCGCGGGTCACGCCGGTCTGTTCCAGACACAACACGCCGACGACCTGACCGTCGACACGGATGCTCGCATCGAGCATCGCGTTGACGTCGCGCGGGCGCAGCGCTTCGGCCATGTCACGGGTGCGCGGGTCGCGCATCGCGTTGTGCGCGTCGATCGCACGGCTGCTGTGCAGCGCTTCCATGTAGTCAGGGAAGGTGCTGACGTCGATTTCGTCGGGCAGGATGTATTCCTGCGTCGCGCGGTGATACGCGGAGATCGGTACCAGGCGCTGGCCTTCGAGGTTCCACAGGCTGGCGCAGTCGATTTCATAGATATCGCAGGCGCAGCGGGTGATCAGTTCGGCGGCTTCCTGCAACGAGTTGTGCGTGCTGTAGCGCTGACGGGCGAGCAACAGAATCAGATCCTGCTGGGCGCGCACGCGTTCGAGGTGTTGCAGCTGTTCCTGCTGGGCGCGCTGGTTGAGTTCCAGGGCTATTTGCAGGCGCGAGTTCTGGGTTTCCAGATCGACGGAAGGCGGTAGCGGCGCATCGTCAAATACGTCATCGACTGCCAGCAGATAGCCGCGCAGCAGGTGACGATTGTGTTGTTTGTAGGCTTCGCCCAGTTCGAGGATGCTCAGCGCACCGGCCGCAGTGTGCAGGGTATAGCGCACCAGATAATGCGGGCTGGCGGTCAGTTGTTGCTGGATCGCGTCATGCAGTTGATAACGCGCTTCCGGCTCCATCAGGCTGGCGTAGGGTGAACCGACCAGAGCGCACAGCTCGACAGCCGGTTGACCGAATTGGCGTTCGCAGTTGGGATCGAGGAACAACATCGCCCAACTGGCTTCATTCAAGCGCTCGAAACGCAGCATGCCGAGCCGCGAGGGCACAGGCAACTGCGTCACTACCTCGGCCGCCATACGGCTGGCGGCATCGGGTTGGCTTTTCATGAAGGGAACTCGCTTGAAAATATGCTGAACGCGGGGGCTCTCGCCCTCTTTAACGTTGCCTGCGGCAAGGTTGCATCATTGCGGCACTGACTGACAAGAGAGATGAAGGCCAAGTGCTATAAGAATGTGTCGGCTGCGTTGAACATTTCTCCAGCGTGGGGGTGAAAAGAGCCAAAGATCGCAGCCTGCGGCAGCTCCTGCAGGGCAATTCGAACAATGAGCTGCCGAAGGCTGCGATTTTTAAGGCTTAGCGCAGCTTTATGGTGACCGACTGCAGTGGCTTGCCATCGCGGTCATGATAATTGATCAAAATATGATCACTCTCGACCAGCATATGCGCAAAGTTGTCTTGGCTGATCACCTCGCTGGTCAATTCGTGCACATAGTCACCCGCCGCGGTGCGCGCCAACGGTTGATTGAGGGCAAACGTCGACGCCTTGGCATACGGCAGCAGTTTGCTGTTGCACAGCGGCGAAGACACCACGGTGTGGATTGCGAAATCGGCATCCTCGCTATGGCTCAGGCGCGCAGTCAGCGAGCCGTGGACATCGCCGGAAATGATCACGACATTGCTGATTTTGTGCGTGCGCACGGTTTCCAGCAGGCGCAGTCGTTGCTCGGCAAAGCCCTGCCAGCCATCGTCGCCATTGGCTTGGCGATCCGGGAAAAACATCACGCTGGTCACCACAAACTTGACCCGCGCCGTGCTGTTGATCAGCCATTGGCACAAGGCCAGTTCCTGAGCTTCATCGAGGATGCGTCGCTCATTGTTCGACAGGTCGCGTCGGGTGCGCGTGTCGGTCACAAACCATTCGATATCGGCTTCGCTGAATTGGTACCAGTAATGCTCCAGTGAAGCATGATCAAGTTGTCCGTTAGTTGTCAGTGCATAGGCCGGGCTATGGCTGGCCTGGTATAACTCGTATGCCGCCATGGCGTTGCGATATAACTCGTCGTCAGCCGGTTCGGCATTCGCTGGCCAATTGTCTTCAATCTCGTGGTCGTCAAGTATCATGTAAGTTGATGTGCCGGACATCAGGCGTTTTATGCCCGGTTGTGAAAAGGCAGCGCGGTATTTAATGAGGATATCTTTATAACTGCGATCGGGACCGATCCGGTTCAGGTCATCGACATAAATCTGGTCGCCGCTCATGATGGTTGCGCTGATCGGCGGTTGCTGGCCTTCGATCAATTGGTTGATGGACGTAAAGATCCGATCCCCCAGTAATGGCAATACCGGCACGCCTGCTGTCAGGCGTAGATAGCGACAGGAGCCGAGAATATAGGCGCGGGGCCGCAACGGCTCGCTGCTGCGAGTACGCAAGCGATAAATTTCCCGCGGCCATTGCAGCGGCAGTTCCGCGACGCTGTCCACGGTATGTACCGGACTCATCGGGCTGAACCAGCCGGTTTGAAATTCATACTCGGTGTCTTCCAGCAAATCATTCAGGATGAACACTTTGCACATGTCGCCTAATTCACCCAGTTTGCTAAACAGGGCGGTTGACCATAGTTGTGAATTGCTCGGACGATAACGCAAGCCGGCAAACACTTGCAGGTTCTTTTGATATTCGCCACGAACGAAGATGCGTGCGTGGTTAGTTGTGGTGTGGCCAATAATCGGGCCGATAACGGGTTTTAACATATTCGAATCCATTCGAAAGAGTAAGGCGAAGTGCATACACTGCGAAAAAGTCGATGCGCTGACTTTGTTGTCGCAAGACTAGTTGCCGACAGAATAAAAAGATCGCTGTGAAGTGGACTCAGGTCGTAGCCGATGTCAGCGGGTTTTGTGGGAAAAGTACCGGTTTATAAAATTCAGGCAAAAAAAAGCCCCGCCAAACTGACGGGGTTGAGGTACGAGCGTGTGGCGCTCGAAAACGTGAAGCACAAGCGGCCCTCCGTTGTCGGAGGGCCGCCTGGGATTACAGCAGGATGGTGCGAATGTCCGCCAGCAGGCTGCCCAGACGTTGGGTGAAGCGTGCGGCAGCGGCGCCGTTGATCACACGGTGATCGTAGGACAACGACAGCGGCAGCATCAGTTTCGGCTGGAAGGCTTTGCCGTCCCAGACTGGCTGGATGGTTGCCTTGGAAACACCGAGGATCGCCACTTCCGGCGCGTTGACGATCGGCGTGAAGCCGGTGCCGCCAATGTGGCCGAGGCTGGAAATGGTGAAGCAGGCGCCCTGCATGTCGTCAGCAGTCAGCTTCTTGTCGCGGGCTTTGGCGGCCAGCGCAGCGGCTTCGGCTGCCAGTTGCAACAGGCTCTTCTGGTCGACGTTCTTGATGACCGGTACCAGCAGGCCATCCGGGGTGTCAACGGCGAAGCCGATGTTGATGTACTTCTTGCGGATGATCGCTTTGCCGCTTGGTGCCAGCGAACTGTTGAAGTCCGGCAGCTCCTTGAGCATGTGCGCGCACGACTTGAGCAGCAGCGGCAGGATGGTCAGCTTGACGCCGGCCTTCTCTGCAACGGCTTTCTGCGCGACGCGGAAGGCTTCCAGCTCGGTGATATCAGCCGAATCGAACTGAGTCACGTGCGGGATGTTCAGCCAGCTGCGGTGCAGGCTCGACGCGCCGATCTGCATCAGGCGAGTCATCGGCACTTCTTCGATTTCGCCGAAACGGCTGAAGTCGACGACCGGAATCGGCGGGATGCCCGCGCCACCGGTTGCGCCAGCAGCGGCCGGTGCTTCCTTGGCCTTCTGCATCATCGCTTTGACGTAAACCTGCACGTCTTCTTTCAGGATACGACCGTGCGGGCCGCTGGCGCCGACAGCGTTCAGCTCGACGCCGAACTCACGGGCCAGTTGACGCACGGCAGGGCCGGCGTGAACTTTGGCGCCCGGCTTGGCCGGGGCGGCTGGAGCGGCAGCAGGTGCAGGCGCAGCGGCAGCCGGAGCAGCAGCGGCCGGAGCACTTGGTGCAGCAGCGGCAGCCGGAGCCGGGGCAGCAGCAGGCGCCGCGCCTTTGACTTTCAGCTTGAGAATCAGGTCGCCGGTACCGACTTCGTCATCCAGCTTGATGGAAACGCTTTCCACCACGCCAGCGGCAGGCGATGGAATTTCCATGCTCGCCTTGTCGGATTCCAGAGTGATCAGCGACTGGTCAGCTTCAACGGTGTCGCCAGCCTTGACCAACACTTCGATGATCTTGGCTTTGCCAGCCGAACCGATATCCGGAACGTGGATGTCTTGAACGGTGTCAGCAACCGGAGCTGCCGGCGCGGCTGCCGCAGCAGGCGCAGCGGCAGCGGCAGCGGCCGGCGCAGCAGCCTGAGCTGGAGCGGCAGCAGCAGGGGCCGCAGCACCCGCCACTTCCAGATCCAGAATCAGGTCGCCAGTGCCGACTTCGTCGTTGAGCTTGACGCTGATGGCCTTGACCACGCCAGCGGCAGGCGACGGGATTTCCATGCTCGCCTTGTCGGATTCCAGAGTGATCAGCGATTGATCAGCTTCGACGGTGTCGCCGACCTTGACCTGAATCTCGATGATCTGTGCCTTGCCCGACGAACCGATGTCCGGCACGTGCACTTGCTGAACCGAAGCGGCAGCAGGGGCAGCGGCAGGCGCGGCAGCAGCAGGAGCGGCGGCCGGTTTTTCTTCAGCCTTTTTAGCCGGTGCAGCAGCCGGAGCAGGGGCCGCAGCAGCGGCGCCCTCGACTTCCAGCTCAAGCAGTTCGTCGCCTTCTTTCAGACGGTCGCCCAGCTTCACTTTCAGGCTTTTGATGACGCCGGCTTTCGGGGCCGGCACTTCCATGCTGGCCTTGTCCGATTCCAGGGTCAGGATGCTCTGGTCGGCTTCGATACGGTCGCCGACCTTCACAAACAGTTCAATTACTTCACCTTCACCGCTGCCGATGTCAGGTACGCGAATGAGTTCGCTCACAAAATGTCTCCTCAGCAGTCCAGTGGGTTGCGTTTTTCCGGGTCGATGCCGAACTTGGTGATGGCTTCAGCCACAACCTTAGGTTCGATATCACCACGGTCAGCCAGTGCTTCCAGGGCTGCCAACACCACGAAATGACGGTCAACTTCGAAGAAATGACGCAGTTTTTTGCGGCTGTCGCTGCGGCCGAAACCGTCGGTGCCGAGGACTTTGAATTCCTTCGACGGTACCCACTGACGGATCTGCTCGGCGAACAGTTTCATGTAGTCGGTGGAGGCGATGACCGGACCTTTACGGCCGTTCAGGCACTCTTCGACATAGCTCAGCTTAGGCTTCTGGCCCGGCTTCAGACGGTTGCTGCGCTCTACAGCGAGGCCGTCGCGACGCAGTTCGTTGAAGCTGGTAACGCTCCACACGTCAGCGCCCACGTTGAACTCTTCACGCAGAATCTTCGCCGCTTCACGGACTTCACGCAGGATGGTGCCGGAGCCCATCAGCTGGACGTGGTGCGCCGCATCGCGGGTGTCTTCTTCGAGCAGGTACATGCCTTTCTTGATGCCTTCTTCGGCACCGGCCGGCATGGCTGGCTGCTGGTACGACTCGTTCATCACGGTGATGTAGTAGAAGATGTCCTGTTGCTCTTCGGTCATCTTCTTCATGCCGTCCTGAATGATCACCGCCAGCTCGTAGCCGTAGGTTGGATCGTAGGTGCGGCAGTTCGGGATGGTCGCGGCCAGCAAGTGGCTATGACCGTCTTCATGTTGCAGACCTTCACCGTTCAGGGTGGTACGACCGGCGGTGCCGCCGATCAGGAAGCCACGGGTACGGCTGTCGCCGGCAGCCCAGGCCAGGTCACCAATACGCTGGAAGCCGAACATCGAGTAGAAGATGTAGAACGGCAGCATTGGCTGGTTATGGCTGGAGTACGAAGTACCGGCAGCGATGAACGAGCTCATGGCGCCAGCTTCGTTGATGCCTTCTTCAAGGATCTGACCTTTCTGGTCTTCCTTGTAGAACATCACCTGGTCTTTATCGACTGGCTCGTAGAGCTGGCCGACGGACGAGTAGATACCGAGCTGACGGAACATGCCTTCCATACCGAAGGTACGGGCTTCGTCCGGGATGATCGGAACGATGCGCGGGCCGATTTCCTTGTCTTTGACCAGTTGCGCGAGGATCCGCACGAAGGCCATGGTGGTGGAAATCTCACGGTCGCCGGAGCCGTCAAGGATGGCCTTGAGGGTGTCCAGATCCGGAGTCGGCACGCTGAAGCTTTGTGCGCGGCGCTGAGGTACGAAACCGCCCAGTGCAGTGCGACGCTCGCTGAGGTAGCGGGCTTCGGCGCTGTTTGGCTCTGGCTTGAAGAACGGCAGGTTCTCCAGCTCTTCGTCCTTGACCGGGATGTCGAAACGATCGCGGAACAACTTCAGGCTGTCGACATCGACTTTCTTGGTGTTGTGCGCAGTGTTTTTCGCTTCGCCGGCACCGGTGCCATAACCTTTGATGGTCTTGGCGAGGATAACGGTAGGTTGTTCTTTGTGGTTGACCGCTTCGTGGTACGCCGCATAGACCTTGTACGGGTCGTGGCCGCCACGGTTGAGTTTCCAGATCTCGTCGTCGGACAGATCAGCAACCATTGCCTTGAGTTCAGGCGAGTTGAAGAAGTGCTCGCGAACGAACGCGCCGTCTTTGGCTTTGTAGTTCTGGTACTCGCCGTCGATGACTTCGTCCATGCGACGTTGCAGGATGCCGTCGACATCTTTGGCCAGCAGTGGGTCCCAGAAACGGCCCCAGATGACTTTGGTCACGTTCCACTGAGCACCGCGGAACACGCCTTCGAGTTCCTGGATGATCTTGCCGTTGCCGCGAACCGGGCCGTCGAGGCGCTGCAGGTTGCAGTTGATGACGAAGATCAGGTTGTCGAGCTTCTCGCGGCCGGCCAGGGAGATGGCGCCCAGGGATTCCGGCTCGTCGCACTCGCCGTCGCCCAGGAAGCACCAGACTTTCTGTTTGCCCGGCTGGATGAAACCGCGGTGTTCCAGGTACTTCATGAAGCGTGCCTGGTAGATCGCTTGAATCGGACCCAGACCCATCGATACGGTCGGGAACTGCCAGAAGTCAGGCATCAGCCAAGGGTGCGGATAGGACGACAGGCCCTGACCGTCGACTTCCTGGCGGAAGTTGTTCATCTGGTCTTCGGTGATGCGGCCTTCCATGAACGCACGGGCGTAAACGCCTGGCGAGGTGTGGCCCTGGAAGTAGATCAGGTCGCCACCGTGTTCGTCGGTCGGGGCCTGGAAGAAGTAGTTGAAGCCGATGTCATACAGGGTCGCACTGGAAGCGAAGCTGGAGATGTGACCACCGAGGTCAGAATCTTTCAGGTTCGTACGCATTACCATGGCCATCGCGTTCCAGCGTACCAGCGAGCGAATGCGGCGTTCCATGAACAGGTCGCCAGGCATGCGTGCTTCGTGGGTTACCGGGATGGTGTTGCGGTAAGGCGTGGTGATGGCGTAAGGGAGCTGCGAACCGCTGCGGGTCGCGAGTTCACCCATACGGGTCATCAAATAGTGAGCACGGTCTTCGCCTTCTTTGTCGAGAACCGATTCCAGGGCGTCCAGCCATTCCTGGGTTTCGACGGGATCGAGGTCTTGCATGGCTTGCTCCAGGGCGGAAAGGCTTCCAGAATCGGTTGCCTGAGTTTGCGACTGGCCTTGTGGGCAGACGATTTAAAATTCTTGGATTGCCGACAGGTTGTTCCGGCGGCGTGTAGTTTTACTACAAATCTTCCGGCATTTCAGCCTTTCGGATGTATAGACGAGTAGTAAAACTACAGATGAAAGGCTTGTGGCCTCCGACTGCGTTGTGAGAATAATCGTTAAGGTTGGTCGATTACCATCCGTAAAAGGTGAAACTTTGATGCTGGGTGCTAAAGAAGAAGAAATTTCAGCTATTTCTAACTTTTGTTCGACAGTCCTTCACGTAGCGGGTTTTCACCATTCACTACAAGCGGCCGTTTACACGCCGATCAAGGATAGACCATGACCCTGCCCGTGCTTGCCGAACTGCCTGCCATTCTCCTGCCGTTGGTCACTCGATCCGAGCAGTCGTTCCGTACGGCCGTCGCCGAGCTTGAAGACGATCACGGCTTTGCGAACTGGACGCCAGAGCGCTGGGCGCAGTTCGCCCGCGTCACCGCCGCCAGCGAGTTTGTCATTGAACAGAGCGTGCGTGACCCTTTGATGTTGCTTGCGCTGGTGCAGTCCGGCGAACTCGACCGACCGTTCGCACCGGGTGAATTGTGTGCGCAGATTTCCGCTGCGGTGAACGCGGCACAGACCGAAGATGAACTCGGTCGCGCCCTGCGTCGCCAGCGTGCCCGCCATCAAGTGCGGATCATCTGGCGTGATCTCACCCGTCAGGCCGATCTGGTGCAGACCTGCCGCGACCTCTCGGACATGGCCGACGCCACCATCGATCAAGCTTATCAATGGTTGTACAGCCGCCATTGCGAGCAATTCGGTACGCCGACCGGCCGCCGCAGCGGTGAGCCGCAGCAAATGGTCATCCTCGGCATGGGCAAGCTCGGCGCTGTCGAGTTGAACCTGTCTTCGGACATCGACCTGATCTTCGCTTACCCCGAGGGCGGCGAAACGGTCGGCGTGAAGCGCTCGCTGGATAATCAGGAATTCTTTATTCGCCTCGGTCAGCGTCTGATCAAGGCGCTGGATCCGATGACGGTCGACGGCTTTGTGTTCCGCGTCGACATGCGCCTGCGCCCGTACGGTTCGTCCGGCGCGCTGGTGCTGAGCTTTAATGCGCTGGAGCAGTATTACCAGGATCAGGGCCGCGACTGGGAACGCTACGCGATGATCAAGGCGCGGGTGGTGGCCGGCGATCAGGTCGCGGGCGCGCAGTTGCTCGACATGCTGCGGCCGTTTGTTTATCGGCGTTATCTGGACTTCTCGGCGATCGAAGCGCTGCGCACCATGAAACAGTTGATCCAGCAGGAAGTGCGGCGCAAGGGCATGGCCGACAATATCAAGCTGGGCTCCGGCGGGATTCGTGAGGTCGAGTTTATCGCTCAGGCTTTTCAGTTGATCCACGGTGGCCGCGACTTGAGCTTGCAGCAACGTCCTCTATTAAAGGTGTTGAGCACGCTGGAAGGGCAGGGTTATTTGCCGCCGGCGGTGATCAGCGAGTTGCGTGAAGGTTACGAGTTTCTGCGTTACACCGAGCATGCGATCCAGGCGATTGCCGACCGCCAGACCCAGATGCTGCCGGACGGCGCACAGGATCAGGCGCGCATTGCCTTTATGCTCGGTTTTGCCGATTGGGAGGCTTTCCACGAAAAACTGATGTTCTGGCGCGGCCGCGTCGCCTGGCACTTCGCGCAGGTGATCGCTGATCCCGATGAGGAAGAAGGCGCCGAAAGTGAAGTGGTGGTCGGCGGTGAATGGCTGCCGCTGTGGGAAGAAACCCAAGATGAAGAGGCTGCGTGTCGCCAGCTCGAAGAGGGCGGTTTCGCCGATGCGAGCAAAGCGCTGAAAGCGTTGGCCGGTTTGCGTGGCAGTCCGCAATTGCGGGCGATGCAGCGACTGGGACGCGAGCGTCTCGATGCGTTCATTCCGCGTCTGTTGGCGCAGGCCGTTGAACATGCCAACCCGGATCTGGTGCTTGAACGCGTACTGCCGTTGATTGAAGCGGTTGCACGGCGTTCGGCTTATCTGGTCTTGCTGACGGAAAACCCCAGCGCCCTGCGACGCTTGCTGACGCTGTGCGCAGCGAGTCCATGGATCGCGGAACAGATCACCCGTTTCCCGCTGCTGCTTGATGAGCTGCTCAACGAAGGTCGTCTGTTCAAGCCACCCTTGGCGCCGGAGTTGGCCGCCGAATTGCGCGAGCGTCTGACACGAATCCCCGAAGACGACCTCGAACAACAAATGGAAGCCCTGCGTCATTTCAAACTGGCGCACCGCTTGCGTGTCGCCGCTTCGGAAATCGCCGGCAGCCTGCCGCTGATGAAAGTCAGCGATTACCTGACGTGGCTGGCGGAAGCGATTCTTGAACAAGTGCTGGCCCTGGCCTGGCGCCAGACCGTGGCCAAACACGGCACACCGCTGCGCACCGACGGCACCTTGTGCGATCCCGGCTTCATCATTGTCGGTTATGGGAAAGTCGGCGGGCTGGAACTGGGGCATGGTTCCGATCTGGATCTGGTGTTCATCCACGACGGCGATCCGCAGGCGGAAACCGACGGGGCGAAACCGATCGATGGCGCGCAGTTCTTTACCCGGCTGGGACAGCGGATCATTCACTTGCTGACGGCGCAGACCAACTCGGGCCAGCTCTATGAAGTGGACATGCGTCTGCGGCCATCCGGCGCTTCGGGGTTGTTGGTGAGTTCGCTGGGGGCTTTTGCCCGCTATCAGGAAAATGAAGCGTGGACGTGGGAGCATCAGGCCTTGGTGCGC
Source organism: Pseudomonas helmanticensis (assembly GCF_900182985.1). Classification (NCBI taxonomy): domain Bacteria; kingdom Pseudomonadati; phylum Pseudomonadota; class Gammaproteobacteria; order Pseudomonadales; family Pseudomonadaceae; genus Pseudomonas; species Pseudomonas helmanticensis. The sequence continues at coordinate 3,793,562 of NZ_FXUY01000001.1, read as the reverse complement.
GCACGGGTGCTGGTCGGCAGTCAGGATGTCGGTCAGGCGTTCGAGAAGGTTCGCGCGCAGGTGTTGGGCAAGTCCCGCGACCTGGCGAAGTTGCAACAGGAAGTGAGCGAGATGCGCGCGAAGATGCGCGACAACCTCGGCACCAAGAGCACCGCGGCCGGCACAGCGGCAAATGCCTTCGACGCCACGGCGCCGTTCGACCTCAAGCAGGACGCCGGAGGTATCGTCGATATTGAATTTATGGTGCAATACGCGGCCCTGGCGTGGTCGCACAGTCACCCGCCATTGCTGCGCTGGACCGATAACATCCGCATCACGGAAGAGCTGGAACACGAAGGGCTGATGCCTGCCGAAGATGCCAGCCTGTTGCGCGAGGCCTATAAAGCCTACCGCTCCGCCGCTCACCGGCAGGCCTTGCAGAAGGACGCCGGAGTCATTGCGGGAGACCAGTTTGCTGAGGAACGCCAACAGGTTTTGCGGATCTGGAAGGAGATGGGGCTAAGCTGAAACCAGTTTATGCAGCACCCAATACCCTGTGGGAGCGAGCCTGCTCGCGATGGCGGAGTGTCAGACAACATCAATGTTGAATGCAACGGCCCCATCGCGAGCAGGCTCACTCCTACAATAGATCTGCGGTGAATCGCAGATGTTGGACCGGATGCAAAACCCTGTAGGAGTGAGCCTGCTCGCGATGGCGGAATATCAGGCGACATCAAGGTTGAATGTGCTGGCCCCATCGCGAGCAAGCCCGCTCCCACAGTAGATCTACAGTGTTTGTAGAGTTCTCGAGGCGGGGAGGCGTAAATGCCTCCCCGGTTCGTTTTTGGAAACCATATGAATATTCTGATCGTTGGGCCCAGTTGGGTCGGTGACATGGTGATGGCGCAGACACTGTTTCAGTGTCTCAAGCAGCGCCACCCGCAATGCGAAATCGACGTGCTGGCCCCCGAGTGGAGCCGGCCGATCCTTGAGCGCATGCCCGAAGTGCGCAAGGCCTTGAGCTTCCCGCTCGGCCACGGCGCGCTGGAATTGGCGACGCGTCGGCGCATCGGCAAATCCCTGCGCGGCCAGTACGATCAAGCGATCCTGCTGCCGAACTCGCTGAAGTCGGCGCTGGTGCCGTTTTTTGCAGGCATCCCGAAACGCACTGGCTGGCGCGGCGAATTCCGCTACGGCCTGCTCAACGATGTGCGCACCCTCGACAAAGAGCGCTATCCGCTGATGATCGAGCGTTTCATGGCTTTGGCCTATGAAGCGAACGCCGAGCTGCCGAAACCGTATCCGCGTCCAAGCCTGCAAATCGACCCGGTCACCCGCGAAGCCGCGTTGGCCAAGTTCGGTTTGAGCCTCGATCGCCCGGTATTGGCTCTGTGCCCCGGCGCCGAGTTCGGCGAGTCCAAACGCTGGCCGTCCGAGCATTACGCCAAAGTCGCTGAAGCACGCATTCGCGAAGGCTGGCAGGTGTGGCTGTTCGGCTCGAAAAACGATCACGCGGTCGGCGAAGACATTCGCGCTCGGCTGATCCCTGGCCTGCGCGAAGAATCGGTCAATCTCAGCGGCGGCACCTCGCTGGCTGAAGCCATCGACCTGATGTCCTGCGCCGACTCGGTGGTCTCCAACGACTCCGGCCTGATGCACGTCGCCGCCGCGCTGAACCGTCCATTGGTCGCCGTCTACGGCTCGACCTCGCCGGGCTTCACTCCGCCGTTGGCCGAGCACGTCGAAGTGGTGCGTCTGGGCCTGGAATGCAGCCCGTGTTTCGACCGTACCTGCCGTTTCGGCCATTACAACTGCCTGCGCCAGCTGATGCCGGACGCGGTCAACGATGCCTTGCAGAAATTGCAGGGCTCTGTGGTCGAGGTTCATTAAGTTGCGGGTACTGTTGATCAAGACTTCATCGCTGGGCGACGTGATTCATGCGTTGCCGGCGCTGACCGACGCCGCCCGGGCGATTCCCGGGATCAAATTCGACTGGGTGGTGGAAGAAGGCTTCGCCGAGATTCCGACCTGGCATCCGGCCGTTGGCAAGGTGATTCCGGTGGCGATCCGTCGCTGGCGCAAAAACCTTTGGAAAACCATCACCAGCGGTGAGTGGAAACGCTTCAAACAAAGCGTGCGCGCGAACAAATACGACTTGGTGATCGACGCCCAGGGCCTGCTGAAAAGCGCCTGGCTGACCCGTTACGTCAAAGCGCCGGTGGCCGGCCTCGATAAAGGTTCGGCCCGCGAGCCGGTGGCCGCGCGTTTCTACGACCGCAAACTGGCAGTGGCCCGTGGTCAACACGCCGTCGAACGCGTGCGCCAACTGTTCGCCATCGCCCTCGGTTACGACCTGCCAAAAGGCCTCGGCGATTACGGCCTCAACGTCGAGCGTCTGGTCGAGCTGCCACGCAAAAACGCATTCGTAGTGTTCCTGCATGGCACCACGTGGGACACCAAGCACTGGCCGGAAAGCTACTGGCGCGAACTGACCGAACGCGTTGGCTATCTCGGCGTCGGCATCAAACTGCCGTGGGGCAATCCGCAGGAGAAGGCCCGCGCCGAGCGCATCGCCGCCGGTTTCAAACACGCCGAAGTGCTGCCGAAACTCAATCTGGCCGGCGTCGGCAAAGTCCTCGCCGGCGCGCAAGCCTGCGTCGCGGTGGACACCGGTCTCGGCCACTTGGCCGCGGCGCTGGACGTGCCGACCATCTCCCTGTTCGGTCCGACCAACCCGGGCCTGACCGGCGCCTACGGCAAGCTGCAGATACACTTGGCCAGCGACTTCCCGTGCGCGCCGTGCCTGCAAAAGAAATGTACCTATCAACCGACCGCGCAGGATGCCCGTCAGTTTGACCTGAAGCGTGAACAGCCGCTGTGCTTCACGCGTCTGAACCCCGAGCGTGTCGCCAGCCGACTGAGCACGTTGTTAATGGCTGAGGAGCTGCGCTGATGCAATTGGCATTCGTCCTGTACAAATATTTCCCGTTCGGCGGCTTGCAGCGCGATTTCATGCGCATCGCCCTCGAATGCCAACAGCGCGGTCATCAGATCCGCGTCTACACGCTGATCTGGGAAGGCGAGGTGCCGCCCGGTTTCGAAGTGCTGGTGGCGCCGGTCAAGGCGTTCTTCAATCATCGTCGCAACGAAAAACTCAGTGCGTGGATGGCAGCGGATCTGGCCAAGCGCCCGGTCGATCGTCTGATCGGCTTCAACAAGATGCCGGGGCTGGACGTTTATTACGCCGCCGACGGCTGCTTCGAAGACAAGGCGCAAAACCTGCGCAATTCGCTGTACCGCCGCTGGGGCCGCTATCGCCACTTCGCCGAGTACGAGCGCGCGGTGTTCGCCAAAGACGCGAAAACCGAAGTGCTGATGATTTCCGAAGTGCAGCAGCCGCTGTTCATCAAGCATTACGACACGCCGCTTGAGCGTTTCCATTTGCTGCCACCGGGCATCGCGCAGGATCGCCGCCGTCCGGCAGATGCTGACGAAATCCGCGCCGGTTTCCGCGCCGAATTCAATCTGAAGGACGACGAACTGCTGCTGGTGCAGATCGGTTCCGGCTTCAAGACCAAGGGCGTTGATCGCAGCCTCAAAGCATTGGCGGCATTGCCCGCCGAGCTGAAGAAACGCACCCGGCTGTTTGTAATCGGCCAGGATGACCCCAAATTATTCCAGATGCAGAGTGCGACCTTGGGTTTGGGCGATAACGTCACGTTCCTGAAAGGGCGCAGCGATATCCCGCGTTTCCTGCTCGGCGCCGACCTGTTGATTCACCCGGCGTACAACGAAAACACCGGTACCGTGTTGCTTGAAGCGCTGGTTGCCGGTTTGCCGGTGCTGGTCAGCGCGGTCTGCGGTTACGCCCACTACATCGCCGAGGCCGACGCCGGGCGCGTGCTGGACGAACCGTTCGAGCAGGCGCAGCTGACGCAATACCTGACTGAAATGTTGCATGACGACGCTGCACGCGCGGCCTGGAGCCGCAATGGTCTGGCCTTCGCCGAGACGGCCGACCTCTACAGCATGCCGCAACACGCGGCCGATGTGATTCTGGCGGAGCACGCTTAATGAAGTTGATGCTGGCTGAACCGTTCAAGAGCCTTTGGGCCGGACGCGACCCGTTCGCCGAAGTCGAAGGCTTGCAGGGCGAGGTATACCGCGAGCTGGAAGCACGCCGGACACTGCGCACGGAAGTCGACGGCAACGGATTTTTCGTGAAGATCCACCGTGGCATCGGTTGGGGCGAGATTTTCAAGAATCTTCTGACCGCCAAGCTGCCGGTACTCGGCGCGGGTCAGGAGTGGCAAGCCATCCAGCGTCTGCAGGAAGTCGGCGTGCCGACCATGACCGCCGTCGCCTACGGCGAGAAGGGCAGCAACCCGGCCGATCAACACTCGTTCATCGTCACCGAAGAGCTGGCGCCGACCGTCAGCCTTGAAGACTTCAGCATTGACTGGGTCAAGCAGCCGCCGGAGCCGAAACTCAAGCGCGCGCTGATCGCCGAAGTCGCGCGCATGACCGGCATGATGCACCGCGCGGGCGTTAACCACCGCGACTGCTACATCTGCCACTTCCTGCTGCACACCGATAAACCGGTGACGGCAGACGATTTCAAGCTTTCGGTGATCGACCTGCACCGTGCGCAGACCCGCGCGAAAATCACGCAGCGCTGGCGCAACAAGGATTTGGCGGCGTTGTACTTTTCCGCGCTGGACATCGGCCTGACCCGTCGCGACAAGCTGCGCTTCCTCAAGGGCTATTTCCAGCAACCGCTGCGGCAGATTCTCGCTGAAGAAGCGCCGTTGCTGAGCTGGCTGGAAGGCAAGGCCAACAAACTCTATGCGCGTAAACAGCGTTACGGGGATGCGCTCTGATGGCGGGTTGGATTCTGGAGCCGCAATACAGTGAACTCGCCGAAGATTTTGGCAGCCTCGAAGCGGTGTTCGCCCTGCAAGGCGAACGTCTGACCCGCGATCCGCTGTCGGAAGTCATCCGCGTCGAACGTAACGGCGTCAACTATTACGTCAAACGCTACGTCGGCGCCGGTAAGGGCTTGCGCCGTTACCTCGGCAAGCCGCGGGTGAAGATGGAATGGCAGAACCTCAAGCGCTTCGCCAAGTGGGGCATTCCCACTGCTGAAGTGGTGGCCTGGGGCCTGGAACGACGCGGTGCGGCGTACGACCGTGGCGCGATGATCACCCGCGAACTGCCGCGCACCGAAGACCTCTCGGCGCTGGCCGAGCGCAACGATCCCAAGCTCAAGGATCGTGCCTGGGTCGACGGCGTCAGTCGGCAACTGGCCGCTTACACGCGGACCATGCACGACCATCGCTTCACTCATAACGATCTGAAGTGGCGCAACCTGCTGATCGACGATCAGGCGCGACTGTTTCTGATCGACTGCCCGAACGGCGATTTCTGGCGCGGTTTCTGGCTCAAATACCGCATCACCAAGGACCTGGCCTGCCTCGACAAGGTTGCCAAATACCACCTGTCGAACACCCAGCGCCTGCGCTTTTACCTGCAATACCGTGGGCGTGATCGCCTGAATGCCGCTGACAAGAAGCGCATTCGCCACGTGGTGAGATTTTTCGAGGGACGCGAATGACTGATTTCCTGGCCGCTGAAGACCGTGCGCTGTTTGAGCGCAACGGCCTCGGCACCTTCGACGCCCTGTGGGCCAAACAGCTCGAAGCGGTGGATGAACCGAACACCGACGGTGGCGGCTGGAGCAGCGTGTTTCGCCTTGAGCTGGAAGGTCACGCCTATTACCTCAAGCGCCAGAGCAACTACCTGACGCGCACCTTGCATGCGCCGTTCGGCGAGCCAAGTTTTGCCCGCGAATTTCGTAACATCAGTCGCTACAACACGCTGGGGATTCCGGCGTTGCAAGCGGCATTCTTCGGGCAGCGCAAGGTCGACGGCGAAGTCCGCGCGATCCTGCTGACCCGTGCCCTCGATGGCTGGGACGATCTCGATTCGTTGTTGCAGCGCTGGTCGGAACTGACTGTCACGCAGCAATCGGCGATTCTCAAGGCCTGCGGACAGCTGGCGCGGCTGCTGCACGGTCTGCGTCAGGTGCACGGCTGCTTTTACCCCAAACATATTTTCTTGCAGGCCGATGGCGTTGAGTATCGGGCGCAGTTGATCGACTTGGAGAAAACCCGGCCATTGCTGTGGGGCATGCGCGATCGGGTCAAGGATCTGGAACCACTGGTGCGCCGCGCGCCGCAATGGAGCGAGGCGCAACTGCGTGAGCTGCTCGCGGCCTATGTCGATCAGGCGACCGACAGTTCACTGGTCGACGCCTGGGTTACGCGCCTGACCGCGCGGCGCAGTCGCAAGGAGACTCGCTGATGCAGTTGTCCGACCTGAAAAACGCCGGGCGCACGCCAAGTCTGCCGCTGACGATTTCCCTGGCCGATGCCGCCGGGCCTGCCGATTTGCAGTTGCTGAGTCTGCTGCGGGTGTTGCCGGGGCAGCGTTATGTCGGTGCTGGCGTGTGGCGCGGGCGACCGGTACTGGCGAAATTGCTGGTCGGCAGCAAAGCGGCGCGGCATTTTCAGCGTGAGCTCAATGGCGTAAAGCTGCTCGCTGCGCAAGGCCTGACCACACCGTTGCTGCTGGCTGATGGCTTGCAGGACGGCGAGGGCGGCTGGCTGCTGTTCGAATTCCTCGAAGACGCCGAGAGTCTCGGTGATGCCTGGAGTCAGGTCGAGTCGCTGCCGATGCTGGCGGATGAACAATCGGCGGTACTGGCCGAGGCGCTGGGCGCGATTGCTCAGTTGCACAGTAAAGGCCTGTGGCAGGAAGACCTGCATCTGGACAATCTGCTGCGCCACGATGGTCAGTTGCATTTGATCGACGGCGCGGGCATCTGCGCAGAAACCGCTGGCCAGCCGTTGTCGCGGCAGAAAGTTCTGGAAAATCTCGGGGTGTTTTTCGCCCAGTTGCCCAAGGCGCTGGAGCCGTTCACCGAAGAATTGCTGGTGTATTACCTGCTGAGCAACGGCGAACACGCGTTGCCGCTGGAACAGTTGCAGAAGCAGATCGCCAAGGTGCGCGCCTGGCGTCTGCGCGATTACCTGATCAAAGTCGGGCGTGAGTGCACATTGTTTGCCGTGCAGCGCGGTGCTTTCGCTTTGCGCGCTATTCGTCGCGAGGAAGAAGCGGCAATGTTGCCCGTGCTGGAGCAGGCCGATGCACTGCTCGATCAGGGCCATTTGTACAAGACCGGTGGCGCGGCGAGCGTTGGCAAGGTCGACGTGGCCGGGCGCACGCTGGTGATCAAACGCTACAACATCAAGAATTTTGCCCATTGGCTCAAGCGCTTCTGGCGCCCAAGCCGCGCGTGGCATTCGTGGCGTGAAGGCAATCGTCTGGCGTTCCTCGGTATCGCCACGCCGAAACCGCTGGCGGTACTGGAGAGGCGTTTTCTGTGGCTGCGCAGTCGTGCCTATCTGGTCACCGAATTCCTGCCGGGGCCAGACATCATCGAGCGTTTTGCACCTTATGTTGAAAGCGGCGAAGCGCCGGAATCCGAATTGCAGGCGCTGGATCAGTTGTTCGCAAGGTTGATCGCCGAGCGCATCAGTCATGGCGACTTCAAGGGGCATAACCTGTTCTGGCAGGATGATCGCTGGGCGCTGATCGATCTGGACTCGATGTGTCAGCACGGCTCCCTCGGCAGCTTCGCCCCGGCCTACGTCCGCGATCGTGCGCGGTTCATGCGTAACTGGCCAGAGAGCAGCGCGTTGTATCAGGTCATCGATCAGCGGTTGCCTAAAGACATCTCCGGCGCTGCCTGAATCCTTTCGCCAGCAGGCTGGCTCCCACATTGGAAATACGTTCCCCCTGTAGGAGCCAGCCTGCTGGCGATGAGGTCCGCTCAAGCACTGTAATTCCCACGGGGAAACGGTGCACAAACCCCACTGACTTCTCCTACAGCTTCTACAGAAGCCATGAACTGTGCCGCGTCCAGCCCCGATGCTAGTTTACCCTCCGACTTCGGAGGGCAACGCTTGATGATCAACAAGGCTGCAACACTGGCTGTTTTTTCATGGGTTTTATCGGGTTGCGGCAGTGCCCTGACCGTGCTGCAGGACGACGCCGACGTCGCCCGCGACATGCGCAAGCAAAAAACCTACTGCCAATCCATTCCGCGCATCTACAGCGGGCTGACCTATGACTTCTGCGTATTGAACGCGCCTCCCGACCCGTCGGGCTTCCTGGTGCCTTTCGTGTTGCTGGACCTGCCGCTGTCCGGGGTTTTCGACACGGTCTCGCTGCCGTACACGCTTTATCGGCAGATCGAAGATGGCAATCTGAATATTTACTGGCGTTCAGGTGGCGGGTAACTGGTTTGCCTTCGATAGCCAGGTACAGCGATGTCATCGTCTATGTCGATGAGAGCGGTGACCATGGGATGCAAACACTGGATCCCAAATATCCCGTTTTTGTGCTCGCGTTTTGCGCCTTCGACAAGCGGCATTACTGCAAAAAAGTCATTCCTGCCCTGCAGAAATTCAAATTCACCCATATGGGCCACGACCTGATTGGTCTGCATGAACTTGAAATTCGCAAAGAGAAAGGCGCGTTCTCAGGACTTTTCATTTCCCGGGAGCACAAGAATGCTTTTCTTGAGGAACTGACGTGCATCATTGAAGCCAGCGACTTCGTTCTGATCAGCTGCGTCATAGACAAGGCTGCTCTGCGCGAAAGGCAAGGCCCCAGCCATAATCCATACCACCTCGCTCGCGGCTTTTGTCTGGAAACGCTCTATGAGTTCTTGCAGGAAAAGAAGCAGCAAGGGGCAACGACGCATGTGATTTTCGAGCGCGGAGGGAGGCGGGAAGATAACGAGCTTGAGTTGGAGTTTCGCAGGATGTGCGGTGGTGCGAATCGTTTGGGGGCTCAACTGCCATTTGACATCGTCTTTGCCACAAAACAAGTGAATTCCACCGGTCTGCAGCTCGCTGATCTCGTTGCGAGACCCATCGGCATGAGCGTTCTGAAGGCTGGTCAGGAAAATCGTGCATTTGAAGTACTCAAGCGCAAATTTTACTGCAGCGGCGGGCGGAACAAAGTCGGAGTAGGTTTCGAGAACTGGGGCTTGAAGATTTTCCCCTCCCAGAAAGCGAAAAGCCCCGGTGATCTCACCGAGGCATTTAGCGCCGACCGGGATCCCCCAGTCCATTTGCGAACGAGCATATGACGAGAGGTACAGAGTGTCAACGCGCAGGCGCGGCAGTTCGGCTAGAGGCTTGTGGGCGCTTTTACGCTATAATCCCGCCCTTTAGCTGTCTCTCGCCCGTTGCGAGGGCACATCAATTTTCAAGGCGCATCGCGCCTGCATGCAGACTAAAGAGGCTAGACCCCTGTGGCATTGACGATTCTTGGCCTGTCCGGCGCCCTTAGCCATGATCCCTCAGCAGCCTTGTACATTGACGGCAAGCTGGTGGCGGCGGCTGAAGAAGAGCGCTTCGTACGCGATAAACATGCAAAGAACCGCATGCCCTACGAGTCGGCGAAGTTCTGCCTGGAGCAGGCTGGCATCAAGCCGTCCGACGTCGACGTGGTAGCGATTCCGTTCGCGCCGATCAGCCTGTTCGGCGAGGCTCGCTGGCACTACGCCAAGCGTTACTGGTACGCCCCGGATCGCGCCCTCGATGCGATCCTGATGGGCAACCGTCGCTACAAGCGCTATCGCAACAAGATCGTCTGGTGCCTTGAGCAACTGGGTTTCGATCCGAAAAAGATCAAGATCGAACCGGTCGAGCACCACTTGGCTCACGCCTCCAGCGCCTACCACTGTTCGGGTTTCAAAGAGAAAACCGCGATCCTCGGCATCGACGGCAAGGGTGAGTACGCCACGACCTTCTTCGGTTATGGCGAAAACGGCAAGATCCACAAGATCAAGGAATTCTTCGATCCGGACTCCCTCGGCGGCCTGTACGGCGCGATCACCGAGTTCCTCGGTTTCGAGATGCTCGACGGCGAGTTCAAGGTCATGGGCATGGCGCCGTACGGCGACGCCAGCAAATATGACTTCTCGCGTCTGGCCTCGTTCGAGAACGGCGAACTGGTGATCAACACCGACTACGCCAACGTGATCGGCCTGCGTCGCTACAAAGAGAAGGGCAAGGGCTTCTACTTCTCGCCGAAGCTGATCGAATGGCTGGGTCCGAAACGCGAAGGCGACATCGCTGACGAACCGTACATCCACTACGCCGCGAGCATGCAAGCGCTGTTCGAGAAGATCTCGCTGCAGATGATCGACCACTACCTGGGCGACATCCTCAAGGAAACCGGCAAGCTCGCGTTCGCTGGCGGCTGTGCGTTGAACGTCAAGCTGAACCAGAAAATCATCGCCCGCGATGACGTCAAAGAGCTGTTCGTACAGCCGGCGTCCGGCGATGCCGGCACCGCTGTTGGCGCTGCCGCTTACGTGTCGCACGCTCGTGGCGTGCCGGTCGAGAAGATGGAACACGTCTACCTCGGCCCGTCGTACAGCAACGAAGACGTGATCGCCGCGTGCGCCCGTCACGAGAACAAACCGACCTGGCGCAAGCTCGACAACATGCCGGAGCAGATCGCCAGGATCATGGTCGATGGCAACCCGGTGGCCTGGTTCCAGGGCCGCATGGAATTCGGTCCGCGCGCATTGGGTGGTCGTTCGATCATCGGCTGCCCGAGCATTGCCGGTGTGGCTGACCGCATCAACCACCAGATCAAGTTCCGCGAGCGCTGGAGGCCTTTCTGCCCGTCGATGCTCGACACCGTTGCGCCACAGATGATCAAGATCGATCACCCGGCGCCGTTCATGACCTTCACCTTCGAAGTGTCGGACGAGTGGAAAACCCGCGTACCGGAAGTCGTCCATGAAGACGGCACTTCCCGTGCCCAGGTGCTCAAGCGCGAATACAACCCGCGCTACTACGACATGATGAAAGCGCTCGAAGTCCTGACCGGCAACGGCGTGTCGCTGAACACCTCGCTCAACCGTCGTGGCGAACCGATGATCTGCTCGCCGACTGACGCGCTGAACATGTTCTTCGGCTCCGATCTGCAGTACCTGATCATGGAAGACATTCTGGTGGTCAAAGAGGGCGCAAACGCTTATGACTCGCTCGGCTGAACGCCATGTGCTGCAGTTCTGTCACGGCTATGACGGGCCGTTCCTCGACTGCGCACGGCAGTACGCCAGCCTGTTCGCGGGCACCGGTTATCGGGTGACCACGGTCTTTCTGACCGGGGCCGCCGATAGCGAGGTGGCCGCAGCGTGTGCCTCCGATGAAGTGTTGTTCATGGAATACAGCTCCAAGGCCATTCGTGGCCTGAAGCTGGGCGCCATCGGCGATCTGCGCAAGATCGCCGCTTCACGCAATTTCAGTTTCTGCATCGCCCATCGCTTCAAGCCGATCTACATCGCCTTGCTCGGCACTTCGCTGCCGGTGATTGGCGTGCACCACGCGTTTGAGGATTACAAACGCGGTACGCGCAAGTTGTTCGCGCACATTTTCCGCAAGCGCCTGAGCCTGCTTGGCGTGTCCGATGCGGTGCGCGACGACATGCGTCGTTGCCTGCCGAAGTGGCCGCAAGAGCGGATTCAGACGCTGTATAACCGGATCGACGTGTCGGCGTTGCAGTTCAGCCAAGTGTCGGCCCGTGAAGCCCGCGAGACCTTGGGTCTGGCGGCGGATGCATGGATTGTCGGCAACGTCGGTCGGCTGCATCCGGACAAGGATCAGGCAACCTTGCTGCACGGTTTTGCGGCGGCGTTGCCGGGTTTGCCGGGTAACAGTCAGCTGGTAATTCTGGGCAAGGGCCGTCTCGAACAGGATCTCAAAGAGCTGGCGCGCGAGCTGGGTATCGGCGATCGCGTCCTGTTCCTCGGTCAGGTGCCGGACGCGCGCAATTACTTCCGCGCCTTTGATGTCTTTGCGCTGAGTTCCGATCATGAGCCGTTTGGCATGGTCCTGCTGGAGGCCATGGCCGCCGGCGTGCCACTGCTCGCCACGGCGTGCGGTGGGGCCAAAGAAGTGGTCGAAGGCGTGGGTATTCTGTTCCCGCTGGGCGATGCCCAACACCTTGCGCAAGGCCTGCAGCATCTGGCCGGAATGGATGATCAGCAGCGCCTGCAGTGCGCCGAAATGATGCTTGATCGCCTGCGTGAGCGTTTCTCCGACCGCGCGGTGCGCGACACCTTCTGGCATCTGCCGCAAGTTACCGATCTGGCACCGAGGGGCTGATGCTCAACCGATTTCAAGGCTGGCGTGAACGTGGCTGGTCGCCTGTCGACGCCTCGACCTATGCAACCGCCTGGCAGCGTTTTGGCGGCAGCGTCGCGACTCATCCGTTGGTGGTCGAGCGTCTGGCTGATCTCGCCGGCATCCCGGTGCGCTATCTGGCGTGGGAGCAACAGGGCGAGATCAAAGCGGCAATCCCGACCTGGGGCCGCGATCTGGCGTTGTCCAAGGACGTCCTCAAGCGCAACGGCAAAAAAGGCTTGTTCGACCTCGGCAACGCCGAGTTGATCCTGCCGGCCGCTGCCGATGCTCAGGCGCCGCTGCGCCATCGCGCACGCTATCTGTCTGCCCTCAACGAAAGCCGTTTCAGCGGCATGAAGTTGCAGACCGAACAACTGGCCATGGCCCGTACCCCGGAAGAACTGTCGAAGAAGTTTCGCTACAACCAGCGCCGCGAATTGCGTCTGCTCGAAGAGGCGGGCGGCGTGGTGCGTGCGGTCAGCGAATTCTCCAGCGCCGAATTGGCCGCCATCTACTGCGATCTGTTTCAGCGCCGCTGGGGTTTCCCGGCCACAGGCGCGGCACGCATGGCCGAGGTCATCGAACTGTTGCGCGAGCTGTTGATCGGCTCGGTGATTTTCCTCAACGATGCACCGATCGCGATTCAACTGGTGTACCGCGTCGAGGCGCCGGAGTGGATCAGCGTCGAGTACATCAATGGCGGCGTAGACCCTGAAACCCGCGAATTCAGCCCCGGCAGCGTATTGAGTTTCCTCAATACGCAAAGCGCCTGGGAACACGCGCGAGCGCTGGACAAACCGTTGCGCTTTTCCTTCGGTCGCGCCGACCGTGAATACAAGGATCGCTGGTGCAATCCTGTGCCGGTATTCACCGTATGAGCCAGCCCATTAGCCGCAAACAGCAACTGCTCAAGCGCCATCGGCGCAACAAACGCGTCGGCCTGCTGATTGCCCTGATCGTGTTGATCGCGATCGGCGTGCTGGTGGCCTGGTGGTTGCCGCTGGTACTGGCAGTGATCGGCTGGATCGCCCATGAAGCGTGGTTTGCCGATCATTTGTTCTATTCGCCGAAAGACGATTACCAGTACAGCTTCCCGCCGTTTACGCCACAGCCAAAAGTGCACCTCAACGGTGAGCAACTGCGCCTGGATGAAGGCGTGATGGTGATGGATGACGCCACGCTGATTCTGGCGTTGCGAGTCAAAAGCAGTTGGCTGGGACGCTTCTTCGATCCTCGTGTCGAGCTGACGGGCGGCCCGAATCCGGACGCACAAGCTTTTGAGCGTGGGGTTAACGGCCTGCGCTACCTGAACCTCAGCGGTCAGGCACAGGCCTTGTCGCAAGGCTCGCTGCGTTTGCGCGGGCGTTTCTGCCGCGTCTCTGGCGAGCCGGTGTTGTGGGCGCTGGAGCAAACCGATTATCGCCGTCAGCGGGTCATGGTGATCGCACCGCATGCCGACGACGCCGAACTGGCAGCCTACGGGTTGTACAGCCAGGCAGACGAAGCCTGGATTGTCACCCTGACCGCCGGCGAAATCGAAGCCGAACACTATCAGCAGATGGGCCTGAACAAGGTCGAAGCGGCGCGCCTCAAGGGCCGATTGCGCGCCTGGGACAGCCTCGCCGTGCCGCGCTGGGCCGGCGTGCCGGCGGAAAACTGCGTGCAGCTGGGCTATTTCTGTCTGCAACTGGCAGCGATGCAGGCTGCACCGAATCAGGCGATCGGTTCACGCGAAGCGGATCTGGACGATACCCGTCTGTTCCGTCAGTTGAATCCGTTCACCTTGCCGGGCGACGTCGATGGCGCACCGACCTGGAACAATCTGCTGGCCGACCTGCGCGAAGTGTTGCTGCGTGCACGTCCGGACGTGATCGTCCTGCCGCATCCGACGCTGGATCCGCATCCAGACCATATCTGTAGCCAGCAAGCTGTGTTGCAAGTGCTGGGCAGTCTCGACTGGCAGCCGACGCTGCTCGGTTACGCCAACCATCTGCATGACAATGATCGCTGGCCCATGGGCAACGCCGGTGAGGGCATCGCGCTGCCACCGGCCTTCGACGCCGCCGTACCGATGCAGCCGTTGTGTTTGCCACTGACCCTTGCGCAGCAACGCGACAAGGCCATGGCGCTGGGCATGATGCATGACTTGCAACCGCCAGCACCGTTCAAGCGCCGTTTGCGTCGCTTGATTCAGCGCGTGCTGGCCGGGCGTGCGCCGTCGATATACGGCGAGAACGAGTTCTTTCGAAAAGCGGTCCGACGCCAGGAATTACTCTGGCTGCTGAAACCGGGTGAATCAGGCGTGAATCGGGGAGATTTATGAGTCAACGGTCAAAGGTTCTGCAGCTGCAGCCCGATTACAACGTCAAAGCCCATGATTTCGCCGACCTTGCCGAGCAGATCGTCAAGGCGTTGCCTTCGGATCGCTATGAGATCACGGCGGCGTTCCTGCGCGGCAAACCCACGCCTGGTGAGCCGGTCAGCCGCGCCGATCGTTCGGTGTATTTCGAGTTTTCCGACAAGTCCCTCAAAGGCATGCGCCTGCGCGCGATGTGGGAACTGTACAAGTTCTGCCGTCGGGAAAAGTTCGATGTAGTCATCTGCAACCGCTTCAAACCGGTGAACATGATGCTCACGCTCAACCGCTGGTTGAAGGTGCCGCTGTGCATTGGCATCTCCCACGGTTTTGGCGAGTACGATCGTTTTTACCGTCGTCGTCAGACTCAGCGTCTGATCGATCGGCACTGGCGTTTCGTCGGTGTTTCGCCGGCGGTAAAACAGTACCTGCTGGACTGCGATTGCGGTTTCACCGACCAGAATACCTACGCCATTACCAACGCCATCGATATCGAGCAGGCCGAAGGCTTGCAACACAGCCGCGAAAAGGCGCGTGAGCTGCTCGGTATCGATCCGAATGTGCGCCTGATCGGCGCGCTGGGGCGACTGGTTTCGGTCAAGGGTCACACCTATCTGTTGCAGGCATTTGCCGCGCTCAAGGACAAATACCCGAACACGCAATTGGCGATCATCGGTGCCGGGCGCCTGCAAGCGCCGCTGGCTGCCGAGATCGAGCAACTGGGTTTGAACGGTCGCGCACATCTGCTGGGTTTCAAGGAAAACGCGCTGCAATACGTGCGCGCGTTTGATATCTGGACGATGCCGTCGCTGGCCGAAGGTCTCGGTCTGGCGTTGCTGGAAGGCATGAGCGGACATTTGCCGGTGATCGCCTCGAACGTGCCGGCGATGGTGCCGCTGATCGAAGGCGCCGGCGGTCTGGCGATTACGCCGAAGGATGTGCCTAGTATTGTCGCAGCGCTGGATCAGTACCTTGCGCTGACCGATGACGAACTCAAGGCCAAGGGCGAACAAGCCTACCGCTATCTGCAGGAACAACATGACATCGAGGTGTTCCGTCAGGAATACCTGAACCTGATCGACTCTGGCCTGGAACAGGCTCGTAAGGTGCAGCCATGAGCGAAGCGAACGCCCTCGTCACCGTGATCATCGCCTCATACAACCACGGGCCGTACATTGAGGAAAGCATCCTCAGTGTCATCAACCAGACCTACAAGAACATCGAACTGCTGGTGATCGATGACGGCTCGAACGACGACAGCGTCGAGCGCATCAACGCCTTGCAGGCACAGTACGGTTTCGATTTTCGGGTGCAGCAGAATCAGGGCCTGACCAATACGCTCAACGGCGCCATCGCGCGCGCCAAGGGCAGTCTGATTGTGCCGTTCGGTTCCGACGACATCATGTACCCGGAGCGCATCGCGGTTCAGGTGGCGTACATGGCGGACAAACCCGAAGTCGGGATTTGCGCCGGCAACATCGAATTGATGGACGCTGACGGCAACCTCTATCCGGAAAAACGTCAGCGTCGCGATGTGCCGTTCCGTCGTCTGGATTTCGATGACATGTTTCTGGAGCGCAAGCCGTATCCGCCGGCGCCGACCCTGATGATCCGCCGCGAGGCGCTGGACAAGGTTGGCGGGTTCGATTCGACGATTCGTCTTGAGGATCTGTATATCGAGTTGAAGGTGACGCGCGCCGGTTATTTCATCGATGGCTTGAACGTGGTCATGGCGCGCTACCGCAAGCACGCCACCAACTCGTACAAGAACCACCGTTTCATGATCGAAAGCATCCTGCGTATCTACGCATTGTTCAGCGATCACCCTCTGTACGACGAAGTGCGTTACAAGGCGCTCAACTCGATGTTCCTCAAGACCGCCAACCGCAATCGCAAGCTGGCGTGGGAGCTGCTGAAGCAGATCCCGTTCAAGGCGTGGAACAAGAAGACCTGGCGCGGTCTTGGGCGGTTACTGTTTTCGCCGCAGGAAAAGAGCTGAAACAGCGGTCGCCCGCGCTTAGCGGGCGACTTTCTCCGGGAGCTGCTTATCGCCTTTCTGGCGCGAGCGAATCCACAGCAGGACTTTTTTGCCGGCGGCCATGCCCGGCAACTCGATGTACAGAAAGCTCAGGCTGCTGATCAGAATCAGCAGGCACGTGCAGATCGCGATCAGCGGCAGATAAACATTCGCCTCCCGCGCGTCGAGATTCAGCAGCAGCGGCAGACGCTGCACCATCAGCCACAACACGAAACCGTGCAGCAGATAGGTGCTGTAGCTGATCTCGCCGAGCCAGCGGATGCTGCGTGGCTTGAGCGCACCGAACAGGCTGTTGCCCGACGCCACGATCACGAAAAACAGTGACAGCAGGAACAGCGGCCCGGTCTTGAAGGCACGGTTGAACGCGGTGAACGCAATCACCAGCGCCAGTAACGCAATGATCCCCGCCAGAGGGGTACGACTCCACGCCACCAACGCCGGTCGGCGAATCCAGTACGCCGCCGCGATGCCGCCGAGAAAACTGGCGATGAAGTGCTTCTTCAGCGAATGCTCCCAACCGACCACTTGATACAGCGCATAGATGCCGATCAGGCACAGCACCACGTGTATCCAGTTGCCGCGGTAGATGAAGACCATCCCGGCCAGCGGCAGCGCCAGATAGAAGAACACTTCATAGGCCAGCGTCCAGGTGACATTGGAGATCAGCATGCCGGTTTGCGGATATTGGTTGATGTCGGGGCGGTCAAAAGTCAGCCACGCCAGAATCTGTTTGAACAGGGCGCTGCCAGGCTCCTTCAGCTCCCAGTTCTGCAAATGGAACACGGTGACAAACACAATCAGCATCAGCGGCAGGTACAGCGGATAAAGTCGAAAAACCCGCGAAATGCCAAACGCCAACCAATCGTGCTGACGTCCTTGGGTCAGCAGACGGTTCCAGAACAGAAATCCGGTGATCATGAAAAACAGCGCAACGCTGCCCTGACCGATCATCGAGTAAAAGTTGCTGGGCGGAAATCCGAACTCTCCAGTGCGCAGAAAAATCCAGGTAATGACCGCGTGGTGCACGAAAACACCAAACGCCAGATAGCCGCGCAAGCCATCGATGCTGGCATAGCGGCTTTCACCGGAATGCTGCAGATGGCGGGCGATTTTCGGCACAACGCGCAGCAATAGCGCGGCGGATACGATGGCCAGCGCGTAGGCGGCCAGCGCAATCAGGGGGTTAGTCTCGATCATCAGTGAACTCGGGCCGGAGTATTGCCGGCCAGCACTTGCCTGTGCAGATTATCCACCGCAGATTGCGACGCCGTGACGGCGTAGCCCTGAAGCAGTGCTTCGAAGTGTTCTTCGAACAACCAGCGTTTGTCGACGGTATAGCGCTGCATATGGCGCAAATTTCGCTGGCGCAGGGCCAGACTGAGCGGGCTAGGGTAAATGCGCAGGTCAGCCAGATCAATCAAGCCGAACTCGCCATCCTCCAGCACCAACACGTTGCCCAAGTGCAGAGAGCGGAAATAGACACCTTTCTCATGCAGTTGCGCCATGAACTTGCCAAAACGTTCCACCAGCGCCTGACGAACGGCCGGTGCGGTAATGCTCTGCAATACCTGACGCAGCGTGTGGCCGGGCAGGGGGGCGTAGTGCACGGCGCTGCTGCCATCGTTGAGGCGATACAGGTTGAGCACTTGCGGGGTTGGAATGCCCATCAGGCGCAACTGTTCACTGTTGACGGCAAAGCGTTCGGAATACGGATTGAAGTTGCCCGAGGTGTACCAGCGACGACGGCGGAACAGCTTGAGGAAGCTGCCATCGGTCAGGCGCAAGACTTTCGGGCCCAAACCATCCTCTTCGATCACCTGAGCGGCGTTGCTCAGATTTTGCAGGCCGGTGACGGTGAGTTTTTGCACCGGCATTGTCAGCAGTCGCCGCGCACGTTGATTGATGCTCAGTGCCGCGATCAGTGCCAGCGGAATCCACAACAGGAACCAGTGCTCCTTGGGCCGTGAAATGATTCCGCCACCTTCGGTCAGTCCGGCGCCGATGCCAAAGATCAGCAGCGTCGAGGCAACAATCAACAGTGGTTGTACGCGCTGGCGCCAACTGCTCAGCAGGCCCCAGAAAATGAAGAACAGCCACGGCAACAGGCCGAAGATGCCGACGTAATAGAGAACGCCCAGCACGAAACTGTGCGGCTCCTGGAAGTTGATGCCGACACCGGGGTCGACAGACAGCGTGGCGCTGTAGCCGTGACCGATCCAAGGATGGTCGGCAATCATGTGCAGCACCTGTTTCCAGATTTCCAGTCGATACGAATCGCCACGTTCGATGATCATTTGTGCAAACAGGAAGGCGACCGTTACACCACTGAGCGCCAGGCCGATCAACAAGCCTATCGAGCGACGGTTCCAGCAAATGAAGCACAGCCACAACGCGGCCATGGTCAGCGCCACAAGCGGCGTTCTGGACCCGGTGCCGATTACTGCCATAAACATGATTGCCATTGCCGGCACACTCAGCCACATCATCTGGCGGCGTTTGCAGGTCATGGTCACGCTCAGCCAATAGGCGCTGAAGAAACCGAACAGGTGCGAGCTGAGCAATGGGTTGTCAAAAGCGCCACCGCCGATCAGACGCATGCCGGGTTCGTAAATATGGGCGAATCTGAACAAGAACCACGTCGTTGCGACCAGCGCCACCAACGCGGCGCCGAACAGTAGAGGTTGCAGAATCTCACTGCGATAACGCACCAGCAGATAGGTGCCGGCAAACAGCAGCAAGGTGTGCAGTGACGGTTTGAACATCCCGGCGATACCTTCGTCGCGCGGTCCCCAACTGAGGCTGAGCAAGGCCCAGGCGACAAACACCAGCAGCGCCACGAACACCGGCTCGCGTAGCAACTCCTTGAGTTCACGCGGACGCAGGCACAAAGCGATCAATGTCGGAATGCTGAACAAGCCGTAAAAAAGCTTGTGATGCAGACTTCGGCCCGGCAGAAAAAACAGCGCGCACAAGAGCAGGAAATAGCCGGCGGGAAGAATCCACAGACTAATGAAATCGAAGACTCGATTGGACGTACTGTTAAAGCCGCGAAGTTGCATGCTGTGAGATTCAATCCTGAAGTTGATCGACCATTCGGGTGATGGCTATTTGATGCTGAAAAACGTGCCTAACAATAACAGCCTTTCGCCGTTTGCCAGAACCCTGAAGAAGCTGTGCTAAAGTCAGCGTCCTTTTTATCGACTTTCGCGTGATATGACTGACTCCAGTACCGCCGCAAGCCCTTCGAGCTTGAAAATCTACTTCCGCCTGCTCGGCTATGTTCGGCCGTACATCAGTCTGTTCCTGATCAGCATCGTCGGTTTCCTGATTTTCGCTTCGACCCAGCCGATGCTTGGCTACATCCTCAAGTACTTCGTCGACGGCCTGTCCAACCCTGAGGCGGTGCTGTTTCCAAGCGTCCCATACCTGCGCGATCTGCAACTGTTGCAGGCTGTTCCGCTGCTGATCATCCTGATTGCCGCGTGGCAGGGTCTGGGATCTTATCTGGGCAACTACTTTCTGGCCAAGGTTTCCCTCGGTCTGGTGCACGACCTGCGGGTGCAGTTGTTCAACAACCTGCTGGTGCTGCCGAACCGCTACTTCGACAAGCATAACTCCGGTCATCTGATTTCGCGTATCACCTTCAACGTGACCATGGTCACAGGGGCGGCAACCGATGCGATCAAGGTCGTAATCCGTGAAGGCATGACGGTGATCTTCCTCTTCGCCTCCCTGCTGTTCATGAACTGGAAGCTGACGCTGGTGATGGTCGCCATCCTGCCGTTGATCGCCGTGATGGTGCGCACCGCGAGCAAGAAATTCCGCAAGCAGAGCAAGAAGATCCAGCTGGCCATGGGCGACGTCACGCACGTGGCCTCGGAAACCATCCAGGGCTATCGCGTGGTGCGCAGCTTCGGCGGCGAAGTCTACGAAGAGAAGCGCTTCCTCAAGGCCAGCCAGAGCAACACCGACAAACAGCTGCGCATGACCCGCACCGGCGCGATCTACACGCCGATGCTGCAACTGGTGATCTACAGCGCCATGGCCGTGCTGATGTTCCTCGTCCTGTACTTGCGCGGTGACGCCTCGGCCGGTGACATGGTTGCCTACATCACCCTGGCCGGCCTGCTGCCGAAACCGATTCGTCAATTGTCCGAAGTCAGCTCGACGATCCAGAAGGGCGTGGCCGGTGCGGAAAGCATCTTCGAACAGTTGGACGTGACGCCTGAAGTAGACGCCGGCACGGTCGAACGCGATGCGGTCACCGGTCGTCTGGATGTGCGCAATCTCAGCTTCACGTATCCGGACACCGAGCGCCAGGTGCTCGACAACATTAGCTTTAGCGTCGAGCCGGGGCAGATGGTCGCGCTGGTCGGCCGTTCCGGCAGTGGCAAGTCGACGCTGGCCAATCTGATTCCGCGTTTCTATCACCACGACAAGGGCGAAATCCTTATCGACGGTGTCGAAGTCGAAAACTACAAGCTGCTGAACCTGCGTCGTCATATCGCACAGGTGACCCAGCACGTGACCCTGTTCAGCGACACCGTGGCCAACAACATCGCGTATGGCGATCTGGCTGGCGCGCCGCGTGAAGACATCGAAAAAGCCGCGCGTGACGCCTACGCGATGGACTTCATCGCGCAATTGCCCGAAGGCCTCGATACGCAGGTCGGCGAAAACGGCGTGCTGCTCTCCGGCGGCCAGCGCCAGCGCCTGGCGATTGCCCGCGCCTTGCTGAAGAACGCTCCGCTGCTGATTCTCGACGAGGCCACTTCGGCACTCGACACCGAATCCGAGCGGCACATTCAGGCCGCTCTGGATCAAGTGATGAAGGGCCGTACCACGCTGGTGATTGCTCACCGTCTGTCGACCATCGAGAAAGCCGATCTGATCCTGGTCATGGATCAGGGCCGTATCGTCGAGCGCGGCACGCATGATCAATTGCTGGCGCAGAACGGCTACTACGCACGCCTCAACGCCATGGGCCTCGATGCCCCGGCTGAAGACATCGCCTGAGAATGCCCACGCGGCCCTGTAGGAGCTGCCGCAGGCTGCGATCTTTTGATCTGTTTTTCTAGAAGCAGGGTCAAAAGATCGCAGCCTTCGGCAGCTCCTACAGGGAAAGTGCATTGCAGTTGTGGGCCGTTGTTTGTATCCAGACCTTTACCCTTCTTGACCAAACCGGCATAAAACCGGGCACCGCGCTTGTTAAGGTTCTTCAACGAACTCTTACATCTATCGAAGGGGCTATCCCCGTCGCGCGGGTACTCTCATGTTGCAACGCTATCTGTGGAAACTGCTGCCCAAGCCGCAGCGAGCCTTTCTGCTTGGGCGCTTGTCGGTGGTTGACCGGCAGGTCGTGAACAAGTCGTTGTCGGCCTGTGTGGTGTTTCCAAAGGCTTTCCAGCAGCACGGGTGTCTGTTCATTCATGTGCCCAAGTGCGCTGGCAGCAGTGTCTGCGAGGCGATGTTCGACGGCTGGCGTCCGGGGCATCTGCCCTTGTACTGGTATCAGGAACAGTTTCCGCAACAATTCGCCACGGCCTGGAAGTTCGCTTTCGTGCGGGATCCGCTGGAGCGCGCGTACTCGGCCTTCGCGTTTCTGCGCGGTAATGAACTGAGTGGCCGCGATCAGGCGGCGCAGCAACTGGTCAGGCAGTACCGGGATTTCGACGATTTTGTTTTGCGCTGGGTACATCCACACAACATCTCTCGGCAATTGCACTTCGCTGCGCAAACCGATTTTCTCACTGACTCGCTAGGCCATCTGGCGCTGGATTTCATCGGCTATCAAGAACATCTGCAGCGCGACTTTCAGTTGGTCTGCGAGCAGTTGGGATTGGCCAGTCAGTTGCCCCACGTCAACAGCTCTCGGCAACGTCAGCCAATGCCCGCACGCGAGTTTTGCACCGCGCGCACCCGGCGCTTGGTGAAACGGGCTTATCAGCGCGATTATGAGTTGCTCGGTTATGAATGAATCCCTGTCGCTGCCGTCGCCAGCGCCGGCCATTCGCCCTTATGGCTTGGCGTTGTCGCATCAGGCCCGCGCCATGATCAAGGGGCAGCGTCCGCGCTGCCTGTGGCTGACCGGGTTTTCCGGTGCAGGCAAGTCGACACTGGCCAATGCGCTGGAGCTGTATCTGCATCAGTATGGCCTGCACACGTTTTTACTCGATGGCGACAATGTGCGCAGTGGCCTGTGTCGCGATCTGGGCATGGGCGATAGCTGTCGCCGCGAGAACATTCGGCGTATGGCGGAAGTGGCGCGGCTGATGGTCGATGCCGGGTTGATCGTGATCGTCGCGGCCATCTCGCCGTTTCGCGCCGAGCGCGACGCCGCACGCCGACTTTTTGCACCGGAGGATTTTATCGAGGTGCACGTCAGTACCTCGTTGCAGGTCTGTGCGCGGCGCGATCCGAAAGGGTTGTATCAAGCGGTTCGCGAGGGCCGGATCAACAACTTCACCGGCGTCGACAGTCCTTATGAGGCTCCGCTGAGTGCGGAATGCCGAATCGACACCGAGGCCCTTGAACTGCCCGAAGCCTGTCAGCAGTTGGCAGCGTTGCTGCTCAAAAAATGAGCAAAAAAGCCAGCTGTTTCATCCTGTTGCAGCCCGCGCACAAGCCTTCGCCAACCCTGTGTTAATATCGCGCCCCTGTTCATTTTGTATGTGGGTTGCTCCATGAAGTTGTCCATGCCGCGATTCGATCAAGCCCCTGTCTTGGTGGTCGGCGATGTCATGCTCGACCGTTACTGGCATGGTGGTACCTCACGGATTTCCCCTGAGGCGCCGGTTCCGGTCGTAAAAGTCGAGCAAATCGAAGACCGCCCAGGCGGCGCTGCCAACGTTGCCTTGAACATTGCCGCGCTGGGTGCGCCGGCGTCGCTGGTCGGTGTGACCGGTGATGACGAAGCCGCCGACAGCCTGAGCAACAGTCTCAAGGGCGCGGGCGTGCGTGCGCTGTTCCAGCGCATCGCGCATCAGCCGACCATCGTCAAATTGCGGGTCATGAGCCGGCACCAGCAATTGCTGCGTATCGACTTTGAAGAACCGTTCGCCACCGATGCCCTGGCCTTGGCCTCGCAGGTCGATGACCTGCTCGAAGGCATCAAGGTGCTGGTGCTTTCGGACTACGGCAAAGGCGCGCTGAAAAACCATCAGGCCTTGATCCAGGCTGCTCGCGCCAAGGGCATTCCGGTGCTGGCCGATCCCAAGGGCAAGGATTTCTCGATCTATCGTGGCGCGAGCCTGATCACGCCGAACCTCAGCGAGTTCGAAACCATCGTTGGCGGTTGCGCCGACGAGCACGAGTTGGTGAGCAAGGGCGCGACCCTGATGCACGACCTCGAACTCGGTGCGTTGCTGGTGACCCGTGGCGAGCACGGCATGACCCTGTTGCGCCCGGATCATCCGGCGTTGCACTTGCCGGCCCGCGCCCGCGAAGTGTTCGACGTGACCGGTGCCGGCGACACGGTGATTTCTACATTGGCGGCAGCGATTGCGGCCGGTGAAGAACTGCCGCACGCGGTAGCCCTGGCCAACCTGGCGGCGGGCATCGTCGTCGGCAAGCTGGGTACAGCTGCGATCAGCGCGCCGGAACTGCGTCGCGCGATTCAGCGCGAAGAAGGTTCCGAACGCGGCGTGCTGGGTCTGGAGCAATTGCTGTTGGCGGTTGACGATGCCCGCGCGCACAACGAGCGGATCGTCTTCACCAATGGCTGCTTCGATATCCTCCATGCCGGCCATGTCACCTATCTGGAACAGGCGCGTGCGCAAGGCGACCGTCTGATCGTGGCGGTCAACGATGACGCTTCCGTCAGCCGTCTGAAAGGACCGGGTCGTCCGATCAACAGTGTCGACCGACGCATGGCGGTGCTCGCCGGACTCGGTGCGGTGGACTGGGTGATCAGCTTCCCTGAAGGCACCCCGGAAAACCTCCTGCGCGAGGTCAAGCCGGACGTGCTGGTCAAAGGTGGGGATTACGGCATCGACCAAGTGGTCGGCGCCGATATCGTCGCCGCTTACGGCGGCACGGTGAAAGTGCTGGGGCTGGTGGAAAACAGCTCGACCACGGCGATCGTCGAAAAAATCCGCGGCCAATAAGATCAAAAGATCACAGCCTGCGGCAGCTCCTACAATATTTCCCTGTAGGAGCTGCCGCAGGCTGTGATCTTTTGCTTTTCAGGAATTCACTTTCTTGCGCGGCACGATCTTCTTCAGCAACTGTTTGGCCCTGCCGCGCAACCGCGCCAGGCCAGTAGCCTTCTCCGGCGGCGTCAAACCCTGCTGACGCAACCAGTCCTTCCAGCGAATCCGCTCTTCACGCACCAGCCAGCCATCCTGTTTGGCAAAACTCTCAGCCAGATAAAGTCCACGGGTACCCGCCGGGTACAGCTGGCCTTTTTTCAGGGTGTAGAGTTCGGCCAGCGGCTCGCCATCCAGCAGCGGCATCAAGTACAGATCCGGACGTTTGCGATCCAGCCGCGCCACCAGTTGATCGCCTTCCAGTCGCTCATCGACATGAAACAGGCTCAGGGACTTGGCTTCCTTGGGCACTTCCAGTCGCAGGTCGTAGATCAATTGCAGCGAGGCGGTGGGCAAATGCACATAGGCCCGTGGTCGTTCCTGCAATTGCAGGTTGGCGCAGCGCACCGGCCGCGCCGAGCCGGAGAGTGGCGTCAGGCGAAAGGGCAGGGCTTCGCGATAATGCAGGGCCGTCGCATAAGGCGCCGGCAGCCAGGTGTCATTGAAACGCCCGCCGAGCCAGCCTTCCGGGGTTTCCAGCAGGCACTCTTCAGCAATCTCCTGAATGGCGGTGTGCAGCGGAATATTCAGCTCGTGGGCTGGCACGTACCCGGAAATAAGCTTGAGCACCACGTCACCGCGATCTTGCCGGCGCTGGCGCACCAGCACCCAGTAATCGCGATTCTGCCAATGCAGGGTCAGGCGCACCGACACCCCAAGGTTGGCCAGTTCCAGCGAGAAACGCTCGGCATCGGCGACGCTCACCGGTTTGCGTCGCTGCAAGGTCTGGGCGAAATTCAGCGGCATGCCGACGCTCTGATAGGTAAGGCCTTCGGGCGTGGCTTCGACGAACAGCGGCAGGGTCTTGAAGTTGCTCGGGTTCTTTCTGATGAGCGTGCGCGGCATATCGGCTCCTGCTTAAGGCCGCGAAGCGGCGTCAGTGACCACGAAGGACCTGGGCAACGGTCGCTACGTTGTGGGCGAGGTGCAGCGGATTGATCGTGCCGACAATAGCACTGGCCACACCAGGCTGCGCGAACAGCAATTCGAAACTGGCACGCACCGGATCGACGCCGGGGCTCAGGCAGACATGACCACTGGCCAAGGCTTTTTTCACCAGAATGGCTTTGCCGTGGGCAGCAGCATAGTCAATGACAGCCTTCTCGTTTTGTTCGTTCAGATTGTAGGTGACCATTGCGCAGTCGCCTTGCTCCAATGCTTTCAAGCCACCTTCGACGGTTTTGCCGGAGAAACCGAAACCACGAATCTTGCCCTCGGCCTTGAGCGCCGCGAGTGTCGCGTAAACTTCTTCGTGCTCAAGGATCGCCATGTCGTTGCCGTCGGAATGCACCAGCACCAGATCGATAAAATCGGTTTCAAGACGTTGCAGGCTGCGCTCGACCGACATTCGCGTGTGTGTCGCGCTGAAGTCATGGTGCGACAAGCCATCGGCAAACTCTTCGCCAACCTTGCTGACGATCACCCAGTCCTGACGCTGGCCACGCAACAGCGGGCCGAGGCGTTCTTCGCTGCGGCCATAGGCCGGGGCGGTGTCGATCAGGTTGATGCCCAGTTCGCGTGCCTGGCGCAGAAGCATGCGCGCCTCATCGTCGCCGGGAATCTGGAAACCGTTGGGGTATTTCACCCCTTGGTCGCGGCCGAGTTTGACCGTGCCCAGGCCCAGAGGCGAAACCATCAGGCCGGTGCTGCCCAGTGGGCGATGCAGATCATGCAGGTTGGCGATGCTCATGGCAGCAGTTGCTCCCAGGCTGGAACGCCCATCGGTGGTTTCGGCAGGGCTGGCAATGGTTCGCTGGCTTGCGGCTGGATAGCGTCGCGCTCCAGCGAGGCGATCACCCGGTCGGCAAAGTCCGGCGCCAGTGCCAGCTTGGTTGGCCAGCCGACCAGCAGACGACCCTGTTCGGCGAGGAAGGCGTTGTCGGGGCGTGTCAGCCCGGTTTGCAGCGGTTCGGCACGGTCAACGCGCAAGGTCGCCCATTGCGTGGTGCTGAGGTCGATCCATGGCAGCAACTGAGCGATTTCCTTTTGCGCGGTGGCGATCTGTTCGGCCGGCTCGCGGTGCACGCCTTCGCTTTCGGCGATGTCACCACCCATGTACCAGACCCACTGGCCATCAGCCGCCGGATGCGTGGTCACGGTGATGCGCGGTTTGGTGCCGCCGCCCAGGCAATGCGCGTACAGCGGTTTCAGGCCCGGGCCTTTGGCGATGATCATGTGCAGCGGCCGGCGTTGCATGGCCGGTTGCGTCAGACCGAGGTCTTCAAGCAATTGCGCGGTGCCGGCGCCAGCGCTGAGGACGATGCGCTGGGCGCGGATCTCGCGGCCGTCGACTTTCAAACCGACCAGCACACCCGCTTCCAACAGTGGCTCGATGGTTTGCCCGGCGAGCAGACCGTCGCCCGCCAGATCGGCCAGGCGCTGGATCAGGCTCGGCACATCGACCACCAGTTCGGCGAGGCGGTAGACCTTGCCCTTGAAGCGCTTGTCCTGCAGGGCTGGTGGCAATTGCTCGCCCTTGACCTGATCGACGCGGCCGCGCACGGCTTTGCTGGCGAAGAAACTGGTGAGGTTGCCGGCGAGGGTGCCGGGCGACCACAGGTAATGAGCTTCGGACAACAGGCGCACGCCGGTCAGATCCAGTTCGCCATTGCCGGCCAGCGCTTCACGCCAACGGCGCGGCATGTCGGCAATGGCTTCCGAGGCACCCGTCAGCGCGCCGTGCAGCGCGTATTTGGCGCCGCCGTGAATAATGCCTTGGGATTTAACGCTCTGCCCGCCGCCGAGGCTGGCGCTTTCCACCAGCACGGTCGAAAAACCCTGACGGCGCAGACGTGCGTTCAACCAGAGGCCGGCGACACCAGCGCCGACAATCAGAACGTCGGTGGAAATAACGGATGGCATGCAACGACCTCAGTGTTCAAGACGAGGGCGCAGTATACAGACTCGGAGTTCGGCTTCAGATGTGAAAAAAGATCGCAGCCTGCGGCAGCTCCTACACAGAGAATGCGATCCCCTGTAGGAGCTGCCGCAGGCTGCGATCTTTTTCTTCAGTGCCCCGCGGTTTTCGAGAACAACTGGATCACCACGACGCCCAGCACAATCAAGGCCATCCCTAGCATCGCCGGAATATCCAGTTTTTGCCCGTATATGAACAGCGCCGCGACGCTGACCATCACGATGCCCATCCCGGCCCACACCGCGTAGGCCACACCGACCGGTACGGTGCGTACCACCAGGGTCAACATCCAGAACGCAATCGCGTAGCCGACGATGACCAGCACCAGTGGCAGCGGCGTGCTGAAGCCTTTGACTGCTTTCATCGAGACGGTGGCGATGACTTCGGCGCAGATGGCAATGGCCAGGTAGGCGTAGGCGTTCATGGTTCAAATCCTCATGTGAAACGTTGCTTACTGAGGCGGCATTCTAGAGATTCCCCAGATGGGGTAAAGTCATTACCTATCTGTTTCGAAGATGGGTTGGTAAGTCAGCATGCAATGGAATCTCGATCAGCTACGGGTGTTTGTCGATGTCGCCGAGCAACGCTCGTTTTCGGCGGTGGCACGCCAGCAACGCAAGGCCCAGTCGGCGATCAGTAGCGCGGTTGCGATGCTGGAAGATGATCTGGGTGTCAGCCTGTTCGAGCGTAGCAGCGGTCGTCAGCCAACGCTCACCGAAGCGGGCAAAGCGCTGCTCGAAGAGGCGCGGGAAGTCTTGCGCCAATGCGAACGCCTGAATGGTCGGGCGATGGCGATGCTGCGCGGCCAGGAAGCGCAACTGCGGGTGGCCCAGGACGAAGCGATGCCTTATCAGGCGCTGGTGGAAAGTTTCGGTGCACTGGCCGAGCAGTTTCCCAGCCTCGAATTACAGCTGACCAGCGCTGCCCAAGGCGAGGTCGCGCGCAAACTGGTCGAACGGCGTGCCGACCTGGGTTTGCTGTTCTATCACGACGAAATCCCCGAAGCGCTGGAGCGCCGAGTGCTCGGCAGCGTGGAAATGGTCACGGTCTGCGGCATCAATCATCCATTGGCGACGCAGTCCTATGTCACCTGCCAGCAATTGGCGCAACACCGGCAACTGTTGATGTCGACGCAAACCAGCGTTTACCCCGGCAACGAACCGGCCAGCCCGCAAGTGTGGCGCGCCGACAGTTTCTACGTGATGGCCGAATGGCTGGTGCGCGATCTGGGTTGGGCCTGGTTGCCGCGGCATGTGGTGCAGTATTCGGCGTATCAGGGTTTGATGGTCGAACTCGACAGCGAATGGACGCCGCCGGCGCTGGTGGTCGAACTGGTCTGGCGCCGCGATGAGCCTTTAGGCCCGGCGGCACGTTGGCTGGCGGAGCGTTTTGCCGTGCACTTGCGCGCGATCGGCGAGAAAAGTCGATAAACTCCGCCGCCATGAATAGAACTCTGTACACCGCGCTGTTTTACCTGGGGCTGCCATTGGTGGCGATTCGGCTGTGGCTGCGGGCGCGCAAGGCGCCGGCGTACGCCAAGCGCATAGGCGAGCGTTTCTCCTACGGCATGCCGACGCTGCAACCCGGCGGCATCTGGGTGCACGCGGTGTCGGTGGGCGAAAGTATCGCCGCTGCGCCGATGATCCGCGCTCTGCTGCAACGTTATCCACAGTTGCCGATCACCGTGACTTGCATGACGCCGACCGGATCGGAGCGGATTCAGGCGCTGTTCGCTAACGAGCCGCGCATCCAGCATTGCTATCTGCCGTATGACTTGCCGTGTGCGGCGGCGCGGTTTCTTGACCGCGTGCAGCCGAAACTCGCGGTGATCATGGAAACCGAGCTGTGGCCCAACCACATTCATCAGTGCGCCAAGCGCGGGATTCCGGTGGCGTTGGCCAACGGGCGTTTGTCCGAGCGCTCGGCTAAAGGGTATGGTCGCTTCAACAAGCTGACCGCACCGATGCTCGCCGAGATGAGCCTGTTTGCCGTGCAGACCGAAACCGAAGCCCAGCGCTTCCGCGATCTCGGCGCTCGCGCGCAGACGGTCGAAGTCACTGGTTCGATCAAGTTCGACCTGACCATCGACCCGCAACTGCTGCAACGCGCCGCCGACCTCCGCAGCCAATGGCAGGCGCTGGAGCGTCCGGTGTGGATCGCCGCCAGTACCCATGAAGGCGAGGACGAAGTGGTGCTCGACGCCCACCGTCGCTTGCTGGCCAATCACCCGGATGCGTTGCTGATTCTGGTGCCGCGTCATCCTGAGCGTTTCAATTCGGTGTTCGAGTTGTGCCAGCGCGAAG
This sequence comes from Pseudomonas helmanticensis, assembly GCF_900182985.1. Classification (NCBI taxonomy): domain Bacteria; kingdom Pseudomonadati; phylum Pseudomonadota; class Gammaproteobacteria; order Pseudomonadales; family Pseudomonadaceae; genus Pseudomonas; species Pseudomonas helmanticensis. The sequence goes on along the minus strand of NZ_FXUY01000001.1, from coordinate 3,763,388 downwards.
GTTTTGCCACGGTGCGGCGTTCGACCGGGATCGATGTCGATGCGCAGACGTCAGTGCTGCTCGGCGACACCATGGGCGAGTTGCTGTTTCTCTATGCCCTGGCGGACAGCGCGTTTGTCGGCGGCAGCCTGGTGGCGAACGGCGGGCACAATCTGCTGGAACCGGCCGCCTTGGCGAAACCGGTGCTCAGTGGCCCGCACCTGTTCAACTTCCTCGACATCGCCGCGCAATTACGCGAAGCCGGGGCGTTGGCCGAGGTCGATGATGCCGAAGGGTTGGCAGTGGAAGTGCAGCGCTTGTTCGAATTGCCGCGTGATGCGCAGCGCATGGCCGACGCCGGGCTGGCAGTGATGCGCCGCAATCAAGGTGCATTGCAGCGCTTGCTGGATGGCTTGGCGCGGCTGATCAAATAGTCGCTTGGAATATTACTGTGGCGAGGGGATTTATCCCCGTTGGGTTGCGAAGCAGCCCCAAAACCATTCACCGCGGTGATTCAGGAAAACCCTGTTCACCGGTATTGCGACTGCTGCGCAGCCGAACGGGGATAAATCCCCTCGCCACAGGGGATTCATTCCAGATTGTTTACGGGCGCGCCTTGAGCTGCGCTTCGGCCGCCTTGGCCAGATCCGGCGGGAGGAAATCCTTGTCCGGGTTGTAGTCGGCTTTCAGATAACGCCGCAGATCTTCCAGATCCCCCGGATTCAACGTCCCCGCCGCCTGCTTCAAGCGCAGGTTGTCGAGAATGTAGTCATACCGCGTGTTGTTGTAGTTGCGCACCGAGGTGTACAGCTGGCGCTGCGCATCGAGCACGTCAACGATGTTGCGGGTACCCACCTGATAACCGATTTCCGTCGCTTCCACCGCGCTCTGGTTGGAAATGATCGATTGCTTGCGCGCCTGCACCTGCTCGACGTCGGTGTTCACCGCACGGTGCAGGTTGCGGGTGTTCTCGACGATCTGCCGACGCAGCGATTCGCGTTGCTGCTCGCTCTGATCCAGTTGCGCATACGACTGGCGCACTTGCGAACTGGTCAGGCCGCCGCTGTAAATCGGTACGCTCAATTGCAGGCCCACTGTGGTCTGCTCGACGTTGCCATGGTACGGCGCGCCGAACACGCTTGGGTTGCCGAAGCCGAGGGCGTCGTTGTCACCTTTTTCGTATTTGGCCACAGCGTCGAGAGTCGGCAAGTGGCCGGCCTTACGCTGTTTCAAGGTCTCTTCAGCCGAGCTGACGGCGAAGTTGCTCGCCAGCAGATTGAGGTTCTGTTTCGCTGCGGTGTCGACCCAGGCCTTGGCGTCATTCGGCGCCGGCGGCAGGATCGGCAGCGAGTGGACGATCCCCTGAATCGAGTTGTACTGGCGGTTGGTCAGGGTAATCAGCGCCTCGAAGGCATCATCGACCTGACGCTGGGCGACGATGCGGTTGGCGCGTGCGGTGTCGTAACTGGCTTGCGATTGCAGGACGTCGGTCTTGTCCGACAGACCGACATCGAAGCGCTCGTTGGACTGATCGAGTTGTCGCTTGAACGCGGCTTCTTCTGCTTTGGTCGAAGCGAGGTTGTCCTGGCTGCGCAGCACGTTGAAGTAATCTTCCGCCGATTGCAGGATCAGGTTCTGCTCGGTCGCCGACAGTTGCAGCGCGGCTTGTTCGTTGACGTCCTTGGCCGCCTGGTACTGGAACCAGCGATCGGCGCGGAACAACGGTTGGGCGAGGGTCGCCTGATACGAGTGAGCGCTGCGATTGGCGACGGCCGAAGGCTGATCGATCGAGGTGCGCACGTTGGCGGTTTCGGCGCCACCGGACAGGTTCGGCAGCAAACCGGCGCGGGCCTGTGGCACGACTTCTTTCTGCGCACCGTACTGGGCGCGGGCGGCGGCCAGGTCGGCGTTGTTGTCGACCGCTTCCTGATAGACGCTGACCAGATCGGTTTTGGTCGACAAGGGCGCTTCTGCTGCCCAGGCCATTGCGTTGGACGCACAAGACACGGCAACAGCCAGTGAAAGTTTGCGCAGCATGAGGCGATCCCTAGCATTAATATTATGGAAGTAATCCGGGCGCCAAAGGTAAGGCGCAGGCCCCATAGCGTCAAGGCGTGACGGGGCAAGGCGAGTGTAGTTGCGCATTTGCATGACAACAATCGGCCAAGCCCCTGTATTTGCGCCATTCATCATGGTGATTGCTGCGGTGTTGGCGTTCTTTGCCAGTTGTGTCTAGACTGGCCGGGTTCTTGTCGGGGTGCCTTGCTATGAGGCTGAGATCGAATAATTTCGGATCCCGTTGAACCTGATCAGGTTAGCGCCTGCGTAGGGAACAAGATTTCTCGTCACCCGGCGAGTCCTCTTGTGCTTCGTCCGGGAAATTGTTCGACAATCGAACGCTCGACGACGATGCACAGCACCAGTCCTGGTGCGTCCGTGCCTTTCAGGTTCTGCTCCGACAATCCACTGCCTGGATGCTGTCTGGAGAGCCCGTGATGACTACTACAAAATCAAAAAACGCGATCAACCTGAGTGACTCGGCCAAGGTCGACGAGCAATCGGTCAAGCCGTTCACCCGTTCGCAAAAAGTCTACGTTCAGGGCTCGCGCCCGGACATCCGCGTGCCGATGCGCGAAATCACCCTCGACGTGACCCCGACCGACTTCGGCGGCGAAATCAACGCGCCGGTCACCGTTTACGACACCTCCGGCCCGTACACCGATCCGAACGTGATTATCGATGTGCGCAAAGGCCTGGCCGATGTGCGTTCGGCGTGGATCGACGACCGTGGCGACACCGAGCGTCTGACGGGCCTGAGTTCCAACTTCGGTCGCGAGCGCCTCGCCGACCCGGAACTGACCAAACTGCGCTTTGCCCACGTCAACAATCCGCGCCGCGCCAAGGCCGGTGGCAATGTCACGCAGATGCACTACGCGCGTCAGGGCATCATCACGCCCGAGATGGAATTCGTTGCCATCCGCGAAAACATGAAGCTCGAAGTGGCCCGCGCCGCCGGCTTGCTGGATCAGCAACACCCGGGTCACAGCTTCGGCGCCAGCGTGCCGAAAATCATCACCCCTGAATTCGTCCGTGAAGAGATCGCCCGTGGCCGCGCAATCATTCCGGCCAACATCAACCACACCGAACTGGAACCGATGATCATCGGCCGTAACTTCCTGGTGAAGATCAACGGCAACATCGGCAACAGCGCGCTGGGTTCGTCCATCGAAGAAGAAGTGGCGAAACTGACCTGGGGCATTCGCTGGGGCGCGGACAACATCATGGACTTGTCCACCGGCAAGCACATTCACGAAACCCGCGAGTGGATCATCCGCAACTCGCCGGTGCCGATCGGCACGGTGCCGATCTATCAGGCGCTGGAAAAAGTCGGCGGCGCGGCCGAAGACCTGACCTGGGAGCTGTTCCGCGACACGCTGATCGAGCAGGCCGAGCAGGGCGTCGACTACTTCACCATTCACGCCGGCGTGTTGCTGCGCTACGTGCCGCTGACCGCCAAACGCGTGACCGGTATCGTTTCGCGTGGCGGTTCGATCATGGCCAAGTGGTGCCTGGCGCATCACAAGGAAAACTTCGCCTACACGCATTTCGAAGAAATCTGCGAAATCATGAAAGCCTATGACGTCAGCTTCTCGCTGGGTGATGGCTTGCGTCCGGGGTCGATTGCCGACGCCAACGACGCTGCCCAGTTCGGTGAGCTGGAAACCCTCGGTGAACTGACCAAGATCGCCTGGAAGCACGACGTGCAAACGATGATCGAAGGCCCGGGCCACGTGCCGATGCAGTTGATCAAAGAGAACATGGACAAGCAGCTGGAGTGCTGCGACGAGGCGCCGTTCTACACCCTCGGCCCGCTAACCACTGACATCGCACCGGGTTACGACCACATCACCTCCGGTATCGGTGCGGCGATGATCGGCTGGTTCGGTTGCGCGATGCTTTGCTACGTGACGCCGAAGGAACACTTGGGCCTGCCGAACAAGGATGACGTGAAGACCGGGATCATCACCTACAAGATCGCCGCGCATGCGGCGGACTTGGCTAAAGGGCATCCGGGTGCGCAGATTCGCGACAACGCCTTGAGCAAGGCGCGCTTTGAATTCCGTTGGGAAGACCAGTTCAACCTGGGACTTGATCCGGACACTGCGCGTTCGTATCACGATGAAACCCTGCCGAAGGATTCGGCCAAGGTCGCGCACTTCTGTTCGATGTGCGGGCCGAAATTCTGCTCGATGAAGATCACGCAGGAAGTCCGCGAATACGCGGCCAACCAGCGGATCGAAGCGGTCGACGTGGACATCGCCCAAGGCCTGGCGGAACAGGCCGAGCGGTTCAAGAAGGAAGGCAGTCAGCTGTACAAAAAAGTTTGATCCCGTACTGATCGTTCCCACGCTCCGCGTGGGAATGCAGCCCGTGACGCTCCGCGTCACTGGACGCGGAGCGTGCCTAGAGGCATTCCCACGCAGAGCGTGGGAACGATCACAACACAACAACAAATGTCCCTCTGAGATAACACCCTTGAGCATTCAACCCAGCACTTATTCCCCTGACCTCGCCGTGCCCGCCGACAAGCGTGTATTCGGCGGTCGCGATCTGTTTTCCCTGTGGTTCTCCCTCGGCATCGGCCTGATGGTCTTGCAGACCGGCGCATTGCTCGCGCCGGGTCTGGGCCTGTCCGGTTCGTTGCTGGCGATTTTCCTCGGCACGCTGGTCGGCGTGCTGCTGCTGGCCGCTGTCGGCGTGATCGGCAGCGACACCGGCCTGTCGTCGATGGCCGCGCTGAAACTCAGCCTCGGCAGCAAAGGCGCGAGCCTGCCGGCGCTGCTCAACCTGCTGCAACTGATCGGTTGGGGCTCGTTCGAAATCATCGTCATGCGCGATGCGGCCAGCCTGCTCGGTACCCGCGCGTTCAGCGAAGGTTCGCTGTGGTCGAACCCGGTGTTGTGGACACTGTTTTTCGGCGCGCTGGCGACCTTGCTTGCGGTTAGCGGGCCGCTGACTTTCGTCCGGCAGATCCTGCGCAAATGGGGCATCTGGCTGCTGCTCGCCGCGTGCCTCTGGCTGACCTGGAACCTGTTCGCCAAAGCCGATCTGGCCGATCTCTGGTCGCGCGCCGGTGACGGTTCGATGCCCTTCGCCGTGGGCTTCGACATTGCCATCGCGATGCCGCTGTCGTGGCTGCCGCTGATCGCCGACTACTCGCGTTTCGGCAAGCGCGCGAAGAATGTCTTCGGTGGCACGGCCGTCGGTTTCTTCATCGGTAATTTCTGGCTGATGAGCCTCGGCGTTGCCTACACCTTGGCGTTCGCGCCGAGCGGTGAAGTCAACGCACTGTTGCTGGCACTGGCCGGTGCCGGGCTGGGCATTCCGCTGTTGCTGATTCTGCTCGATGAGTCGGAAAACGCCTTCGCCGACATTCACTCGGCAGCGGTCTCCAGCGGGATTCTGTTGCGCCTGAAAGTCGAGCATCTGGCCTTGGCCATCGGCGTGATCTGCACGCTGATCGCCCTGCTGGCGCCGTTGGCGCAGTACCAGAATTTCCTGTTGTTGATTGGTTCGGTGTTTGCGCCGCTGTTTGGCGTGGTGCTGGTGGATCACTTCATCCTGCGCAAGCGCAGCGCTCAGGTCGCTTCAGCCGCATTGCGCTGGCCGGCGTTGTTGGCGTGGCTGGGTGGCGTCAGCACCTACCATTTGCTGGCGAATCTGTATCCGGATGTCGGCGCAACCCTGCCGGCGCTGGTGCTGGCAGGGCTGTTGCAGCTAGTGCTGGGCCGGGCCTTCAGTTACGGCCAGGAAACAGCTCGGGCTTGAGAATGCCGTTCAGACGCGGATAAGGAATCTTCAGTTCGACGTGGCCCAGCGCGTAAGGCGCAATGGTGGTCACGTCGTACTTGAGGACCACGCCGCCATAGGTCAGCGCCACGTTCGGGGTTTTCACGAACGGCCAGTTCTTCACGAACTCCGCTTCCTGATCGAGCTTGGTGCTGATCAACCAGCTGTTGTGCGCAACCTGCGCCGCTTTCCAGAAAGCGTCTTCCTGACCCGGCATCAGCATGTCGGACAGGTTCAGTACCTTGTGCTGCTGGCGCGAATAGTTGATGAAGCCGCGCCCCGGGGTACCATGCGCGCCACCGGTGTCGAGGTAGCTCGACAACTCGATGATCACCAAGCCGTCATGCTGCTCGCGTACTTTCGCTTGCAGGTAGCTGCTGTTGCGCGGGCCGGCGCTGGCCAGAAACTGATCGCGATAAGCCGCCAGGGTTGGCGCTACCGGGGCGTTTTTCTCGGTGCGGGTCATTTGCAGCAGACGTTTTTCGATGATGCCGTCCAGCGCAGGTTCTGCCGGGAAGCGCAGGGTGTCGATGTTGACCAGCGGGCAATCCGGATTTGAACAGCCCGGTTTCAGTTGTTCCGACGCATCGCGGGTAGTTTCCAGCGGCGTGCGGTAGTTGGGTTGGAACAGGCTTGCGCACGCGCCCAGAGTCAGGGCAATGGCGGCCACGGAGGCAATTTTGAAAAGCGACATGGGCGTCCTTTCGAAAGCAAGGGAAGGCAAAAAGTTACCGCTTCGACTCTCAACGAAGCAGTCAGTTCGCCACTAAGCTAATTAGAGTGCGTTTCGCCGCCACCGTCCATCCCGCTGACGGTAAAGGGGCTGCATCAAACCGTTCGGGCGCGTTAGGATGGCGCGAAGTCGAGGTTGCCATTCACACACGGCAACTTCGTAATGGATGTGCAGTAAAGAGGATGCTCATGACTGATTTTGCCAATGCTATTCCGACCACCGTCGACGTCGTACGGCGCGAACGCTGCTACGAGGGCTTCTACAAGCTCGACCGTTTGCACCTGCGCCATGAATTGTTCGCCGGTGGCATGAGCCGCGAGATCAACCGTGAAGTGTTTGTCCGTCACGATGCCGTGTGCATGCTGCCCTACGATCCACAGCGCGACGAAGTGGTGCTGATCGAGCAGTTTCGCGTTGGCGCCATGGGCAAGACCGACAACCCGTGGCTGGTCGAACTGGTCGCTGGTCTGATCGACAAGGATGAACAACCGGAAGAAGTTGCTCACCGCGAGGCGCAGGAGGAAGCTGGACTGGACATCAAGGCCCTCTGGCCGATGACCAAATACTTCCCGTCGCCGGGCGGCAGCAACGAGTTCGTGCATTTGTATCTGGGGCGTTGCAGCACCGAGGGCGTTGGCGGTCTGCATGGCCTGGAAGAAGAGGCAGAAGATATCCGCGTCACGGTCTGGGCTTTTGAAGATGCCTTGCAGGCCGTCCGCGACGGACGCATTGCCAACGCGGCGAGCATCATCGCTTTGCAGTGGCTGGCGCTGAACCGCGCCGAAGTGAGGGGGTTATGGTCGTAAACAAGTTGCGCGATCGTTATCGAGTCGACCTCGCGGGGCTGCAAGCCGCCTGCGAGGCCAACTACGCGCGCCTGATGCGACTGGTCCCGGACATGCGCAACGACCCGGAGGCGCGGCGCATCGCCGTGACCCAGGGCGAGCAGATGCTCGGCGTGCTGGCCCTCGAAGTGCTGCAAACCTGTCCGTACACCACGACGTTGCAAGTGCGTCAGGAGCACAGCCTGCCGTGGCTGCCGGTGCCGCAACTGGAAGTGCAGGTCTATCACGACGCACGCATGGCCGAAGTGGTCAGCGCCGAACATGCACGACGCTTTCGCGGCATCTATCCTTATCCGAACGCGGCCATGCATCAGCCAGATGAAAAGGCCCAGCTCAATCTGTTCCTGGGGGAATGGCTGAGTCATTGCCTGGCATTGGGGCATGAGTACGAAGTCGTACGCTAGTTGTGAACTGCGTCCGGTTCGGCGGTTTCCTCTTTGACTGATCCCCCAGCATAATTGCGGCACTCGATCGATTCCGTGCTTTTGCCTTGGGAGGACGCCTTGCCGAGCGTATCCACGTTGACCACCGCCGATGCGGCGCTGCTGGTGCAGTTGTCCGACAGCCATCTGTTCGCTGAAGCGGACGGTACGCTGCTGGGCATGAATACCCGCGAGAGCCTGCAAAAGGTCATTGAGCTGGTGCTGGGGCAACAACCGCAGATCGATCTGATTCTGGCTACCGGGGATATTTCCCAGGACGGCACGCTGGAGTCGTATCAGCAGTTTCGCCAGATGAGCGCGCAGATTGACGCCCCGGCGCGCTGGATTCCCGGCAATCACGACGAACCGATGATCATGGCCGAGGCCGCCGTGCAGAGCGCGCTGCTCGAACCGGTGGTCGATATCGGCAGCTGGCGGGTGACGCTACTGGATTCGGCGGTGCCGGGTTCGGTGCCGGGGTATTTGCAGGACGATCAACTGCAACTGTTGGCCCGTTCGCTGAGCGAAGCGCCGGAGCGTCATCATCTGGTGTGCTTCCATCATCATCCGGTGTCGATCGGCTGCGCATGGATGGAGCCGATCGGCTTGCGCAATCCTGAAGCGTTTTTCGAGGTGCTGGATCGTTTTCCACAGGCCCGCGCGGTGCTGTGGGGACATGTGCATCAAGAGATTGATCGCGAGCGCAATGGCGTGCGCCTGATGGCTTCGCCTTCGACGTGCATTCAGTTCGAGCCGGGCAGTGAGGACTTCAAAGTGGGAGAGCAGGCACCGGGGTATCGGTGGTTAAGGTTGTTGCCGGATGGGCGGCTGGAAACTGGCGTCGAACGCGTCATCAATTTCGCCTTCACCGTCGACTACGGCTCCAACGGCTATTGATAATCCCTGTAGGAGCTGCCGCAGGCTGCGATCTTTTGATTTTAAAAACAGAATCAAAAGATCGCAGCCTTCGGCAGCTCCTACAGGATGCAGGCGGGCATCATTTGGATGGCCCATCCTGCCCTGACTCCCTGTAAACTCCGCTATCTTTGGCCGACACTCAGGGAGCTCAAATGTCCGGTTCGATCCTCTATATCCACGGTTTCAACAGCGCCCCGGCCTCCAAAAAGGCCTGTCAGCTGGTCGCGGTGATGGAGCGGCTGGGTTTGAGCGAGCAATTGCGGGTGCCGGCGCTGCATCACCATCCGCGCGAAGCCATCGGTCAGCTGGAGCAGGCAATCGCCGAGCTGGGCAGCCCATTGCTGGTGGGAAGTTCACTCGGCGGCTACTATGCGACTCACCTTGCCGAACGCCATGGCCTGAAAGCCCTGCTGGTCAACCCGGCGGTCAGCCCGCACCGGATGTTCGACGGCTATCTGGGCACGCAGAAAAACCTGTATACCGATGAAACCTGGGAATTGACCCACGACCACGTCACGGCCCTGGCCGAACTGGAAGTGCCGGCGCCTCAGGATGCCCAGCGCTATCAGGTCTGGTTGCAGACCGGCGATGAAACACTGGATTATCGCCTCGCCCAGCAGTATTACCGGGCCTGTGCCTTGCGCATTCAGGCCGGCGGCGACCACAGTTTTCAGGGTTTCGTCGGGCAGTTGCCGGCGTTGCTGAGTTTTGCCGGCATTGGCGCCGATTTGTATAAGGCAATCGATTTCACCGCACTGTGAAGTCTTGCCCCTATTTCATGAATGACTGACGACGAGACCCTATGGCCACTCCCAGCGCTAGCTCTTATAACGCCGACGCCATCGAAGTCCTCTCGGGCCTCGACCCGGTGCGCAAACGCCCCGGCATGTACACCGACACCAGTCGGCCGAACCACCTCGCCCAGGAAGTCATCGACAACAGCGTCGACGAAGCCCTGGCCGGTCACGCCAAATCGGTGCAGGTCATCCTGCACGCTGACCACTCGCTGGAAGTCAGCGACGACGGCCGTGGCATGCCGGTCGACATCCACCCGGAAGAGGGCGTGTCGGGCGTCGAACTGATCCTCACCAAACTCCATGCCGGCGGCAAGTTTTCCAACAAGAACTACCAGTTCTCCGGCGGTCTGCACGGCGTCGGTATCTCCGTGGTCAACGCCTTGTCGACCGAAGTGCGCGTACGTGTGAAGCGTGACGGCAACGAATACCAGATGACTTTCGCCGATGGCTACAAAGCCTCCGAGCTGGAAATCGTCGGCACCGTCGGCAAGCGCAACACCGGCACCAGCGTGTACTTCGCGCCGGATCCGAAATATTTCGATTCACCAAAATTCTCCATCAGCCGCCTCAAGCACGTACTCAAGGCCAAGGCTGTGCTGTGCCCGGGGCTGCTGGTCAGCTTCGAAGACAAAGGCACCGGCGAGAAAGTCGAGTGGCATTACGAAGACGGCCTGCGCTCGTATCTGGTCGACGCCGTCAGCGAATTCGAACGTTTGCCGAACGAGCCGTTTTGCGGCGCCTTCGCCGGTAATAAAGAAGCGGTCGACTGGGCACTGCTGTGGCTGCCGGAAGGTGGCGACGCGGTACAGGAAAGCTACGTCAACCTGATCCCGACGGCGCAGGGCGGTACCCACGTCAACGGTTTGCGTCAGGGTTTGCTCGATGCGATGCGCGAGTTCTGCGAGTTCCGCAGCCTGCTGCCGCGCGGCGTGAAGCTGGCGCCGGAAGACGTCTGGGAGCGCATTGCGTTCGTCCTGTCGATGAAAATGCAGGAGCCGCAATTCTCCGGCCAGACCAAAGAACGACTGTCGTCCCGTGAAGCGGCGGCATTCGTCTCCGGTGTGGTTAAAGACGCCTTCAGCCTGTGGCTCAACGCCAACCCGGAAACCGGTCTGGCCCTGGCCGAACTGGCGATCAACAACGCCGGCCGTCGCCTCAAGGCGAGCAAGAAAGTCGAGCGCAAACGCGTCACCGCAGGTCCGGCATTGCCGGGCAAACTGGCGGATTGCGCCGGGCAAGATCCGATGCGTTCCGAACTGTTCCTGGTCGAAGGTGATTCCGCCGGCGGTTCCGCCAAGCAAGCGCGGGACAAGGAATTCCAGGCGATCCTGCCGTTGCGCGGCAAGATCCTCAACACCTGGGAAGTCGATGGCAGCGAAGTGCTCGCCAGTCAGGAAGTGCACAACATTGCCGTGGCCATCGGTGTCGATCCGGGTGCGGCGGACATGAGCCAGTTGCGTTACGGCAAGATCTGCATCCTCGCCGACGCCGACTCCGACGGTCTGCACATTGCGACCTTGCTGTGCGCGCTGTTCGTCCAGCATTTCCGCCCGCTGGTGGATGCCGGTCACGTCTACGTGGCGATGCCACCGCTGTACCGCATCGACTTGGGCAAAGAGATCTACTACGCCCTCGACGAAGCCGAGCGCGACGGCATTCTCGACCGTCTGGTCGCCGAGAAGAAACGCGGCAAACCGCAGGTCACCCGATTCAAAGGTCTGGGTGAAATGAACCCGCCGCAGCTGCGTGAAACCACCATGGACCCGAACACTCGGCGTCTGGTGCAATTGACGCTGGGCGAAGACTTTGCCGAAACCGCGGAAATGATGGACATGCTGCTGGCGAAGAAACGCGCCGGTGACCGCAAGACCTGGCTCGAATCCAAAGGCAACCTCGCCGAGGTGCTGACCTGATGCAGTTTGGCTGGGCCTTGGCGGGTGCGTTGCTGCTGAGTGCGATGACAGTATCGGCCGAGCCGTTACAGGAGTTGCGCCTGCTTGCCGAGCATCCGGTCGACGGCATGCGCGGCGGCAATCTTTCGGGCCTGGCGCTGTGCGGTAACGAGTTGTGGACGGTGTCGGATCGCGATGACGATCAGATCTACCGTCTCGACACCCGCGACCAGGTCTGGCAGGCCGAAACCGTGCACATCGACGTCCCGCCAGTGCCCGACAGCGGCTTGCCGTGGGGCTTGAGTTCGCGCACCTGGGCGGCATCATTTGTTCGCGGTGGCGATCTGGACTTCGAAGGCATCACCTGCGACAACGCCGGCAATCGCTTCATTGTCAGCGAAGCTCATGCGGCCGTTTTGCAAGTGCCGCCACAAGGCCCGGCGTCATGGCTGAAAATCTCGCCGATGCTGGTGAAAGAAGCCCGTGCCAGTGGCATGTTGCTGCACTTCAATGCGCTGTTCGAAGGTTTGGCGATCAACCCGGCGGGCGATCAGTTATGGCTGGCGGCCGAGCGCGAGCGTCGCGGCCTGCTGAAGATCAAGCGCCAGCAAACGGTCTGGGATTGTGACGGTGCTTGTGTGCTGCTCAGCGAAGCCGGGGTCGAAATGCAGCCGTCGCAGTTTCCCAAGGCGCGCGCCGTGACCCGTGATTTCGCCGACCTGTCACTGTTCAGCGGCAAACTGTTCACGCTGGAGCGCAACGCCTTCCAGATCTGCCGCCGCGATGCAGTCACGGCTAAAGTCGAACATTGCTGGTCGTATGCTGAAGATGCCTTGCAACCGCAGCGCCAATACTCACAGGCCTACGGTCTGGCAGAAGCATTGGTGGTGGATGCGCAGGGCGCGTGGATCGGTATCGACAACAATGAAGGCGTCCGCGCCGACGGCGAAAAACGCCCGATCATCTGGCGCTTCGCAGCGCCGGATGGCGGTTGGAGCGCCAAGCCGTGAGCCAGCAACCTGCGGGCAAACGCGCCGGGCGGGTGCTGATGATTCTGGCATGGTGCGCGGCGTTGTTTCTGGCCACGCGGTTTTTCGGCCAGTGGGAGCAGCGCCAGCAGAATCCGAACGTGGTGGTCAGTTCGGAGCAGAGCGAAGGTTTTATCGAAGTGAAACTGGCCGGCAACGCTCAAGGGCATTTTGTCGCCAGCGGTCAGATCAACGGTGAGCCGGTCGAGTTCATGCTCGACACCGGCGCCACTGACGTGGCGATCCCGGCGGATCTGGCCAAACGCTTGAAGCTGGAAGAAGGTTTCGGTGTGACCCTGAGCACGGCCAACGGCCTGAGCCAGGGCTATCGGAGCAAAATCGACCGCCTGCAACTGGGCGACATCGTGCTGCGGGATGTTCGCGCACTGGTGGCGCCGGGGCTGCATGGCGATCAGGTGCTGCTCGGCATGAGCGCCCTGAACAAACTTGAATTTACTCAGCGCGGTGGCACCATGTTGCTGCGCCAGACAACGAACCGATGAGGCCTGCATGAGCAATCCCCTTGATCTCAGCCTGGACGGTGTAGAACGCCGGTCGCTGGCTGACTTCACCGAAAGTGCCTACCTCAACTACTCCATGTACGTGATCATGGACCGTGCACTGCCGCATATCGGCGACGGTCTGAAACCGGTACAGCGTCGCATCATTTATGCGATGAGCGAGCTGGGGCTGGACGCTGATTCCAAGCACAAGAAATCGGCACGTACCGTCGGTGACGTGCTCGGTAAGTTTCACCCGCACGGTGACTCGGCGTGCTACGAAGCGATGGTGCTGATGGCTCAGCCGTTCAGCTATCGCTACACGCTGGTCGACGGCCAGGGTAACTGGGGTGCGCCGGACGATCCGAAGTCCTTCGCCGCCATGCGATACACCGAAGCGCGTCTGTCGCGTTATTCCGAAGTACTGCTCAGCGAGCTTGGCCAGGGCACTGCCGACTGGGGCCCGAACTTCGACGGCACCCTGCAGGAGCCGCTGGTGCTGCCGGCGCGTCTGCCGAACATCCTGCTCAACGGCACCACCGGCATCGCCGTGGGCATGGCCACCGACGTGCCGCCGCACAACCTGCGCGAAGTCGCCACCGCTTGCGTGCGTTTGCTTGATGAGCCGAAAGCCACGGTCGAACAGCTCTGCGAACACATTCAGGGCCCGGACTATCCGACCGAAGCGGAAATCATCACGCCGCGTGCCGACCTGCTGAAAATGTACGAAACCGGCAAGGGCTCGGTGCGCATGCGCGCCGTGTATCACGTCGAGGACGGCGACATCATCGTCACCGCGCTGCCGCACCAGGTCTCCGGTGCCAAGGTGCTGGAGCAGATCGCCGCGCTGATGCAGGCGAAACCGTCGAAAGCTCCGCAGATCGCTGACCTGCGCGACGAATCCGACCACGAAAACCCGTGCCGCATCGTCATCATTCCGGTCAACAGCCGCGTTGATCACGATGCGCTGATGCAGCACCTGTTCGCCAGCACCGAGCTGGAGTCGACCTACCGGGTCAACGTCAACATCATCGGTCTGGATGGCAAACCGCAGCTGAAGAACCTGCGCGCGCTGCTGGTCGAGTGGCTGGAATTCCGCGTGCAGACCGTGCGTCGCCGCCTGCAATTTCGTCTCGACAAGGTCGAACGTCGCCTGCACCTGTTGGACGGTTTGTTGATCGCTTACCTCAACCTGGATGAAGTGATCCACATCATCCGTACCGAGGAACACCCGAAAGCCAAGCTGATCGAGCGTTTCGCCCTCAGCGAAATCCAGGCCGACTACATCCTCGACACCCGTTTGCGTCAGTTGGCGCGACTGGAAGAGATGAAGCTGCGCGATGAGCAGGACGAACTGCTCAAGGAACAAGCCAAGCTGCAAGCTTTGCTGGGCAGCGAAGCCAAGCTGAAGAAGCTGGTGCGCACCGAGCTGATCAAGGACGCCGAAACCTATGGCGACGACCGCCGCTCGCCAATCGTCGAGCGCAGCGAAGCCAAAGCGTTGACCGAACACGATCTGCTACCGAACGAAAAAGTCACCGTCGTGCTGTCGGAAAAGGGCTGGATTCGTTCGGCCAAAGGCCACGAAATCGACGCCACCGGCCTGTCGTACAAGGCTGGCGACGGCTTCAAGACCTCGGCGGCGGGGCGCTCCAACCAGTCTGCCGTGGTGATTGACTCCACCGGACGCAGTTATTCGGTTGCTGCGCATACGCTGCCGTCGGCGCGTGGCCAGGGCGAACCGTTGACCGGTCGTCTGACCCCACCACCGGGCGCGACGTTCGAATGCGTGCTGATGCCGGAAGACGAAGCGTTGTACGTGATCGCTTCCGACGCCGGTTACGGTTTTGTCGTCAAAGGCGAAGACCTGCAAGCCAAGAACAAGGCCGGTAAAGCCCTGTTGAGCTTGCCGAACAACGCCAAGGTGATCGCGCCGCGAGCAGTGGCCGATCGTGAGCACAACTGGCTGGCCTCGGTGACGACCGAAGGTCGCTTGCTGATCTTCAAAATCAGCGATCTGCCACAATTAGGTAAGGGCAAAGGCAACAAGATCATCGGTATTCCCGGTGAACGTGTGGCCAGTCGCGAAGAATATGTCACGGACATCGCCGTCATTCCAGAAGGCGCCACCTTGGTGTTGCAGGCCGGAAAACGTACCTTGTCGCTGAAAGCCGACGACCTCGAACACTACAAAGGTGAGCGTGGACGTCGCGGGAATAAACTCCCACGGGGCTTCCAGCGGGTAGATGCGCTGCTCGTCGAAAACCTCAATTAGGCGCCCTAGAGCGTTCGATCTACGATTTAACGCGTAGATCGACGCTTTGGCGCTGGAGTCGGAACGCATATTCACGGATGATATGGCCTTTCCAAGCGCCGGCGTGGCCGAGCGTTCTTCATATTTATTGAGTATTTTCACTGTGGTCAGCCTTGTGGCGGCCACCTGGACGGGATGATGACTGCGCTGCGCCTTCCACTTATTTTGTTGCTCGCCGGCGTTCTTGGCCTGGCGGGTTGCAGTGTTCACCAGCCGGTGTCGCTGTATCAACTGGACAGCGGAAGTCCGGTTCAGCCTGCGCAAAGCGCGGGCATGGCAGTTTTGTTGGGCCCGGTAGTCGTGGCTGATTACCTGCAACGTGAGACTTTGCTGCAACGTCAACCGGACGGCAGCTTGCAAGCAGCGACCGATGGTCGTTGGGCAGGGAGCCTTTCGTCGGATATCGATCAGTTGCTGATGCGTCAGGTTGCTGGTCACCTCGACAGCCAACGTGTGGTGCTGGCACCGGCCACCAGCGGATTTACCCCGGATGTGCAGGTTTTGTTGACCATCACCCGTCTGGACTCTGGTGAGAAGCAGCCGGCGATTCTCGATGCGCAATGGCGCTTGATCGACCGTCGTGGTCAGGTGCGCGATAACCGCATCGTCCATCTGCAAGAGCTGCACGCTGGCAGCACGGCGTCGCAGGTACAGGCGCAGGGGATTCTGTTGCAGCGTCTGGCCGAGCAATTGTCGGTGGCGCTGAAACCGTTGGCCAACCAGCCACCAGTGGCTGAAGCGCCGCGTAAATCGGCACCGAAGCCAGCAGCGCCGGCGGCGGAAGCCGAGAAGCAGCCGAAGATCCCGATGGCCTCGCCGATTCGTACGGACATGGAAGTGTTCCGCTTCTAACGCTGGATCGAGTTAAACAGAGCCCGCCTTGTGCGGGCTTTGTTGTGTCTGGGGTTCTGCGCGAAAGATCAAAAGCCCCTCACCCTAACCCTCTCCCGGAGGGAGAGGGGACTTACCGAGGTGTCTTGCGCTCTACATCGACCTGAAAGAACTTGGCGATTATGGATTCACAGCAGGGCGCTCAAGTCGGTGTAGCTCTCCAATATCTCTCAATCAGTCCCTTCTCCCTCTGGGAGAGGGCTAGGGTGAGGGGGAAAGTGCAGGCAACAAAAAAGCCCGCAGACAATCGCTTGTCTGCGGGCTTTTTCACATCGGGCTTGAGGCTACGCCCGGCGTTCATGCATCCGCGCGAGCTGCCGTTCCAGCATCGACGGATAAGGCTCCATCAACCGCTCGACACAGCAAGCGCCCTCAGGACTGGCAATCGGGCGGATCCGCGCACGCTGGCGGATCAGCGCATCGTCACTGATCTTGCGCTCAACCAGCAACAGATTGCGGCTATGTTGCGACAAGGCCAACGCGTCCTGGGCCGAATCGGTCAGCAGAAGATCGATCTGGCTCAAACCGAACAACTCGTCACCGAGGGTCAGGCCCAGTTGCAATTGCAGGGTGATGCCGCTGTCTGCGACCTCGATCTGCAACTGATGACCCAGCGCCCGCAGCAACTCGCCGCAGCAAATCGCGTTGGTCAGGTAATCGTCGCCGCTGTCTTCGGTGTGGAACAGCATCAGCGTGCTGCCGTCGTTCAGGGTTTCGATTTCGCCCTGATACAGCGACGCCGCTTGATCGAGGCAATCGCGATAGCGCTCCAGCAACTCTTCCAGACGCGCACGCGGCAGACGACGCAGTTGCTCCTGCGAGCCCAATTGCACCGCCAGCACAGCGCTGTGTTGCGGCACGCTTGGCGTGGCCTTGCGGATTACCGGCTGGGGCGCGGTATCAAGGGATTCGTCGCGCAGATCGGCGAAGGCGTCGTCGTCTTCATCGTCTTCAACGGTGCTGACCACGTGGCGCGGCGCCGGCTTTTGGGCGGCCAGGGGGCGGGTTTCGTCGAAGCTCGGGTCGCGCAGGTTACGCACTTCGAACTCCGGCTCGTCGTCCTCTTCTTCTTCGAACTCGGGTTCCGGCTCAGGTTTAGGCGCGGGCTCCGGGGCGTAGTTGGCGTGCAACTGGCGCGCCAGATCGCCGATCTCGTCCTGGCGATCAGTGCCCGGCGTGTATTCGTCGATGTTGCGCAGCCAGACGCGCAATTGCAGCAGCGGCGTCGACAGATAGCGGCCCATGCGCAGGCTCAAGGCCAGCGACAGCGCCAGCAGAATCCCGCTGAGAATGCCCATGCTTTGCAGGCTGATGGTCATTGGCTGCTGGAACTGATCCATGTCCAGGCTGATGCGCAGTTGCCCGGCGGTCACGTCCTGGAAAGTGATCTTGCTCTCGTACATGCCTTCGGCTTCGCCCAGCAGGCTGTGCTTGGGCCGCTGACCGGACTCGGCGAGGATGCGGTTATCCACGCTGTAGATCGCCGCGTGGGCGACCAGTTTGTTCTTGGTCAGGTTGTTGAGCAGCACGTTGAGGCTGAGGATGTCGTTGGACACCAACAGCTCGGTGGCAGAGGTCGCGGTCTGCGTGGTCAGGCTTTCGCCCAGCGCATCGGCCTGCTGGTGCATGGCCTGCTTGAATTGTAAACCCATCACGCCGGCATAGATCACCAGGGCCAGAGCGACCAGGATCACGTTATGGCTGGCAATGCGCAATGCAATCGGTACACGGCGGTGGCGCAGTGCACGGAAGATCAGCAGGAAGAAGTTATCGGTTTTAACTGGCGTGGGCCGGTTCACTGAGCTCGGCTCTTTTGTCCGTGAAGTTGACGCGCAGTATAGCGACAGGCCCTAGACCGGCAAAGCGCTCGCGGTGCCCGATGGTCACTGAAAGTGGGTAGAATGCGGTTTTTTTCCAGTTGCGGGGGTGCGCGTTGCGCGAAATCGTCCTGATTAACATCACGGGAGTCGACCGTCCGGGTCTGACGGCAGCCATTACCGGTGTTCTGGCACAAGGTGGTGTGAACATTCTCGATATCGGTCAGGCGGTGATCCACGACACCCTGTCGTTCGGCATCCTGGTTGAAATTCCTGACTCCGAGCAAGGTAAATCCGTGCTCAAGGACATCCTGTTCAAGGGCTACGAGCTTGACCAGCAGGTGCGCTTCACCCCGGTGTCCGAAGAGGACTACCAGCAATGGGTGGGCAATCAGGGCAAGAAACGCCACATCGTCACCCTGCTGACCCGCAAAGTGACTGCCGGCCAATTGCAGGCCGTCAGTTCGATCACCGCTAAATATGGCTTGAATATCGATCATATCGACCGTCTGTCGGGTCGTATGCCGCTGGACACTCCGGCCGATAAAGGCAAAGGTTGCATCGAATTTTCCGTGCGTGGCGAAGCGGCTGATCCGCAGGCGCTGCGCGCCGAATTCCTCAGTGTCGCGCAGGAACTGAATGTCGATATCGCCTTCCAGGAAGATTCGCTGTTCCGTCGTAACCGTCGCCTGGCGGTGTTCGACATGGATTCGACGCTGATCGAAGCCGAAGTCATCGATGAGCTGGCCAAGGCTGCCGGCGTGGGTGATCAGGTTTCCGAGATCACCGAGCGGGCAATGGCCGGCGAGCTGGATTTCCGTGCCAGTTTCAAAGAGCGTCTGGCCTTGCTCAAAGGTCTGGATGTCAGCGTACTGGACTCGATCGGTGCTTCGCTGCGTCTGACCGAAGGCGCCGAAACGCTGTTCGCCGAACTCAAGCGTCTGGGCTACAAGACCGCGATCCTGTCTGGCGGCTTCACCTATTTCGCCAAACAGTTGCAGGCCAAGCTCGGCATCGACTACGTGTTCGCCAACGAACTGGAAGTGGTCGACGGCAAGTGCACGGGCGTGGCGATCGAGCCGATTGTCGATGCGCAGCGCAAGGCGGATCTGTTGAAAGAGCTGGCGCACAAAGAAGGTTTGCGTCTGGAGCAGACCATTGCCGTGGGCGATGGCGCGAACGATTTGCCGATGCTGGCGATTGCCGGGTTGGGCGTGGCGTTCCGTGCCAAGCCGCTGGTCAAGCAATCGGCGAAGCAGGCGATTTCGACGTTGGGTCTGGATGGCGTGCTGTATCTGCTGGGCTTTCGTGATCGCGACGGGCAGTTGTAAATAAAGAGCAAAAGATCGCAGCCTTCGGCAGCTCCTACATAGGTTTCCTGTAGGAGCTGCCGCAGGCTGCGATCTTTTGCTTTAAAGCGATTTCCACAACGAATCAAAATCCTCCTCGCTCGCGCCATTCTGCGCGGCCTCCAGCGAGCGATAAGCAAACTGATTGAAACTGTGCGTACTCGCCACCCGTCGATCAAGGCCGGCGCGGTGTTCTTCGCCCTGAGTGTTGATCAGCACTTTATTGCCTTCCTGAAACGGTAAGCGTGGCGCCAGCAGCGTTGCGGGCACGTCGATCGCGCTGATCTCCGGCAACAATAATCCGCGCAAATACTGGCTGTGATCGTCGCGTGAACGCACCAGTTGCAAGCCGCAGGGCTGCGCATGTGGCGCCACCAGTTCAATGCCCATTTGCGTACCGCCGCCGCGCACCTGACGAATCCAGCGAATCACCGCGATGCTCCAGCCCAGACTGACGCTGTCCTGAATGCCGAGCATTTCTCCGGCCTGCAATTCGGCAGGCACTTCTTTCGGCCAGCCCAGGCAGTAACCGCCGGGACTGTGATTGATCACGGGCAATGCGTAAGTCGGGTAGTGCGGCGCCGCATCGGCGCTGCTTTCGTCTTCGACGAGGTGGTCGTACTGGATTTCTTCGTAGGGCAAAAACTGCTCGTTATTCTGCGGCGCCGCGTCGAAAGCCTGGCTCCAGCTGTCCTTCTCACCTTTTGCCACGGCGTGGCTGAAATTCGCCGCGCGGGCGCCGGGGTGTTTGAGCATATCGCTGAAGCTACGCTCGCCGCCGAGGTAGAAGTGCAGGGCGCTCATGCCCACGCACACGGTCAGATTGCCCTGACCGACGGTGCGCTGAAAACTGCGCTCGGCGGCCTGGACCCATGCGGCATGCAGGTGTTGCAAGGTGTCGAAGCTGAGCCCGGTCGGGATCGGCAAGGGTGTCGACGTGTCCTGGTGCAGCAAATGCGCTTCGATGGCGTTTACCAGCGGCTGTGGATCGAAGCCGAGCAATCCGGCCTGTTGCTCACTGCGAAACATGTTGCGATAACGCGGCCCGGCGTCGATTTGCGCGCTGACCGCAAACAGACCGTCGTCCGGGCGGGCGGGATGCAGCTTGAGCAGAGCGCTCCATGGTTCGAGCACTTCTGCCAATCGGGCGATCTGGTTCTGGCGCAGTTGATTGCAGCGGGCGCTGCCCAGCAGCAGGGCGGCGATGTAGGTCTGCTCCAGGCTCAATTCGGTGGTCAGGCTGGCCAGATCGTCATGCACTCGACGCTGTTGCAGTTGCAACTCACACGCTGTGCGATACAGCTGATGCAGCTCAAACCACAGGTGTTCCGGTGGCGGGCTATAGAGTTGAGTCGCGCGAACCAGTTGGCCTTTCGACGCGTGCGTTGCGCGTTGCAGTGCGGTGCTGAGCAGCGCTGCGCGATCCTTGGCGTACTTCGGCGCAATGCGCAGGACGATCTGTTTGTAGCCGATGGCCAGATGACTTTGCAGCGCCTGACAGAGATTGCTGATCTTGCGAGAGCGCTCGTCGAGCATGATCGCCTGATGAAGAAAGTGTCGCTCCAGATGCTGGCAGACGAAGTAAACCTCGGGGCGCAGCAATTCGAGCAACTGCAGACGGTTGTCGCTGGGGGTGAGCAGTTGGTTGAGTTCGCCGAGGCCTTGATACAGCAGGCGGGCGGTTTCGCCGATGTTGGCCTTGGGCAAGTCGGCGATCCAGCGCTTGAGGTCGCGCGGGCTGGCTTCGCAAAACGACAGGCGTGGCTGACTCGGGGTCGGTGCGCGTAGCTGCGGTGGGGAAATGGTCTGGCTCATGCCAAAAACCATAGCAGCAAATAAGCGAACTGGTGTTCTGCCTCAACGCTTCGTCATTGACGATGCACACATAACAACGTGTAGGAGCTGCCGAAGGCTGCGATCTTTTGATGTTGATTTTAAAAACCAAGATCAAAAGATCGCAGCCTGCGGCAGCTCCTACAGGGATTGTGTGTTTCTAGAATCAGGCTTTTGGCACTGCCAGGCCTTGGCCCATCTGTACTGGAGAACCGGCTACCAGTTCTTCAGCCCATTTCACCTGATCCGGGCCGAACAGCACGACGGCAGTCGAACCCAGCTTGAAGCGGCCCAGCTCGGCGCCTTTTTCCAGATGGATCGGCGCACGCGCGGCTTCGTCGTAACGGAAGGTTTTCAGTTCACGCTTCGGCGGCGTGACCAGACCGGCCCAGACGGTTTCGATCGAAGCGACGATCATCGCGCCCACCAGTACAACGGCCATCGGCCCGCGCTCGGTGTCGAAAATGCACGCTACGCGCTCGTTGCGGGCAAACAGCTCCGGCACGTTTTCGGCGGTGGTCTGGTTGACCGAGAAGATCCGGCCCGGGATGTAAACCATCTCGCGCAAAGTGCCGGCCAACGGCATGTGCACGCGGTGGTAGTCCTTCGGCGACAGATAGATGGTGGCAAAATCGCCGCCCATGAACGGCGCCGCGTTGGCGGCATCACCGCCGAGCAATTCCAGCACGCTGAAGCTGTGGCCCTTGGCCTGGAATACGCGACCGTGCTCGATCGGGCCGAGCTGGCTGACCGCACCGTCGGCCGGGCTGAGGATCGCGCCCGGGGTTTCGTCCAGTGGGCGCGCGCCGTCTTTCAGAGCGCGGGTGAAGAAGGCGTTGAAGTGCTCGTAAGCGGTCAGGTCTTCGACCAGCGCTTGCGACATGTCCACCTGGTAACGCTTGGCGAACCACTGGGTGAAGGCATTCTTGAACCAGCGCACGCGGCACTCGGCAATGCAGCCGGCGAGGCGCGACAGCAGGTGATGAGGCAGCAGGTACTGGCTGAGGATAAACAGACGCTCTTTCATTAGTTGTCCTTAAAAACCTTAAATCTCGACAGGCGTGTCAGGGTGGTTGCCCCATTCGCCCCAGGAACCGGCGTAGCCCTTGACCCGCGGATACCCGAGGGACTTGGCCACCAGATAAGTGAAGCCCGACCGGTGATGGGTCTGGCAATGGGTAATGATTTCTTTGTCCTTGGTGATCCCGAGGTCTTCGAGGATCTGTGGCATGTCCGTACGAATGCGCAACTGACGGGCCTTGTCCATGCCGGCGGTCCATTCGAAATTGACCGCGCCGGGGATGTGCCCGGCCTTGGCGGCCAGCACTTTCTCGCCGGAGTATTCCAGCGGCCCGCGCGCGTCCCAGATCGCCAGATCGGCTGCACCGAGGCGGCTTTGCAGGTATTCACGGGTTGCGGTCGGCTCGTCGTGCAAGGTCAGCGCGACCGGGCCGCCCACTGCTGGTGGCACCTGGATCGACATCGGCATGCCATCTGCCAGCCATGCCGGCAAACCACCGTCTATATAGTGGTACTTGTCGTGACCGATCACGTCGAGCAGCCAGATGAAGCGCCCGGCCCAGCCGCCGCCTTCGTCGTCATACACGACGTAGACCGCGTCCTTGCGATGGCCCAGCTCACCGAACAATGCTTCCAGATCGGCTTTGGCCGGCAGCAAACCTGGCGCCGGCGGCTGGCCGAGCTGGGTACGTTTCGGGTCGACAAAGCGTGCACCGGGAAGGTGACCTTCGGTGTAGCGGGCGGGACTGGTCAGGTCCACCAGAATCAGGTTGCTGGCCTCAAGCCGAGGAAGCAAGTCGCTCGGTTCGATGACGAGCGGCAAGCCAGAGAAGTCAGACATGTGAGGTCTCCAGAGCACAAAGGGGAGGATTGTAGCGCAGCCTCATCGGCCACGGCTGCTAAAGCTTTGCAGGGCTTTTTCGATGCATTGCGCGGTTTTGCCAAAGGCTTGCACGCTGATATCGGCGAACGGCCCGCCGCCCTGGTCGGCGACGACGATCATGATCACCCGGCCGTTATTGACCAATGAACGCAAGAGCAGATGCTCGCCACGAAACAGTGCGCGCAGGCTCGGAGGCAGCAGGGCGGAAAACTGTGCGTTGTTGTCCTGGTTGATGCGCACCTGCGCTTGTTGCGCGAGCAGGCGTTGCAGCACGGTACTTTGACTGACGGCGAACGTCAGCGCAGCGGCTTCTTTTGGCAAACCATGCGTTTGTTGCACGCGCAGACTGGATTGCGTGCGGTCGGCCATCAGGATCAGCACCCGACGCATGCCGCTGGCAACCAATGCATCGCGGGCCGCAACGGTCAGGCTCATGGCATTGGTGAAGCGGCTCGGTTCTGCCAGCAGTTCGGCGCACTGCTTGCGCCATTGCGTCAGGTCTTCGGCGTTGGGCGCTGCGGCGGGCAACATGCCGGCCGGTAAGCGCCGGGTGCCCCACGGCCACAACAGCGAAACCGCCGGGTGCCACAAGTCTGGCATTGCATGATGACGGGCGCTGTTGGCGGCCTGCTGGTGCAATTGTTGCTGCACTTCATCCATCGAAATTTGCAGGTAAAGGCTGGTCAGGTACTGCCAGCGTTCGCTGTGCGGACTGTCCCAGGCCTGTTGCGCCGACAGCGCCAGACCATTGGCCAGTAGCACTGTGTTGGCCGGCTGATTGAGCCAGCGGCGCAATGTCGGGTCATCGTCGAGGCGGTTTTGCTGGCGCAACGGATGTTCGCTGTCGCGAGCGATGCGCAGCACTTTGACCAATTCGCGTTGTTCGCTGAGGAGCAGTTTGTAGCCCTGCTGAACCCAGATCGGCAGATGCCAGGCTTCGACCAGCGCGTCGGCGATTCTCAACAGGCGCACGCCAAACAATTGCTTTTCGACGGTGCGTGCCGACTCGCCCTTGTGGATAACCCGCAGTTCCCATTCTTCCAGCAACTGTGGATAGGTCAGCGCCAGCGGCCACAACGGCGACAGAAACAGCAGGCTGCCCCAATGAATGTCCTGCCACAGCCGCGCCAGGCGGCTGGCGAAAAAACCGTTGGCCTGTTGCGTCGCGTGCTGGCTGATCATCTGCAATTGGCGCAGGGCCTTGGGAATTTGCATCAGTGGCTCGGCGGGCAAGCGCGCGAGCAACTCTTCGGTACGCGCCAGGCCGAGACGGTTGATCGCCACTTCAAGATTTTCCGCCGGCGAAGCCATATTGCCGTGGGTGTGACGATTGGCCTCACGGATGATGCTCAAGGCCAGTGCGGGGCTGTCCTGCATCAGATCGGCAATGTCTCGCAGCGAGCTGCGATTGTCGCGAATCGCCCGGCAAACCTTGTCGTGAGCCTCTTGCGGTACGGGCAGTCGAACGCTGTCGAGCAGCTTGACCCAGCCGTCGAGCGTGGTCGGTTTTGCATGTGGGACGTTCGTTTCATTAGCCATGTCTGGAGGGGATCTTCACTGACTGTAGACGCGCCCGGCATGGGCTAAATTGGCTTTTCGCCTGAACTGGCTATAGTCTGGCGCAGTTTTGCCGATAAGTAGAAGAAGAGATTTTTTAACTTCCGAATATGACCTTGAACCCGACTCAGTAAGTACTTTCCTACCTATGGCTAAAATTATCGGCATCATCGTCGTATTCGCGAGCGTGCTCGGCGGATACGTGCTCTCCCACGGCAAGATTGCCGCCCTGATCCAGCCCTTCGAGGTGATGATTATCGGCGGTGCGGCCCTTGGCGCATTCCTCCAGGCCAACCCCGGCTACATGACGATGCACGTGCTCAAGAAATCCCTGAGCATGTTCAGTTCGCGCTTCAGCCACACTTTCTATCTGGAAGTGCTCGGCCTGATCTACGAGATTCTCAACAAAAGCCGCCGCGAAGGCATGATGGCCATCGAAGGCGACATTGAAGATGCCGCTGCGAGCCCGATCTTCGCCAAGTACCCGGCAGTGCTCAAAGATGAGCGCATGACCGCGTTCATCTGCGATTACCTGCGCATCATGTCGTCCGGCAACATGGCCCCGCACGAACTTGAAGGCCTGTTCGACATGGAGTTGTACAGCCTCAAAGAAGACCTCGAACACCCATCCCACGCGGTAAACGGTATTGCCGACGCCATGCCCGGTTTCGGCATCGTTGCGGCGGTACTCGGTATCGTGGTGACCATGGCATCCCTGGGTGAAGGCGACCAGAAGTCCATCGGCCTGCACGTCGGTGCGGCACTCGTGGGTACCTTCTTCGGTATTCTCGCGGCGTACGGTTTCTTCGGCCCGCTGGCGCACTCGCTGGCCCACGATGCCAAAGAAGAGCTGAACGTCTACGAAGCCATCAAGGCCTCGCTGGTGGCTTCGGCTTCCGGCATGCCGCCATCGCTGGCGGTCGAGTTCGGTCGCAAGGTTCTGTACCCGGCCCACCGTCCAAGCTTTGCCGAGCTGGAACAAGCCGTTCGCGGTCGCTAAGCCATGGAAAATAATCAGCCGATTATCATCAAGCGCGTCAAGCGCATAGCCGGCGGGCATCACGGCGGGGCGTGGAAAATCGCCTTCGCCGACTTCGCCACGGCGATGATGGCGTTCTTCCTGGTGTTGTGGCTGTTGTCCACCGCCACACCTGAGCAGAAGATCGCCATCGCCGGTTACTTCAAGGACCCGGTCGGCTTTTCCGAAAGCGGCACGCCGTACATCATCGATCTGGGCGGCACGCCGACCCTGGCGCCGGAAAACACCCTCAACCCGGAAGTGAAGTCGCAGCCGCAACCGGACAAGGTCACGGTCGACACCGAGCAGGTTGAAGGCATGGCCGAGCAGGTCGAGAAGGAACGTCTGGAACTGCTCCTGCAAGAACTGCAGAACAAGGTCGACGAGAACCCGCAACTGCAGAAATTCAAGGATCAGATCCTCTTCGAGATCACGCCGAACGGCTTGCGCATCCAGATCATGGACGCCGAGAACCGGCCGATGTTCGACTCGGGTTCTGCACGCCTGAAGCCGTACTTCGAAGACATCCTGCTGGCCATGGCCGACACCATCAAAGCGGTGCCGAACAAGATCAGCATCAGCGGCCACACCGACGCCAAGCCGTACACCGGCACCGGCGATTTCGGTAACTGGGAACTCTCGGCCAACCGTGCCAACGCGGCCCGTCGTGCCTTGGTCGCCGGTAGCTATCCGGATGCGCAAGTGGCGCGGGTCGTCGGTTATGCCTCGTCGGCGCTGTTCGACAAGGAAAACCCGTTCAACCCGGTCAACCGTCGTATCGACATCGTCGTGCTGACCAAGAAAGCCCAGGCTGCCATCGAAGGCTCGCAAGGTGCCGATCCGGCGAAACCGGCGGATCAAGGCCAGAACGGCGCCGCTCCGGCGACGCCGGTCGACCCGAACGCACTGCCGGCGGATCAGCAGCCGGTACCGGCGCACGAACTGCGCGAACGCCTGAACCTGTTCGACGACGCTGCACCGAAACCGGCCGAGCTGGGGAGTGCGGCGCCAGCGCCGGCTCCTGCGCCGAAGCAGTAAGAGACGAAAAAGCCGACAGAGATGTCGGCTTTTTTGTGGCTGTCGGTTTGGATCTTGTGCGGGACTTGAGATCCATCCCCCCTCACACCAGCCCTCTCCCCCAAGGGGTAGAGGGGGAAGGGAGCCGATCTTCATGCTGTTCAGAGTCTGCGTTTGACTGATGCAAGGGAGCAGATCTTTGTGCAGTTCAAAACCTGAGTACGACTCAGGAATTTCAGGTCGGCAAACCTCGCATATTCACCGCTGTCAGTCCCCTCTCCCTCCGGGCGGTCCGACGTTTCGGAAGGGCTAGGGTGAGGGGCTCTCAAGCCAAGCCGACCAATCAAAACCCCCGTCGAATCCTGCTCTTCAGCTGATCATGAAAGAGCTCGGCATTGCGCTTGTAAGTGCCCTTGGTGGATTCGCTGATCGAATCCAGCACCATCGAGCGCTTGTTCGATACTTCCTCCCGATAGGCATCGATAAAGAAATCGATGTCTTTATCCGTACTCAACTTCGGCCATTTATCCAGATACAGCGGCAGCTCCGCCGGCCCGGTCTTGAACGAGCAAATCCGCCGGTTGCTAATGGTCGCCTCACCAATCTCGAACGGCACCCACCACGACAAAGCAGTCCTCTCCGACACCACCGCGAGCAAGTGCGTGCATTCGGTGATGTTGCGCGTGATCACGCCGGTGATGTCGTCGGTGGTCTGCGACTCGGGGTCCAGCACATCCAGATAAGTCTTGATGTTGGCCTGCTTGAGGCGATTGTTGATCGCCACGGCATGCAGGCGATCCATGTGGCGGTAGCTGATGAAGACAGGCATCAGAAATGTCCTTTGAGCGCGAGTTCGCGGTAGTAGGCGCCGAGGGCGGTGAGGCGGCAGCCGGTGGAGTGGAGGGCGGCGTAGTACATGTGCTCGGCGTCGACCGGTTCGATCAGGCTGTGGCGATTGCACTTTTGCAGTTGCGCGAAGATTTCGCCGTGGTCCGGGTTGAAGTTGGCTTCGGTCGGCTCGTAGCTCGGGTCGAGCGGGTAAGTCGATTCGGCTTCGGCAAACCAGTCAGGCAGTTTGCGCAGGATCTCTTTGGGGATCAGCGGCGAGACTTCCCGCAGGGAAATGAATTGCGAGACGTTAGTCTTGAACACCGGACGTTGTTCCCAGGCGTCGAGCGCGTTGTCGACGAAGGAATACAGGCTGCCGGGAGTGATCTTGCCGAGGATGTTCGCCGCGCCACCGTGCAAGGCCTGCAGCAGCAACCCGGTAAACACGCCGTGTTGCGCACCTTCCATGGCCGGCTCTTCCTTTTTGCAAGCGGTGAGAATGGTCATGCCTTCGCCGACCACGCTGCTTTCACTGCGCAAGGCACGCACCTCGCCAGCGGCGCCGCTTTGGCAGCAATCGAGGATGATCACTTTGTTCTTGATGCGCGTGGCTTTGCTCGCCCAGTTGAGGATGTCGCTGATGCGGATACCGTCCTTGGCGTTGCGATAATCCTGGGGCAGCAGCATGCCTTCGTCATTGTCGGTGTCGAAGCCGCCGTGCCCGGCGAAATACAACAGCGCAACGTTGCAGTCGCCGGAAAACAGCTCGCGGATCTGATCTTCGAGCATCTCCCGGCCCAGGTAATCCTCAGCCGACGTCAGCACGACGTTCTTGAAGTTGGGGTCGCCATCGGCGTCGGTTTTCAGCACCGAGGCCATGGCCATGGCGTCATTGCTGCAACCGCTCAGGCGCGAAATATGCGTGTAGTCGTTGATGCCGATAAACAGTCCCTTGCGCATGTTCAGGCCGCCGTGTGCAGGCGGATCGCGCCGACGATGCTGTTGGTGTTCCACGCGCATTCGGCGTGTGCGGCGTTACGCACCACCGTGGAAATACGCTCGGCGCCGAACGGTTTCACCGCGATGATCACCTTGCCCATGCGCTTGGCGATCTCGATTTCCTTGTTGATCCACTTGCTGTAGGTCGAGTACATGCCAGCCATGATCAGCACCGCCGAGCACGGACGAATCTTGTTTTCGATGGCTTCTTCAAGCTGTTTGTCGGTCTGTGCGCCCATGATCGGGTTGTGCGTCGGCACCGAAAAATTCTTATAAGTGAAGTCGGGGTGGGCACTGAGCAGGCGCACCAGATTGTCGTGGGCGTGGGAGTAGTTCCACGAGTGGCTGATGAACAAATGGTAGGTTTGCATGGCAGATCCTCAAGGACGCGAAAGTGCGAAGAGGAACTGAATGTAGGCCTGTGAAACGCGCCGACAAGGTGTGCAGGAACAAAGAGAAATGTCCTGCAATCAGGCGTGCAGAAGTCCTACAGAAAAGCCTGATGTTTAAAAAGGACAGGGCTGTGTCAGATGCAGACCGACATCCGGCAGCCCTCGGGCGAGAGCCGCCGGTGCAGCTGTTTAATAGCCGTTTTCAGGCAGGCTGGCGATGATCGAGCGGTAGCTGTTCATGCGTTGTTGCTGCACGCGACCTTCTTCCAGCGCCTTGAGCAGTGCACAGCCTGGCTCGCGGTCGTGCTTGCAGTCGCGGAAACGGCAAGTGCCGAGCAGGTCGTCGAACTCGATGAAACCGGCTTCAACGTCGGCGCGGCTAACGTGGCCGAGGCCGAATTCGCGGATACCCGGGGAGTCGATCAACTCGCCACCGCCAGGGAAGTGGAACAGGCGCGCGGTGGTCGTCGTGTGCGTGCCCTGACCGGACAGCTCGGACAACGGCCCGACGCGGGTTTCAACTTCTGGCAGCAGGCTGTTGACCAGCGACGACTTGCCGACGCCGGACTGGCCGACGAACACGCTGATGCGCCCGTCGAGCTGCTGTTGCAGTTGTTCCATGCCGTTGCCGTGGTGCGCCGAGACTTCCAGCACTGGATAACCGAGCGTGCGATACACCGCCAGCAGCGCGTTGAGCGCCGGGGCGTTCTGCTCGTCGATCAGGTCGAATTTGTTCAGCAGCAGTAACGGGCGAATGCCGGCGTGTTCGGCGGCGACGAGATAGCGGTCGATCAGGTTGGCATGCGGCTCGGGCAGCGGGGCGAAGACGATGACGATCATGTCGACGTTGGCCGCCACCGGTTTCAACTGGCCACGGCTGTCCGGGCGGCAGAGTTCGGTGGTGCGCGGCAGTTGCGCGACGATCACACCGATACCTTGATTGCCGGCACGCCAGACGACCGTGTCGCCGGTCACCAGGGCTGGCAGGTTGGCGCGCAGGTGGCAACGGAATACCTGGCCGGCCTGATCGCCATCAGTGGCCTCGACCTCGACTTGCACACCGAAGTGGGCGATCACTAGGCCGGTCTGTTCCGGGCCCAAGTCGCCACCCTCGAGCGCTTCGACAGCCGAGGACTCGCGTTTGGCGGCGCGCGCTGCGCGCTCGCCTTGAATCTTTTCGATGCGCCAGTTTTGACGACGATTGAGTTGGCGTTTGGCCATGGGTGTTCCGTCTGAAGAATGCAGCGATTAGGTAAAACGGTCGCGAGTTTAGCACGCCCGGCCACTGGCCTAGGCTAAACTGCGCAGCATTGCCTAGGAGCCGAAATATGCAAAACCCGCAGAATCTGATCTGGATCGACCTGGAAATGACCGGTCTGGACCCGGACAACGATGTCATCATCGAAATGGCCACCATCGTCACCGACAGCGACCTCAACACGCTGGCCGAAGGCCCGGTGATCGCTATCCACCACAGCGACGAAGTTCTCGCGCGCATGGACGAATGGAACACTCGCACCCACGGTAATTCCGGCCTGACCCAGCGCGTGCGTGATAGCCGCATCAGCATGGCCGAAGCCGAAGCTGAAACCATCGCCTTCCTGGAAAAGTGGGTGCCGAAGGGCAAGTCGCCGATCTGCGGCAACAGCATCTGCCAGGATCGCCGCTTCCTTTATACCCACATGAAAGCGCTGGAAAGTTACTTCCACTACCGCAACCTCGACGTCTCCACGCTCAAGGAACTGGCGGCACGCTGGGCACCAGACGTGCGTGACAGCTTCAAGAAAGGCAGCACTCATCTGGCGCTGGACGATATCCGCGAATCGATCGCCGAGCTGCAGCACTACCGCAAGCACTTCATCAAATTCTGATGTAATCCCTGTAGGAGCTGCCGAAGGCTGCGATCTTTTGATCTTTTTTAAAAGCAAAATCAAAAGATCGCAGCCTTCGGCAGCTCCTACAGGGTTTTGTGTTTGCTGCGACGCCCTCTTTTGGTGCCGCACCGAAATGGCTAGACTGCGCGCCTTCCTGCCTGGATCGCCACCATGTTGCTGATGCTCTATCTCGTCGCCATCACCGCTGAAGCCATGACCGGCGCGCTGTCTGCCGGGCGTCGCGGCATGGACTGGTTTGGTGTGGTGCTGATCGCCTGCGTCACGGCGTTGGGCGGCGGTTCGGTGCGCGATGTGCTGCTTGGGCATTATCCGCTGACGTGGGTCAAACACCCGGAATACCTGGTGCTGACCTCGGTCGCCGCGATGTTCACCGTGTTCACCGCACGCTGGATGCGTCACCTGCGCTCGCTGTTTCTGGTGCTCGACGCCGTCGGCCTGGTGGCCTTCACCCTGATCGGCTGCATGACCGCACTGGAAATGGGTCACGGCATGCTGGTGGCTTCGGTCAGCGGCGTGATCACCGGGGTCTTCGGCGGCATCCTGCGCGACATCTTCTGCAACGACATCCCGCTGATCTTCCGCCGGGAACTGTATGCCAGCGTCTCGTTCGCGGCGGCGTGGTGCTACATGCTCTGCCTGTATCTGAACGTGCCGGGCGAGCAGGCGATTTTGATCACGCTGTTTGGCGGCTTCCTGCTGCGCTTGCTGGCGATCCGTTTCCACTGGGAAATGCCCAAGTTCGTTTACAACGATCAGCCCTGACGCGATCCCTGTGTAGGAGCTGCCGCAGGCTGCGATCTTTTGACGTTGTTTCAAGATCAAAAGATCGCAGCCTGCGGCAGCTCCTACAGGGGTGTTACGCGATTCCGTGTTGTTTCAGGGCCCATTCGACGTGTTCTTGCACCAGCTCCGACGGATAGTCCCGCCGCGCTTTCAACGCTTCCAGCACCGGAATGCTCGACGGCGCGTTACCCAGTCCCACCGCCAGATTGCGTAACCAGCGCTCATACCCGGCGCGGCGCAGCGGCGAGCCTTCGGTGCTGCTGAGAAACTTGTCCTCATCCCACAAAAACAGCTCGGCCAGTTCAGCGTTGTCTAGATTGTGCCGTGGCTTGAAGTCGCTTTCGCCAGAGGGTTTGGCGAAACGGTTCCACGGACAGCAAATCTGGCAGTCATCGCAGCCGAACACCCGGTTGCCGATCAGCGGGCGCAAATCTTCCGGAATCGCGTTTTTCAGTTCGATGGTCAGGTACGAAATGCAGCGTCGCGCGTCCAGCACATAGGGGCCGACAAAGGCATTGGTCGGACAAATGTCGAGGCAGGCGGTGCAGCGGCCGCAGTGTTCAGTGCTGTGTGGCTCGTCGACCGGCAACGGCAGATCGACGAACAACTCACTGAGAAAAAAATAACTGCCGGCCTTGCGGTTCAACACCAGGGTGTTTTTGCCGATCCAGCCCAGACCGGCCTGCTCGGCGATGGCTTTTTCCAGTACCGGCGCGCTGTCGACAAACGCACGAAAACCGAAGGGGCCGATCTCGGATTGAATCTTGTCGGCCAATTGTTGCACGCGTTTACGGATCAATTTGTGGTAATCGCGGCCCAAGGCATAACGCGACACGTAAGCTTTTTCCGGTTGCGCGAGCATTTGCGCCATTTGTGTGTCGCCGGGCAGGTAGTCCATGCGCAGCGAGACCACGCGCAAAGTACCCGGCACCAGTTCTTCCGGGTGCGAGCGTTTGCTGCCGTGGGCGCCCATGTAATCCATTTCGCCGTGGTAGCCGGCCTCGAGCCAGCGCGCAAGATGCTGCTCATGTTCGGCGAGATCCAGACCGCTGATGCCGACTTGTTGAAAGCCCAACTCGCGGCCCCAATTCTTGATCGATTGGGCGAGGGCGGGCAGGTCTGTGGTAATGGCGGACATGAGGCGAGAGAAACCGGAGCTGAGGTGCGTATAATTCTGCCAGACATCGGAGCCCGAAGACGCATGCCGCACACGAAAGATCAATTACCCGACGCGCTGTATGGCGCTGCACAGGTGCGCGAGCTCGATGCACGGCTGATTGCCGCCGGCACGCCGGGCTTCGAATTGATGCAGCGCGCCGCGCATGCGACGTGGCGCGCGCTGGTGCGGCAATGGCCGGCGGCGACTGAGCTGACCGTGCTGGCCGGGCATGGCAACAATGCCGGTGACGGTTATCTGGTTGCGGCGATGGCGCAGCGGGCCGGCTGGCAGGTGCGGGTTTTGGCGGTTGGCGAGCCTCAACGTTTGCAGGGCGATGCGGCGCAAGCGCATGCCGAAGCTGTGGCCGAAGGTGTTGCGGTGCAAGGCTGGCAAGCCCGGAGCGAACTGCGCGGGGTCATCCTCGATGCCTTGCTCGGTACCGGTCTCAACGGGGATGTGCGCGAGCCCTATCTGTCGGCGATCAAAACCATCAACGCCAGCGGTTTGCCGGTGACGGCCGTCGATATTCCTTCCGGGTTGTGTGCCGATACCGGGCATGTGCTGGGCGTCGCCGTGCAGGCCGATCTGACGGTGACCTTTATCGGGCTGAAAATCGGCCAGTTCACCGGCGACGCTGCGGACCACGTCGGCTCGTTACTGTTTAATGATCTGCAAGCCAGCGCCGACATCTATCGTGACATGCCCGTTATCGCCCGACGGCTCAGCCCGGCTAATCTTCCGAGGCTGGCGGCGCGTGCCCCGGCTGCGCACAAGGGACACTTCGGTCATGTGCTGCTGATCGGTGGCGATCACGGTTTTGGCGGAGCGATTTTACTCAGCACCGAAACCGCTTTGCGCAGCGGCGCAGGCATGGTTTCGCTGGCGACCCGCCCTGAGCACGTCCCGGCAGCGTTGACGCGAGTCCCGGAAGCCATGGCGCTGGGTACATCGTCGGCCAATCAATTGATGGGACTGCTGGAAAAGGTGTCGGTATTGGTCGTCGGCCCCGGTCTTGGTCAGGCCAGTTGGGGCCGTGCGTTACTGTCGGCGGCAGCCAATGCGGGATTGCCGCAGGTCTGGGACGCCGATGCACTGAATTTGCTCGCAAGCGGTTTCGTCGATCTGCCGAAGGATTGCGTGATCACGCCGCATCCGGGCGAGGCGGCGCGGTTGCTGGGGGTCGGTACTGCCGAGGTGCAGGCTGATCGCCCGGCGGCAGCGCTGGCATTGAGCAAAAAATATACAGCGGTGGTGGTGCTCAAGGGTGCCGGTAGTCTGATCGCTCATCCCGACGGCCGCTTGGCGTTGTGTCACCAAGGTCATCCGGCCATGGCGACGGCGGGTCTCGGTGATGTACTGGCCGGCTTGACCGGCGCGTTGCTGGCGCAAGGCATGGACGGTTTCGATGCCGCCTGCCTGGCGGTCTGGCTGCACGCCAATGCGGGCATACAACAAGGAAAATTCGGCCGTGGGCTGGCGGCCAGTGATCTGATTCCAGCCATTCGTCAGTTGTTGGAGGAGCAAGCACCGTGTCTGAAGTAACCCTGTACCTGGCCGATGAACAGGCGATGAGCGACTTTGGCGCACGGATCGCCCGCGTGACCCAGGGCCATGGCCTGATTTTCCTCGAAGGCAACCTGGGAATGGGCAAAACCACCCTGTCGCGGGGCATCATTCGCGAGTTGGGTCATGTTGGCGCGGTAAAAAGTCCGACCTTCACGTTGGTCGAGCCCTACGAAATCGGTGACATCCGCGCCTTCCACTTTGATCTGTATCGCTTGGTCGATCCGGAAGAACTGGAGTTTCTCGGCATCCGCGACTACTTCGACGACGATGCCCTGTGCCTGATCGAGTGGCCCGATAAAGGTGCAGGCTTTTTGCCAAAGCCCGACCTGACCATTACCATTAGCCCGCAAGACAGCGGGCGTTCGCTGAAAATTTTATCCCAGGGCTCGCGTGGCGAGGCCTGGTGTGCCGCTTTGGCATTGGAATCCAATTAAATGATGGGGTTAGGTATGCGCTTTCGCGCGTTGGTGGCTGCCGCTGGACTGATGTTGATGGCAGTAACCGTCAACGCTGTGGCCGATTCAAAGGTCAACAGCGTGCGCCTGTGGCGGGCGCCGGATAACACGCGACTGGTCTTCGACCTCAGCGGCCCGGTGCAGCACAGCGTTTTTACCCTGACCGCTCCGGATCGGCTGGTGATCGACATCAATGGTGCCACCCTCGGTGCGCCACTGAATGTGCCGACCGCAAACACGCCGATCACTGCGATGCGCTCGGCCCAGCGTACGCCGACCGATCTGCGGGTGGTCATCGACCTGAAGAAAGCCGTCACCCCGAAAAGCTTCTCGCTGGCGCCTAATGCGCAGTACGGCAACCGTCTGGTGGTCGATCTGTTCGACAACCCGGCCGACGCCGCGCCGCCACCTGCGCCAATACCAACGCCACAGGTGGCAACCCTGCCGGCAGTCCCGGTGACGCCGACAGAACCTGCAATCAAGCTGCCGCCAGCCCCGGCCGGCAAGCGCGACATCGTCGTGGTGATCGACGCCGGCCACGGTGGCGAAGACCCGGGTGCGTCCGGCTCGCGCGGCCAGCGTGAGAAAGACGTGGTGTTGCAGATCGCCCGCGAATTGCAGCGTCAGGTCAACGGCATGAAAGGCTTCCGCGCCGAACTGACCCGTACTGGCGACTACTTCATTCCGTTGCGCGGCCGTACCGAAATTGCCCGCAAGAAGGGCGCCGACCTGTTCGTCTCGATCCACGCCGACGCCGCGCCATCTGCCGCAGCCTTCGGTGCATCGGTGTTTGCCCTGTCTGATCGTGGCGCCACTTCGGAGACCGCGCGTTGGCTGGCCGACAGCGAAAACCGTTCTGACTTGATCGGTGGTGCCGGCAACGTCAGCCTCGACGACAAGGACCGCATGCTCGCCGGCGTGCTGCTCGATCTGTCGATGACCGCGTCGTTGACCTCCAGCCTCAACGTCGGCCAGAAGGTCCTGACCAACATCGGTCGCGTTACGCCGCTGCACAAACAGCGCGTGGAACAGGCCGGGTTCATGGTGCTGAAGTCGCCGGATATTCCGTCGATCCTGGTCGAAACCGGGTTCATCTCCAACGCCAACGAAGCCAACAAGCTCTCGGCATCGAGCCACCAGCAAGCGCTGGCGCGTTCGATCAGCAGCGGCGTGCGTCAGTTCTTCCAGCAGAATCCGCCACCGGGCACCTACATCGCCTGGCTGCGTGATTCCGGCAAGATCGCCCAAGGCCCGCGCGATCACCGTGTCGGCCCGGGTGAAACGCTGGCGATGATCGGCGTGCGCTATCAGGTGTCGCCGGCCACATTGCGCAGTGCGAACAACCTGAAAAGCGATGAGTTGAAAGTCGGCCAGCACCTGACCATTCCTGGCACCGAACTGGCGTCCAAAGAATGAACGAAGTGCTGAACGCTGCCGCGCGCATCGAACTGCTCAGCCCACGGCTGGCGAACCAGATCGCCGCCGGTGAGGTGGTCGAACGCCCGGCCTCGGTGATCAAGGAGTTGCTGGAAAACAGCCTCGACTCCGGTGCCAAGCGTATCGATGTCGACGTTGAGCAGGGCGGCGTCAAGCTGCTGCGCGTACGCGACGATGGCAGCGGTATTTCCGCCGATGACCTGCCGCTGGCGCTGGCCCGTCACGCCACCAGCAAGATCCGCAACCTCGAAGATCTTGAGCAGGTGATGAGCCTCGGTTTTCGCGGTGAGGCACTGGCGTCGATCAGTTCTGTGGCGCGCCTGACCCTGACCTCGCGCACCCGCGATGCCGATCAGGCCTGGCAAGTTGAAACCGAAGGCCGCGACATGGCACCTCGGGTACAACCGGCGGCGCACCCGGTCGGCACCTCGGTGGAAGTTCGCGACCTGTTCTTCAACACCCCGGCGCGGCGCAAATTTCTCAAGACCGAAAAAACCGAATTCGATCACCTGCAAGAAGTGATCAAACGTCTGGCGCTGGCGCGTTTCGACGTCGCGTTCCATCTGCGCCACAACGGCAAAACCATCCTCAGCCTGCACGAGGCCCACGATGATGCGGCTCGCGCCCGGCGTGTGGCGGCGATTTGCGGTTCGGGTTTCCTCGAGCAGGCGTTGCCGATCGAGATCGAGCGCAACGGTTTGCACCTGTGGGGCTGGGTCGGTTTGCCGACCTTCAACCGCAGCCAGGCGGATTTGCAGTATTTCTTCGTGAATGGCCGGGCGGTGCGCGACAAACTGGTCGCTCACGCCGTGCGTCAGGCCTATCGCGACGTGCTGTTCAACGGTCGTCATCCGACCTTTGCGCTTTTTTTTGAAGTGGATCCGGCAGCCGTCGACGTCAACGTGCATCCGACCAAACACGAAGTGCGCTTCCGTGACGGGCGCATGGTGCATGACTTCCTTTACGGCACGCTGCACCGCGCATTGGGCGATGTGCGTCCGGAAGATCAGTTGGCCGGCTCGGTGACCACTGCCATCGTCCGCCCGACCGGCCTTGATGCCGGTGAATTCGGTCCGCAAGGTGAAATGCGTCTGGCGGCCAACGCTTTGCTGGAACAGCCGCAGGCGCAACCGGCGTTCAATACCACGTCCGGCGCCAGTGCCGGTGGCGCTTATCAGTATCAATACACACCGCGTCCGCAATCGGCGATGCCGCCGGCTGCCGAGGCTCAGGCTGCGTATCGCGAGTTTTTCGCACCGCTGCCTGAGGCCAATGCCAATGCGCTGCCGGCCGGGCAGGAAGACATTCCCCCGCTCGGTTACGCACTGGCGCAGCTCAAGGGCATCTACATTCTGTCCGAGAATGCCCAAGGCCTGGTGCTGGTGGACATGCATGCCGCCCACGAGCGGATCATGTACGAACGCCTGAAAATCGCCATGGCCAGCGAAGGCTTGAGCGGCCAGCCGTTGCTGGTGCCGGAGTCGCTGGCGGTCAGTCAGCGCGAAGCCGATTGTGCTGAAGAGCACGCGGCATGGTTCCAGCGCCTGGGCTTCGAATTGCAGCGTCTGGGTCCGGAGACCTTGGCGATCCGTCAGATTCCGGCCTTGTTGAAGCAGGCTGAAGCCAACCGTCTGGTCGGCGACGTGCTGTCGGACCTGATGGAATACGGCACCAGCGACCGCATTCAAGCGCACCTCAACGAATTGCTCGGCACCATGGCCTGCCACGGCGCGATCCGCGCCAACCGGCGCTTGGCCCTGCCGGAAATGAACGGCCTGCTGCGTGACATGGAAAACACCGAGCGCAGCGGTCAATGCAACCATGGCCGACCGACCTGGACCCAACTGGGCCTGGACGATCTCGACAAACTGTTCCTGCGCGGTCGTTGATGAACCAGCTCCCTCCAGCGATTTTCCTGATGGGCCCGACCGCTGCGGGCAAGACCGACCTGGCCATCGAACTGACCAAAGTGCTGCCCTGCGAGCTGATCAGTGTCGATTCGGCGCTGGTCTATCGCGGCATGGACATCGGCACCGCCAAGCCTTCGAAAGAACTGCTGGCCGAATTTCCGCACCGTCTGATCGATATTCTCGATCCGGCCGAAGCCTATTCGGCTGCGGATTTCCGTCGCGATGCCTTGCAGGCCATGGCTGAAATCACCGCGCGCGGAAAAATTCCGCTGCTGGTCGGCGGCACAATGCTCTATTACAAGGCTTTGGTCGAAGGCCTGGCGGATATGCCAGCGGCCGATCCGGAGATCCGCGCGCAGATCGAAGAAGAAGCTGCACGCCTTGGCTGGCAGGCCTTGCACGATCAATTGGCGGTCATCGACCCGGTGTCGGCGGCGCGGATTCACCCGAACGATCCGCAACGCTTGAGTCGCGCGCTGGAAGTTTATCGAATCAGCGGTCAGAGCATGACTGCCCTGCGCCAGCAACAATCTGCGCAAAGTACTGAAGCAGCCGCTTCGGGACTGCAACAATTGCCCTATACTGTCGCGAACTTGGCCATTGCTCCGGCAAATCGGCAGGTACTGCACGAGCGCGTTAAACAAAGATTCACAAATATGTTGGAACAGGGATTCATCGACGAGGTCGTAGCCCTGCGTAAAAGAAGTGACCTGCATTCGGGGTTGCCGTCTATACGTGCGGTAGGCTACCGCCAAGTCTGGGATTACCTGGATGGCACGCTGTCGTTAGCTGAAATGCAGGAACGCGGCATCATTGCCACGCGTCAGTTGGCCAAACGCCAGTTCACCTGGCTGCGCAGCTGGGAAGATTTACACTGGCTGGACAGTCTTGATTGCGACAATCTGCCACGCGCCTTGAAATACCTTGGGACCATCTCCATATTGAGCTGAGTCCTTGCAATTGCCGTCTATCCTTGGGGGTGTGGCGGCTAAAGCCATCTGAATTACCTATTTTTTATTATTGAATCCTTAAAGGAGTGCGGCACATGTCAAAAGGGCATTCGCTACAAGACCCTTACTTGAATACTTTACGTAAAGAGAAAGTTGGGGTTTCCATCTACCTGGTCAACGGTATCAAACTGCAAGGCACGATCGAGTCGTTCGACCAGTTCGTGATCCTGCTGAAAAACACCGTAAGCCAGATGGTTTACAAACACGCTATCTCGACAGTAGTGCCAGTGCGTCCAATTCGTCTGCCTAGCGCAACCGAATCCGAAGCAGGTGACGCTGAGCCAGGTAACGCCTGATAGGAGTCTCCTTTTGTTCTTTGAGCGCCACGGTGGTGGTGAACGGGTCATCCTCGTTCACTTGGATGGACAGGACCCTGAGGCGCGCGAAGATCCGCAGGAGTTTCAGGAACTGGCTAATTCGGCGGGCGCCGAGACCGTTGCGTTTTTTAACGTGCCGCGTCATCGGCCTACCGCCAAGTTCCTGATTGGCAGCGGCAAGGTCGAGGAGTTGCGCGACCTGGTCAAAGCCGAAGAAGCCGATCTGGTGATTTTCAATCACATCCTCACGCCCAGTCAGGAACGTAACCTCGA
Source organism: Pseudomonas helmanticensis (assembly GCF_900182985.1). Lineage (NCBI taxonomy): Bacteria > Pseudomonadati > Pseudomonadota > Gammaproteobacteria > Pseudomonadales > Pseudomonadaceae > Pseudomonas > Pseudomonas helmanticensis. The sequence continues at coordinate 3,723,701 of NZ_FXUY01000001.1, read as the reverse complement.
ACGTGTTTTCGAGTGTCGCGTGATCGACCGTACCGGTCTGATTCTCGATATTTTCGCCCAGCGCGCCCGTACCCATGAAGGCAAGCTCCAGGTAGAACTGGCCCAGCTTGACCACATGAGCACGCGGCTGGTTCGTGGCTGGACTCACCTTGAGCGTCAGGGTGGTGGTATCGGTATGCGCGGCCCGGGTGAAACCCAGCTCGAAACCGACCGCCGTTTGCTGCGCGTGCGTCTGCGCCAGATCAAGGGCCGACTGGAGAAAGTGCGCAGCCAGCGCGAGCAATCGCGACGTGGCCGCTCCCGTGCGGATATCCCTACCGTGTCTCTGGTGGGCTATACCAACGCCGGTAAATCCACACTCTTCAACAACGTGACGAAGTCCGACGTGTACGCGGCTGACCAGTTGTTCGCCACGCTCGACCCGACCCTGCGCCGTCTTGATATTGACGACCTGGGGCCGATTGTCCTGGCCGACACGGTGGGATTCATTCGGCACTTGCCGCACAAGCTGGTCGAGGCATTTCGGTCTACGCTCGAAGAGTCGAGCAATTCCGACCTGCTGTTGCACGTGATCGATGCGGCCGAACCGGATCGCATGTTGCAGATTGAACAGGTGATGGTGGTGCTGGGCGAGATTGGCGCCCAGGACTTGCCGATCCTCGAGGTCTATAACAAACTCGATTTGCTTGAAGGCGTTGAGCCACAAATCCAGCGCGACGAAAACGGCAAGCCCCAGCGGGTCTGGCTGTCGGCGCGTGATGGTTCGGGTCTGGAGCTGCTTGAACAAGCGATTGCCGAGTTACTTGGCAGTGATTTGTTCATCGGTACCTTGCGCTTGCCGCAACGATTCGCCCGACTGCGTGCGCAGTTCTTCGAACTCGGTGCGGTGCAGAAAGAAGAACACGACGAAGAAGGCATCAGTTTGCTGGCCGTTCGTTTGCCCCGTGTCGAGTTGAATCGACTGGTAAGTCGCGAAGGATTGCAGCCGATGGAATTCATCGAGCAACACACTTTGCAATAAAAGCCTGAAAAAGCGGTTGTGCCGTAACGGCAGGCATTCTGTAGCATTGGTCGGCGCGCCGTGGGTGCGTCTTTGCTTTATCAGATGGAGAGCGCTATGGCTTGGAATGAGCCGGGTGGCAACTCGAATAATCAGGATCCTTGGGGTGGCAAACGCCGCAATAACGGCGACCGCAAGGGGCCACCAGATCTCGACGAGGCCTTCCGAAAGCTGCAGGAAAGCCTGAACGGGTTGTTCGGTGGTGGTAAGAAACGTGGTGATGACGGCGGTGGTTCGGGCAAGAGCAGTGGCGGCTTCGGCGGTCTGCTCGGCATCGGCCTCGTCGTGCTGGCGGCCGTCTGGCTGTACAGCGCGGTCTACGTGGTCGACGAGCAGGAGCAAGCCGTGGTGCTGCGCTTCGGCAAGTACTACGAAACCGTTGGCCCGGGTCTGAACATCTACTTCCCGCCGATCGACAAGAAGTACATGGAAAACGTAACGCGTGAGCGTGCGTACACCAAGCAGGGCCAGATGCTGACCGAAGACGAGAACATCGTCGAAGTGCCGCTGACCGTGCAGTACAAGATCAGCAACCTGCAGGATTTCGTGCTGAACGTCGATCAGCCGGAAATCAGCCTGCAGCATGCGACCGACAGCGCCCTGCGCCACGTGGTGGGTTCTACCGCCATGGACCAGGTGCTGACCGAAGGTCGTGAATTGATGGCCAGCGAAATCAAGGAGCGTCTGCAACGTTTCCTCGATACCTATCGCACCGGTATCACCGTCACTCAGGTCAACGTACAGAGCGCAGCCGCACCGCGTGAAGTACAGGAAGCCTTCGATGACGTGATCCGCGCCCGTGAAGACGAGCAGCGTTCGCGCAACCAGGCTGAAACCTACGCCAACGGCGTCGTGCCGGAAGCCCGTGGTCAGGCCCAGCGCATCCTCGAAGATGCCAACGGCTACCGTGACGAAACGGTCTCGCGCGCCAAGGGTGAGGCCGACCGCTTCACCAAACTGGTCGCCGAGTATCGCAAGGCACCCGAAGTGACCCGCCAGCGTCTGTACCTCGACACCATGCAGGAAGTCTTCAGCAACACCAGCAAAGTACTCGTGACCGGCAACAAGAACGGCCAGAGCAACCTGTTGTACTTGCCGTTGGACAAAATGATTCAGAACAATCCAGGTAACAGTGGGCCTGTGACCGGTTCGGCCGCCGCCGGCAACAACACGGATGTCACGCCGCACGTCACTGACCTGCCGCAGTCGCGCACAAGGGAGACCCGCTGATGAGCAATAAATCGCTGATCGCCCTGATCGTTGGCGTCGTTGTGGTATTGGTCGGCTGGAACTGCTTCTACATCGTCGCTCAGACCGAGCGTGCGGTGCTGCTGCAATTCGGTCGTGTGGTTCAGGCCGATGTTCAGCCAGGCTTGCATGTGAAAGTGCCTTACGTTAACCAGGTGCGTAAATTCGACGCACGTCTGATGACGCTTGATGCACCGACGCAGCGCTTCCTGACCCTGGAAAAGAAAGCCGTGATGGTCGATGCCTACGCCAAGTGGCGCGTGAAAGATGCCGAGCGCTTCTACACCGCGACTTCCGGCCTCAAGCAAATCGCCGACGAGCGTCTGTCCCGTCGTCTGGAATCCGGCCTGCGTGACCAGTTCGGCAAGCGCACCCTGCACGAAGTGGTGTCGGGTGAGCGTGATGCGCTGATGGCTGACATCACCGCGTCGCTGAACAAGATGGCGGAAAAAGAGCTGGGTATCGAAGTCGTCGATGTCCGGGTCAAGGCCATTGATCTGCCGAAAGAAGTGAACCGCAGCGTGTTCGAACGTATGAGCACCGAGCGTGAGCGTGAAGCTCGCGAGCACCGCGCCAAGGGTAACGAGCTGGCTGAAGGCATCCGTGCCGACGCCGACCGTCAACGCCGCGTGTTGCTGGCTGAAGCCTATCGTGAATCCGAAGAGGTTCGCGGTGATGGTGATGCCCAGGCCGCTGCGATCTACTCCAAGGCTTATGGTCAGGATCAGGAGTTCTACGGTTTCTACCGTAGCCTGCGCGCCTACCGTGAAAGCTTCGCGAACAAATCCGACGTCCTGGTCCTCGACCCAAGCAGCGACTTCTTCCGTTACCTGGAAAAGTCCAAGCCTTGATACGACGTTGACCTGAATCATTCCGCCCGGCGGCTAAAACCTCGGGCGGGGTGATCCTTTGGGAAAACGTGTGTATGATGCGGCAGCCGGGAAATTCCCGGCTTTTTTGCGTCTGCACGTTTGATTGCTGTTTTTTGTTGCAGGCATCGGGTTGAATGGCCCGAGAGTATTTCGAGGAAAGTGATGGGCGAAGCCGGTAACAGGCCTTTCGCCGCGTCGTTCATGCGCGTGCGTTTTGAACGGGTCGGTCATTTTCTGCTTCACTCAAGGCTCGCCCGCAGGCTGGCCGCCCGGATCAAAGGGGAATGGCGTAATGGCAACGGTAGACCGCTGGCTGCTGCCAGATGGCATCGAAGAAGTACTGCCACCGGAAGCGGCGCGCATTGAAGTCGCGCGTCGTCAGGTGTTGGATCTGTTCCAGAGCTGGGGTTACGAGTTTGTCGTGACTCCCCATATCGAGTACCTGGAATCCCTGCTGACCGGCGCGGGCCAGGACCTGGATCTGCGTACCTTCAAGGTCATCGACCCGCAATCGGGCCGGCAGATGGGTTTCCGTGCCGACATCACGCCGCAAGTGGCGCGCATCGATGCGCACACCCTGCGTCGCGAAGGCCCGAGCCGTCTGTGCTATGCCGGTAGCGTGCTACATGCCCAGCCGCGTGCCTTGTCGTCCTCGCGCAGCCCGATCCAGTTGGGCGCCGAGTTATATGGCGACGCCAGCCCGAGCAGCGACGTTGAAGTGATCAGCCTGATGCTGGCCATGCTGCAACTGGCCGATGTGCCGGATGTGCACATGGACCTTGGGCATGTCGGCATCTACCGTGGTCTGGCGCGTGCCGCCGGTCTGTCCGGTGAAGTCGAGCAGCAGTTGTTCGATGCGTTGCAACGCAAGGCCATCGACGAGGTCATTACCTTGACCGAAGGCTTGCCGGCCGATCTGTCCGGCATGCTGCGTGCGCTGGTTGACCTGTGCGGTGGCCGTGAAGTGTTGAGCGCTGCGCGCGAGCGTCTGGCCAATGCGCCGGCGCCGGTTTTGGCGGCACTCGAAGATTTGCTGGCGATCGCCGAGCGTCTGTCGGCGCGCTTCCCGCAGCTGCCGCTGTATTTTGATCTGGGCGAATTGCGCGGCTACCACTACCACACCGGTGTGGTGTTCGCGGTGTTCGTACCGGGCGTTGGCCAGTCCATCGCTCAGGGCGGTCGTTATGACGACATCGGCGCGGACTTCGGTCGCGCGCGTCCGGCGACAGGCTTCTCCACCGATTTGAAAACCCTGGTGACCCTGGGGCGTGCTGAGATCGAGCTACCGTCTGGCGGTATCTGGATGCCTGACAGTACGGATGCGGCACTCTGGCAGCAGGTTTGCCAGTTGCGCAGTGAGGGTCAGCGTGTCGTTCAGGCGTTGCCTGGACAACCTTTGGCCGCCGCCCGTGATGCGGACTGCGACCGGCAATTGATTCAGCAGAACGGGCTTTGGCAAGTATCGCCACTGGCTTCTTGAGTTTTCCTGCCGGCCATCGCCGGCACCAAGTTTGCGCGAATGAGGACAAGTGTTATGGGTAAGAATGTCGTAGTCCTGGGCACCCAATGGGGTGATGAGGGCAAAGGCAAGATCGTTGATCTGCTGACCGAACATGCTGCCGCCGTAGTGCGCTACCAGGGTGGCCACAACGCGGGTCACACGCTGGTGATCGACGGCGAAAAAACCGTCTTGCACCTGATCCCGTCGGGCGTGCTGCGCGAAGGCGTGCAGTGCCTGATCGGCAACGGCGTGGTGGTTGCACCTGACGCCCTGCTGCGCGAGATCACCAAGCTGGAAGAGAAAGGCGTACCGGTGCGTGAGCGCCTGCGTATCAGCCCGTCCTGCCCGCTGATCCTGTCCTTCCACGTGGCGCTGGACCAGGCCCGTGAAAAGGCCCGTGGCGAGTTGAAGATCGGCACCACCGGTCGCGGCATCGGCCCGGCTTACGAAGACAAGGTTGCACGTCGTGGACTGCGTGTTGGCGATCTGCTGAACATGCCGCGCTTCGAAGACAAGCTGCGTGAACTGGTGGATTACCACAACTTCATGCTGGTCGGTTACTACAAAGAGCCGGCTATCGAGTTCGAAAAAACCCTCGCCGAGTGCAAGGAATACGCTGAGCTGCTGAAGCCGCTGATGCTCGACGTCACCGCTGAGCTGCACGACCTGCGTCGCGCCGGCAAAGACATCATGTTCGAAGGCGCCCAGGGTTCGTTGCTCGACATCGACCACGGCACCTACCCGTACGTGACCAGCTCCAACACCACCGCAGGTGGCGTGGCGACCGGTTCGGGCGTTGGCCCGATGTTCCTCGATTACATCCTGGGCATCACCAAGGCTTACACCACTCGCGTCGGTTCCGGTCCATTCCCGACTGAGCTGTTCGACGAAGTTGGTGCACACCTGGCCAAGCAAGGTCACGAGTTCGGCGCTACCACCGGCCGTGCCCGTCGTTGCGGCTGGTTCGACGCCGTTATCCTGCGTCGCGCGATCGATGTGAACAGCATCTCGGGCATCTGCCTGACCAAGCTGGACGTCCTCGACGGCCTGGAAACCATCAACATCTGCGTCGGTTACAAAGACGCGCAAGGCAATGCCGTTGCCCCGACCGACGCTGACAGCTACGTAGGCCTGCAGCCTGTGTACGAAGAAGTGCCGGGCTGGACCGAATCGACCGTGGGCGCCAAGACCCTGGAAGAGCTGCCAGCCAACGCTCGTGCCTACATCAAGCGCGTTGAAGAGTTGATCGGCGCGCCGATCGACATTATTTCGACGGGCCCGGACCGCAACGAAACCATCGTTCTGCGTCATCCGTTTGCTTGATAAGTTGTTGATGTAAAAAAACAAAGGCCCCTTGATCGGGGCCTTTGTCGTTTATGCCTGTTGGACGGCATGACCTTTGCTGTGAATCTTCCTACAAGAGTGCCATCAAATTAATGGCGTCAGAAGTAGAGGTATTCACAGTGTCGGCCGTTCTCTCACTGTTACAAAGCCGTTTGTTGCGCCCGGTATTCGTTACCCTTGGTATCGCCCTTTTGGTGCAAGTGCTGGTCGCCGTCGCCCTGACGCGGAGCACTGTCACTGCGCTGGAAGCTGATTTGGCCGTGCGCCTCGGTGCCGACAGTCAGAAACTCTCCGGCGAACTGGAGCAGGCCGGACGCGAAGTCACGTCGAGCCTGGACAACCTCTCGAGCAGTACCCGTCAGCGTCTGACTGCGGGTTTATCCACGCGTCTGAAGGACGAGCAGGTACAACTGCGTGCGACCCTGGAAAAGGACCTGAAAGATTCGGCCAATGACATGGCCCAATTACTCGCTTCCGTCGCCCCGCGCGCGATGTGGGACAGTGACGTACCGACCCTGTCCGAGTTCGCCCGGCGCGCCCAGCGCAATCCCAACGTGCTGTTCGTGGTGTATGACGACGCCACCGGTCAGCACCTGACCCGTTATCTCAACCGCGAAAACCCGATCAACAAGGCCTTGCTGGAAAAAGGTCAGGGCGAGCGTGCGCTGGATAAAGTGCTGGATGCGGCGAAACACGATCCGTCGGTCTACTACCTCGAAGCCTCGATCAATCCCAATGGTGTGGAAATCGGCAAGGTGCTGATGGGGGTTTCCACGGCCTCGGTGGACACCGATCTGGCGGCGCTGGATAAACGCTTCTCGGCGTTGATCGCCAGCAGCGATCAACTGGTCGGCGCGAGCCTGCAAGGGGCGGCGGCGGACAGCGCCAAAGCAATGCAGGCGCGCCTGCAGTCGGCGCAAGCCACCGCGGTCGAGATGAAATCCAACACCGCCAATACCGTTCAGGAGGCCGCCGCGACCCTGCGCTGGCGAATCGGTATGGGCCTGGCGCTGGTGGGTTGCGGCGTGTTGCTGTTACTGGCCGTGGTGCTCGGCCATCGCGTGGTCAATCGCTTGAAAATGCTCAACGCGGCCATGGACGATCTGGCGGCGGGCGAGGGCGATCTGACCAAGCGTGTACAGATCAACAGCAAAGACGAAATCGGTGACATGGCTTCGGCGGTCAATCGCTTTGTAGATAAGTTGCAGCCGATCGTGCGCGAGGCGGGCGATGTTGCGCAGCGAACCGGTGTCGAGATTGGCGCAATGACCTTGCGCAATGCTGGCGCCGATGCGGCCGCCGGCATGCAGCGTGATGAAGTGGCGGAAAGTCTGCGCGCACTGTCGCAAATGGCCGATGAGGCGCAGTCGGAAAGCCACGCGATGCAGGCGGCGCTGAAGCAGGTGGTGGATATCCGTCAGGCCACTGACGAAAACACCCGCACCTCGGCCAAAGTTGGCAATTTGATCGAAGCGCTGGCCGGGCAGGTCGATACCGGAGCCAAGGTGATCGAGCGTCTGGCGCAGCAGAGTGAACAGATTGAAGTGGTGCTGACGGTGATTCACGGGATTGCCGAGCAGACCAACTTGCTCGCCTTGAACGCGGCGATCGAGGCGGCGCGTGCCGGTGAAACCGGGCGGGGTTTTGCGGTGGTGGCCGACGAAGTCCGGGCGCTGGCGAGCAAGACACAAAGCTCCACCGGCGATATTCAGGCGCACATCGTCGCGTTGCAGCAGGGCGCGCGTGAAGCGGTCGAGGCGATTGGTCAGGCCGGGCGTCAGGCCAGCGAAGGTTTGCTGGTGTTGCGCGACAGTGCGCGGTTGCAGCAGTCGGTGCAGGTGTCGGTCGAGCAGGTGCATGCAGCGATTGGTCTGGCAACGCAAGCGGCGGCGCATCAGGCGCAGGGTGCACAGGCTGTGCGCGGGCGGGTCGAGACCATTCATGCACAGGCCGAGAAAGCCGCGCAGGCGGTGGTGGAGACCACGGCGAGCGGCAAGGTGCTGGATGGTCTGGCGGCGCAGCTGAAGGCGAGCTTGGGGCAGTTCAGGGCTTGATGGTGTAATTCAGGGCCCTTTCGCGAGCAAGCCCGCTCCCACATGTTGATCGCATTCCAGTGTTGGAATACGGTCAACATGTGGGAGCGGGCTTGCTCGCGAAGGCGATCTCAGCGGCTCAGATACATCCGGGTCGTCAGCAGATATACAGGCAAGCCGGACACCAATATCAACAACGCCGCATAAGGCGCCGCCGCCGCAAACTCGACATTCGCGGTATGCGCCCACACTTCGGTCGCCAGCGTATTCAGCCCGGTCGGGCTCAATAGCAACGTCGCCGTCAATTCCTTCATTGCATCGAGAAACACCAGCGCAAACGCGGCGCCCAATGCCGGGAAGATGATCGGCAGCGTCACCCGGCAAAACGCCGTGAACGACGAAGCGCCCAGCGTGCGTGCAGCCTCTTCAAGTTGCGGCGCAGCCTTGTTCAGGGCCGTGCGGATCGGCGCCTGTGCCAGCGGCAGAAACAGCAGCGCATAAGCGATCAGCAGCAATCCCGACGTCTGGTACAGCGCCGGCACGTAATGCAGGGCGAAATACACCAGCGTCAGCGCAATCACCAACCCTGGCAGCGCATGCAGCAGATAAGGCAGGCGTTCGGCCCAGATCGCCAGTTGGCCTTTGTAACGCACCACCAACAACCCGACCGGCACCGCCAGTACCAGGCACAACGCGGCGCCGCCGAGCGACAACGCCAGCGACGACAGCAAAGCCTCAGTGATCGCCGCCACCGGGAATGCCGCCGATGAGCCGACCGCTAGCCAGTACGCCAGCATCCCCAGCGGAATCCCGCTGCCAACAATCGCCAGTATCAGGCAATACAACTGACCGACCGTGGCCCATGGCCCCAGTCGAACTTGCTCGGCCTGACGCGCTGCGCCTTGACCGGTGCGCACATGTCGACCCTTGCCGCGCACGCGTAATTCCAGCCACAACAACAGCAGACACAACGCCAGCAAAACGGCCGAAAGCATCGCCGCGTTGGCGTTACTGAATTCCAGTTCGAATTGTTGGTAGATGGCAGTTGTGAAAGTTTGCAGGCCGATGATCGACAACGCGCCGAACTCCACCAGCATGTGCAAGGCAATCAGCAGCGAGCCGGCCAAGAGCGACGGCCAGAGCAGCGGCAGGGTGACGCGAAAAAACACCCCCCAACGATTCTGCCCCAGCGTGCGCGCCGACTCTTCAAGGGACGGATCAAGATTACGCAGGGTGGCCGCCACTGGCAGAAAGATCAGCGGATATTTCGACAGGCTCATCACCAGAATCGCGCCGCCAAGCCCTTCGAACTGCGCGCTCAGCGATACCCAGGTGAAACTGCTGACAAACGCCGGCACCGCGAACGGCAGGCAGAGGATCACGCCCCACAAGCGTCGGCCCGGCAGATTGCTGCGTTCCAGCAGCCAGGCCAGCGACAGGCCGATCACGCCGCAAGTGAGCGTCACGCCGACCATCAATGCCAAAGTGTTGCGCAGCAGTCCGAACACATACGGGCGCCACAACAAATGCAGTGCCTCGGCCCAGCCGGCCTGCCAGGCTTTGAGTCCGACGTACGCCAGCGGCAACAGGCTCATGACCACCAGCAGCAACACCGGCAGTACCAGCCAGATCGATGGCCGCTTGCGCTTTGGCACATAACCCCCGCGCGCGGCGGGGGCGGATAACGATGCGGTCATCAGTTCAAGCCAACTTCACGTTCCAGCTCCAGCGCTTCTTCGGCATTGCCCAGATCGGCCGGTGTTACGTTCGGCGCTTCCAGCGCGCTGAACGGCTTGAGCCCGCGATCCGATTCCATGCCTTTGTGCAGCGGGTATTCGGCGGTGGTCTGGGTGATTACGCGCTGGCCTTCTTCGCTGGCCATGTAGGCGAGGAATTGCTGGGCTTCTTTTGGATGCTTGCTGGATTTCAGCACGGCCGCGCTGGACACGGTGATCAAGCCGCCGACGTCGCCGCCGCTGAAGTAGTGCAGCTTGGAGTCGAGTTTGCCTTTCTCGCGTTGCAGGGCGAACCAGTAGTAGTTGTTCACCAGCACGGTGGCGACTTCGCCGTTTTCCACAGCTTTGAGGGCGACCATGTTGTTGCTGTAGGTCTTGCCGAATGCGCGCAGGCCGGTCAGCCATTCTTCGGCGGCGTCGCGACCGTGCATTTTAATGATCGCCACGGCTTGTTCCTGAAAGGCGCCGCTGGTCGGTACGAAGCCGACTTTGCCTTGCCATTTCGGGTCGGAAAATTCCATCACCGATTTTGGCAGGTCTTTTTCGTCGACCAGTTTCGGATTATAGGCGACCACGCGAACGCGCGCCGTCACGCCGATCCAGGTGCCGTTACCGGCGACGTATTTTTCCGGCAAAACCGCCAGGGTGGCGTCATCGGTTTTGGCCAGCAGGCCCAGTTCGCCAAGGTTGTTCAGCGGCGGCGATTCTTCGGTGTAGATCACGTCGGCGGGGGAGCGCCCGCCTTCTTCGATGACCTGGCTGGCGAGCTGATTGCTGCTGCCTTTGCGGACATTGACGTGAATGCCGGTCTTGGCTTCAAAGGCTTTGGCGATCGCGTCGCCGACTTCCTTGTGCTGGCCGTTGTAGAGAGTCAGGGAAACCGCATCGGCAGCCTGGGTGAGGGGAGTGGCGAGCGCCAGGCCGAGGAGGGTGAAGGTCAGGCCTCGGCGCAGGGTATTTCGAAACGTCATTCGCAGGGTTCCTCACTGTCGCATTGCAAAAACTTGCAACAATGATAAACGATATTGTTTCTCAAGTGCGCCTTGCGAGAGGCTGCCAGCTCTGATACGGCGTCTGTGTTGAACCGTAGGAGCTGCCGAAGGCTGCGATCTTTTGATCTTGCTCTTTGGAAAAACAAGATCAAAAGACCGCAGCCTTCGGCAGCTCCTGCATGGAGATATCAGGGTTTCGGGAGGGCAGAAACGCAAAAACCCGCTTTCGCGGGTTTTTGTGAAATCCAGGGTCGTAACCTTGAATTTGAATTGGTGCCCAGAAGAAGACTCGAACTTCCACGACCGTAAGGTCACCAGCACCTGAAGCTGGCGTGTCTACCAATTTCACCATCTGGGCAATCATCGCGAGCGTTGCCGCTGTTGATGTGGCGCACTATACGGAGCGCCTTTTGATCTGTAAACCCCTGATTTAATTTTAATAAATCGGTTTTAAGAAAACCCGGGCTTAGAATGCAAAAAACCCGCTTTCGCGGGTTTTTGTGTGAGTCTTGAAACTGATCTAGTCTCAAACTCGAAATTGGTGCCCAGAAGAAGACTCGAACTTCCACGACCGTAAGGTCACCAGCACCTGAAGCTGGCGTGTCTACCAATTTCACCATCTGGGCAGTATCGGCAACGCTTGTACGTCGTCGATGGCGCGCACTATACGGAGCGTCTTTTTAACTGTAAACCCCTGTCAGCAAAAAACATGATTTTTTTTACCAGCGGTGTTCAAAACGGCTTCTCAGTGTCGATACAGGGCCTCTGTTGGGCCTTATATAGTCGGAAATTTCCCGTTTCATGGCGCCTATGCCAAACTAACCCGCATATAGACAAGGTGAAAACTCTCTAATGGCCGATTGGCAGTCCCTCGATCCCGAGGCCGCTCGTGAAGCGGAAAAATATGAAAACCCTATTCCTAGCCGCGAACTGATCCTGGCGCATCTCGCCGATCGGGGTTCGCCTGCTGCCCGTGAGCAACTGGTTGAAGAATTTGGTCTGACCACAGAAGACCAGATTGAAGCCCTGCGCCGCCGCCTGCGCGCCATGGAGCGCGACGCTCAACTGATCTACACCCGTCGTGGCACGTATGCGCCGGTCGACAAGCTCGACCTGATCCTCGGTCGCATCAGCGGCCACCGTGACGGTTTCGGCTTCCTGGTGCCGGACGACGGCAGCGATGACCTGTTCATGAGCCCGGCGCAAATGCGCCTGGTGTTCGACGGTGACCGTGCGCTTGCCCGTGTTTCCGGTCTCGACCGTCGCGGTCGTCGCGAAGGTGTGATCGTCGAAGTCGTGTCGCGTGCACACGAAACCATCGTCGGTCGCTACTTTGAAGAAGGCGGCATCGGTTTTGTCGTCGCTGACAACCCGAAGATCCAGCAAGAAGTGCTGGTCACCCCGGGCCGCAATGCCAACGCGCAGATCGGTCAGTTCGTCGAAGTGAAAATCACCCACTGGCCGACGCCACGTTTCCAACCGCAAGGCGATATCGTCGAAGTGGTCGGCAACTACATGGCACCGGGCATGGAAATCGATGTTGCCCTGCGCACCTACGACATTCCGCACGTTTGGCCTGAAGCCGTGCTGAAAGAAGCGGCCAAGCTCAAGCCGGAAGTCGAAGAGAAAGACAAAGAGAAGCGCGTCGACCTGCGCCATCTGCCGTTCGTCACCATTGACGGCGAAGATGCTCGCGACTTCGACGATGCTGTTTATTGCGAAGCCAAACCGGGCAAGCTGCGCCTGTTCTCCGGCGGCTGGAAGTTGTACGTGGCGATTGCCGACGTTTCCAGCTACGTGAAGATCGGCTCGGCGCTGGACAACGAAGCGCAAGTGCGCGGTAACTCGGTGTACTTCCCCGAGCGTGTTGTGCCGATGCTGCCTGAGCAACTGTCCAACGGCCTGTGCTCGCTGAACCCGCACGTCGATCGTCTGGCCATGGTTTGCGAGATGACCATCTCCAAGTCCGGCGAAATGACCGACTACTGCTTCTATGAAGCGGTGATCCATTCCCACGCTCGTCTGACTTACAACAAAGTCAGCGCGATGCTGGAAACGCCTAAAGTCACCGAGGCGCGTCAGCTTCGCGGTGAGTACAACGACGTTCTGCCGCACCTCAAACAGCTTTATGCGCTGTACAAGGTGCTGCTGGCTGCTCGTCACGTACGTGGCGCGATCGATTTCGAAACGCAGGAAACCCGAATCATCTTCGGTACCGAGCGCAAGATTGCCGAAATCCGTCCGACCACCCGTAACGACGCGCACAAGCTGATCGAAGAATGCATGCTGGCGGCCAACGTCGCTACCGCTGAATTCCTCAAGAAGCACGAAATTCCCGCGCTGTATCGCGTCCACGATGGCCCGCCGCCGGAGCGTCTGGAAAAACTCCGCGCCTTCCTTGGTGAACTCGGCCTGTCCCTGCATAAAGGCAAGGACGGCCCGTCGCCGAAGGACTACCAGGCATTGCTGGCGAGCATCAAGGATCGTCCGGATTTCCACCTGATCCAGACCGTGATGCTGCGTTCGCTGAGCCAGGCGGTGTATAGCGCCGACAATCAGGGCCACTTCGGCCTGAATTACGAAGCCTATACCCACTTCACTTCGCCGATCCGTCGTTACCCGGACCTGCTCACGCACCGCGCAATCCGCAGCGTGATCCATTCGAAACAGGACACCCCGCACGTTCGTCGTGCCGGGGCGATGACCATTCCGAAGGCGCGTATCTATCCGTACGACGAAGCGGCGCTGGAGCAACTCGGCGAGCAGTGCTCGATGAGCGAGCGCCGTGCCGACGAAGCGACCCGCGACGTGGTGAACTGGCTCAAGTGTGAGTTCATGAAGGATCGCGTGGGCGAATCGTTCCCGGGTGTGATCACCGCCGTGACCGGTTTTGGCCTGTTCGTCGAGCTGACCGATATCTACGTCGAAGGCCTGGTGCATGTCACCGCGCTGCCGGGTGACTACTACCACTTCGATCCTGTGCATCACCGCTTGGCGGGCGAGCGCACCGGTCGCAGCTTCCGCCTTGGCGATACCGTTGAAGTGCGCGTGATGCGCGTTGACCTCGACGAGCGCAAGATCGACTTCGAGATGGCTGAAAAAACCATCAGCGCGCCGATCGGTCGCAAAAAACGCGGCGCTGAAACTGCCGCGCCAGCCGCCAAGGAAAAAGCCGAAGCGGCGCCAGCGAAAACTGCTGGTCGCCGTCCGGCCAAGGAAAAGGCTGCCGAAGCCTATCGCCCAAGCGACGCCGTGGCGAAAAACGCCGAACTGCGCAAAAGCCGTGAAATGAAGAAAGCTCTGCTTTCCGACGCCAAAAACGGTGGTAAAGCGGCGCCTGGGGGAAAGACCGGGCGGTCGGCGCCTGAAAAGGCCTCCGGCGGCAAGCCAGCGAAACCGAGCAAACACCGTAAAGGCCCGCCAAAAGCGGGTGCTGCTCCAGCCAAAAGTGGCGGGGCGCGTAAACCGAAGGCGAAGTCATGAGTCAGTTGGAAAAAATCTACGGCGTTCACGCGGTAGAAGCGTTGCTGCGTCACCACCCGAAACGCGTCAAGCAGATCTGGCTGGCTGAAAGCCGCAACGATCCGCGCGTGCAGACCCTGGTTGAGCTGGCCAACGAAAATCGTGTCCAGGTCGGTCAGGCCGAGCGCCGCGAAATGGACGCCTGGGTTGAAGGCGTTCACCAAGGCGTGGTTGCGGAAGTCAGCCCGAGCCAGGTCTGGGGCGAAGCAATGCTCGACGAGTTGCTCGACCGCACTGACGGCGCACCGCTGTTGCTGGTGCTTGACGGCGTGACCGATCCGCACAACCTCGGCGCTTGCCTGCGTTCGGCCGATGCGGCCGGCGCGCTGGCGGTGATCGTGCCGAAAGACAAGTCGGCGACCTTGACCCCGGTGGTGCGTAAGGTTGCTTGCGGCGCGGCAGAAGTGATTCCATTGGTTGCGGTGACTAACCTCGCCCGCACCCTGGAAAAACTGCAGCAGCGCGGTCTGTGGGTTGTCGGCACAGCAGGCGAAGCTGAAGTCAGCATCTACGACCAGGATCTGACGGGCCCGACCATTCTGATCATGGGCGCCGAAGGCAAAGGCATGCGTCGCCTGACCCGCGAACACTGCGACTACCTGGTGAAACTGCCGATGGCCGGCAGCGTCAGCAGCCTTAACGTCTCGGTCGCGACGGGCGTCTGTCTGTTCGAAGCTCAGCGTCAGCGCGGCGTAAAAGCCAAGTCAGGCGCGAAGAAATAAGCCTCCTGTAGGAGCTGCCGCAGGCTGCGATCTGTTGATCTTGTCTTTTAAAACAGAATCAAAAGATCGCAGCCTTCGGCAGCTCCTACAGGTGTCTCTCGGTGATTGTTCAAATAATCACCAATTGCCTTGCACCTCTTCTGTCCCTTCTCTACAATTGCGCCCCTTGCTGTGACGGCAGGCACGCATGTGCCCCGCGCCAGCAAGTCCATAAGTGTCATTCACTCCTTGTCTGACCGTTTTTGAGCGGCAGGCTACAACCCGTAAGGAGCATTCATGCGTCATTACGAAATCATCTTTTTGGTCCACCCGGATCAAAGCGAGCAAGTCGGCGGCATGGTTGAGCGTTACACCAAGCTGATCGAAGAAGACGGCGGCAAAATCCACCGTCTGGAAGATTGGGGCCGTCGTCAACTGGCCTACGCAATCAACAATGTTCACAAGGCTCACTACGTGATGCTGAACGTTGAATGCACTGGCAAGGCCCTGGCCGAGCTGGAAGACAACTTCCGCTACAACGATGCAGTGATCCGTAACTTGGTCATCCGTCGCGACGAAGCCGTAACTGGCCAGTCCGAGATGCTCAAGGCTGAAGAAAACCGCAGTGAGCGCCGTGAGCGTCGCGACCGTCCTGAGCACGAAGGCGCTGATAGCGCTGATAGTGATGACAGCGACAACAGCGATAACGCTGACGAGTAATCCACGGACCTTTTAAGGAGCCTATCAAATGGCACGTTTCTTCCGTCGTCGTAAATTCTGCCGCTTCACCGCTGAAGACGTGAAAGAGATCGATTACAAAGATCTCAACACTCTGAAAGCCTACGTATCCGAGACCGGCAAAATCGTTCCAAGCCGCATCACCGGTACCAAAGCTCGTTATCAGCGTCAGCTGGCCACCGCTATCAAGCGCGCCCGCTTCCTGGCCCTGCTGGCCTACACCGACAGCCACGGCCGCTGAGACCGGGCAGTCGACAAGTAGCAAAGGATTGAATGCATGCGTGCCTTAGCTGAGTTCATCATGCGAGGCCGTATGCAGGCCGCTCTCGTGGTGGCCGGATGTGCAACATTGCCGTTGTTGTATTGGTTGGGTGCTGCCGCCGCAAGCCTTGTGCTGCTGCGGCGCGGACTGACGGACGCCCTGGGTGTTCTGTCTCTGGGGCTGCTGCCAGCGTTGATCTGGTGGCTATACGCCGATGACCCACGGGCACTTCTGGTGCTGCTGGGGTCTTCGGGGCTTGCGTTGGTTTTGCGCGCAAGTGAGTCCTGGGTTCGTACGCTGCTGGTCAGCGTAGTGATTGGGGTGGTGTTTTCGGTGGTGCTCGGGGCAGCGTTTGCAGCCCAGATCGAGATGCTCGCGCAGGCCCTTATAAAGGTCATGCCGGCGCTTCTCGGTGAGACCTACAAGCAATTGTCGGTCGAAGAGCAAGCGCGTTTCGCGTCCCTGATTGCACCGGTCCTGACCGGACTGATTGCGGCCTTGTTGCAGATCGTCAGCGTGCTGAGCCTGATTGTCGGGCGTCATTGGCAGGCGTTGTTGTACAACCCGGGTGGTTTTGGTCGCGAGTTTCGCGCCATCCGGATCCCGCTGGGGCCGGCGATGTTACTGCTGGCGTTGATGCTTCTGGGCCCGAATCTCGGTGCACAGATGGCCATGTTGACGCCGTTGTGCAGTGTACCGCTGGTGTTCGCCGGACTTGCCCTGATTCACGGGCTGGTCGGGCAGAAGCGACTGGCCGGTTTCTGGCTGGTGGGGTTGTACGTCACGTTGTTGCTGTTCATGCAGCTGATCTATCCGTTGCTCGTGGTCCTGGCCATTGTCGACAGCCTGATTGATTTTCGCGGTCGTCATGTGTCGAAAGACACCGACAGCGCGAACGGTGAAGGTTAAAAGTTAAGAGGATTTTCACATGCAACTGATCCTTCTGGAAAAAGTCACCAACCTGGGCAACCTGGGTGACAAAGTGAACGTTAAGGCCGGTTACGGTCGTAACTACCTGCTGCCTTACGGCAAAGCTACCGCCGCGACCCCAGCGAACATCGCTGCGTTCGAAGAGCGTCGTGCCGAGCTGGAAAAAGCTGCTGCAGACCGTAAAGCATCGGCTGAAAGCCGTGCTGCCCAACTGGCCGAGCTGGAAGTGACCATCACTGCCACCGCTGGCGACGAAGGCAAGCTCTTCGGTTCGATCGGTACTCACGACATCGCTGACGCACTGACCGCCTCCGGCGTTGAAGTTGCGAAAAGCGAAGTTCGTCTGCCGAACGGCACCATCCGCAACGTGGGTGAATTCGACGTGGCTGTGCACCTGCACGCCGAAGTTGAAGCCACCGTACGCGTTGTCGTGGTAGCAGCTTAAGCAACACCTGATCGGCTGGCGGCTTGCCCGTCAGACGGTTAACATCGGGCACGATCCTGTTTACAGGTCGTGCCCTTTGTCTTTCTGAATTCCCCGTTTTTCCAAACAACACAAGTGGCCATGAACGATATCTCCGCTCCCGAGCAATACGATCTGCAAACCGCTGCCCTGAAGGTGCCGCCGCATTCCATCGAGGCCGAACAGGCTGTACTCGGTGGTCTGATGCTGGACAACAACGCCTGGGAACGCGTGCTTGATCAAGTCTCCGACGGCGATTTCTATCGACATGACCACCGCCTGATCTTCCGTGCGATCGCCAAACTGGCCGATCAGAACTCTCCGATCGACGTCGTGACCCTTGCCGAGCAATTGGACAAGGAAGGTCAGACCTCGCAAGTCGGCGGTCTCGGATACCTTGGCGAACTGGCGAAAAACACGCCGTCTGTCGCCAACATCAAGGCCTATGCGCAGATCGTCCGCCAGCGTGCGACGTTGCGCCAACTGATCGGCATCAGCACCGAGATCGCCGACAGCGCCTTCAACCCGGAAGGTCGCACCGCCGAGGAAATCCTCGACGAAGCCGAGCGGCAGATCTTCGCAATTGCCGAGGCCCGCCCGAAAACCGGCGGCCCGGTGGGTGTGAATGAGTTGCTGACCAAGGCCATCGACCGCATCGACACCTTGTTCAACACCGACAACGCCATCACTGGTCTGTCCACCGGTTACACCGACCTCGACGAGAAAACCAGCGGCCTGCAACCAGCCGACCTGATCATCGTCGCCGGTCGTCCTTCGATGGGTAAAACCACCTTCGCCATGAACCTGGTGGAAAACGCCGTACTGCGCAGTGACAAAGCAGTGCTGGTGTATTCCCTCGAGATGCCAGGTGAATCGCTGATCATGCGTATGCTCTCCTCGCTGGGTCGCATCGACCAGACCAAAGTGCGTTCCGGTCAACTGGAAGACGATGATTGGCCGCGCCTGACCTCGGCGGTCAACCTGCTCAATGACCGCAAGTTGTTCATCGACGATACCGCCGGCATCAGCCCGTCGGAAATGCGTGCGCGTACCCGACGCCTGGCGCGTGAGCATGGTGACATCGGCCTGATCATGATTGACTACCTGCAATTGATGCAGATTCCAGGATCCGGCGGCGACAACCGGACCAATGAGATTTCGGAAATTTCGCGTTCCCTGAAAGCCCTGGCCAAGGAATTCAACTGCCCGGTGGTGGCGCTGTCCCAGCTCAACCGTTCCCTCGAGCAACGACCGAACAAACGGCCAATCAACTCCGACCTCCGGGAATCCGGAGCGATCGAGCAGGATGCTGACGTCATCATGTTCGTGTACCGGGACGAGGTGTATCACCCGGAAACCGAGCACAAAGGCATCGCCGAGATCATCATCGGCAAGCAGCGGAACGGGCCGATCGGCTTTATCCGCCTGGCGTTTATCGGCAAGTACACGCGCTTCGAAAACCTCGCGCCGGGCAGCTACAACTTCGACGACGACGAGTAATCGTCGTCGCCTGATCTGGCCTCTTCGCGAGCAGGCTCGCTCCCACATTTGGAATGCGTTCAAATGTGGGAGCGAGCCTGCTCGCGAATGGGGTCGGCACAATTTCCGACCACAGCCGTCGGAATTGGTCAAAATTTGTGCTATATTCCGCGCCCGCGAAATTCAATGAAAGCCAACACCGGTTATCGACATGCAAGCAGCCAAGCCGTTATTTGACTATCCAAAGTACTGGGCCGAATGTTTCGGGCCAGCGCCATTCCTGCCGATGAGCAGGGAGGAGATGGATCAGCTTGGCTGGGATTCCTGCGACATCATCATCGTCACCGGTGATGCCTACGTCGATCACCCGTCGTTCGGCATGGCGATCATCGGCCGGCTGCTGGAGTCGCAAGGCTTCCGCGTCGGGATCATCGCCCAGCCAAACTGGCAGTCGAAAGACGACTTCATGAAGCTCGGCGAGCCGAACCTGTTCTTCGGCGTCGCGGCCGGCAACATGGACTCGATGATCAACCGCTACACCGCCGACAAAAAGATCCGTTCTGACGACGCCTACACGCCAGGTGGTATGGCCGGCAAACGTCCGGATCGTGCAAGCCTGGTCTACAGCCAGCGTTGCAAGGAAGCCTACAAAAACGTGCCGATCGTCCTCGGCGGCATCGAAGCCTCGCTGCGCCGCATCGCGCACTACGATTACTGGCAGGATCGCGTGCGTAACTCGATCCTGATCGACGCCTGCGCCGACATTCTGTTGTACGGCAATGCCGAGCGCGCGATTGTCGAAGTCGCCCAGCGCCTGTCCTACGGTCACAAGATCGAAGACATCACTGACGTGCGCGGCACCGCGTTCATTCGTCGCGATACGCCGAAAGACTGGTACGAAGTCGACTCGACGCGTATCGACCGTCCGGGCAAGGTCGACAAGATCATCAACCCGTACGTGAATACCCAGGACACCCAGGCCTGCGCCATCGAGCAGGAAAAAGGTCCGGTTGAAGATCCGCAGGAAGCCAAGGTCGTGCAGATCCTGGCCAGCCCGCGCATGACCCGTGACAAGACGGTGATTCGTCTGCCATCGGTTGAAAAGGTCCGTGGCGACGCTGTTCTGTATGCCCACGCCAACCGCGTGCTGCACCTGGAAACCAACCCGGGCAACGCCCGTGCGCTGGTGCAGAAGCATGGCGAAGTCGACGTCTGGTTCAACCCGCCGCCGATTCCGATGACCACTGAAGAAATGGACTACGTGTTCGGCATGCCTTACGCCCGTGTTCCGCACCCGGCCTACGGCAAGGAAAAAATCCCGGCCTACGACATGATCCGTTTCTCGGTGAACATCATGCGTGGCTGCTTCGGTGGCTGCACCTTCTGCTCGATCACCGAGCACGAAGGCCGGATCATCCAGAACCGTTCCGAAGAGTCGATCATTCGCGAAATCGAAGAGATCCGCGACAAGGTGCCAGGCTTCACCGGCGTCATCTCCGACCTCGGCGGCCCGACCGCGAACATGTACCGCATCGCCTGCAAGACGCCGGAAATCGAATCGGCGTGCCGCAAGCCGTCCTGCGTGTTCCCGGGCATCTGCCCGAACCTGAACACCGACCACTCGTCGTTGATTCAGCTGTACCGCAGCGCCCGTGCCTTGCCGGGTGTGAAGAAGATCCTGATCGCCTCCGGCCTGCGCTACGACCTCGCGGTCGAGTCGCCGGAGTACGTCAAAGAGCTGGTGACCCACCACGTTGGCGGTTACCTGAAGATCGCCCCGGAACACACCGAGGAAGGTCCGCTCAACCAGATGATGAAACCGGGCATTGGCAGCTATGACAAGTTCAAGCGCATGTTCGAGAAGTACACCAAGGAAGCGGGCAAAGAGCAGTACCTGATTCCGTACTTCATCGCCGCTCACCCGGGCACCACCGACGAAGACATGATGAACCTGGCCTTGTGGCTCAAGGGCAATGGCTTCCGCGCTGACCAGGTGCAGGCGTTCTACCCGTCGCCGATGGCCACCGCCACCGCGATGTACCACTCGGGCAAGAACCCGCTGCGCAAAGTCACTTACAAGAGTGACGCCGTGACCATCGTCAAGAGCGAAGAGCAGCGTCGTCTGCACAAGGCGTTCTTGCGTTATCACGACCCGAAAGGCTGGCCGATGCTGCGTGAAGCGCTGACTCGCATGGGCCGCGCTGACCTGATCGGTTCAGGCAAGGATCAGTTGATCCCGACGCACCAGCCGACCACCGACAGCTACCAGAGCGCCCGTCGCAAGAACTCGACGCCGGCCGGCAGCCATAAAGTGGCGAAGGAAGGCAAAGAGAAGACCACCAAGATCCTCACTCAGCACACTGGCTTGCCGCCACGTGCCAGTGATGGCGGTAATCCGTGGGACAAGCGTGAGCAGGCCAAGGCTGCGGCGTTCGCCCGCAACCAGCAGGCGGCCAAGGAACGTAAGGACGCCGCGAAAGGCAAAGGGCCGAAGCCGACCCGCAAGCCGGTCGTACCGCGCTAAGTTGCTTTTTAGCTGAACAGAACGCCAACCTTTGGGTTGGCGTTTTGCGTTTCATGGTTCAGGAAATGTGTTGAGGCTACTGACGCCTTCGCGAGCAAGCCCGCTCCCACATTTGATCGGCGGTGATTCGCCTGTTTGTGTCTAGCTCGAACCTCCTGTGGGAGCGGGCTTGCTCGCGAAGAGGCCAGCGCAGACACCTCATCAACACCTGCCTGCCACATTTAGGCGCAACTTCGCCAAACCATTTCCCCGCATCGCCCGATTTTGGTGCTGTACTGCCTTAAGCATTCCGGGAAAGCGCCCAAGCCTCTGCATGGCATAAGTCTTGCGCGCTTTCGAATACGCTTAGGCTCGCAGGAGGCACGCCGTGTCGATTCATGTCGCATTGCATCACGTTACGCATTACCGCTACGACCGCGCTGTCGAACTCGGCCCGCAGATCGTTCGCCTGCGCCCGGCCGCCCACAGCCGCACGCGGATTCTGTCGTATGCGCTGAAAGTCTCGCCCGAGCAGCATTTCATCAACTGGCAGCAAGACCCGCAGGGTAACTACCTCGCGCGACTGGTATTCCCCGAGAAAACCGCTGAGCTGCGCATTGAAGTCGATCTGCTCGCCGAAATGGCCGTGTTCAATCCGTTCGATTTCTTCCTCGAACCCTACGCCGAAAAAATTCCCTTCGCCTACGCCGCCGATGAGCGCAAGGAGCTGGCGCCGTACCTCGAAACCCTGCCACTGACGCCGAAATTCAAAGCCTATCTGGACGCCATCGACCGCACGCCGCTACCGGCGGTGGACTTTCTGGTCGCGCTCAATCAACGCCTGAGCGAAGACATCGGCTACCTGATCCGCATGGAGCCGGGCGTGCAGACGCCGGAACACACCCTCGAACACGCCTCTGGTTCCTGCCGCGATTCGGCGTGGTTGCTGGTGCAATTGCTGCGCAACCTCGGCCTGGCCGCGCGATTTGTTTCCGGCTACCTGATTCAACTGACGGCCGACGTGAAAAGTCTCGACGGTCCGTCCGGCACCGAAGTCGACTTCACCGACCTGCATGCCTGGTGCGAGGTGTATCTGCCGGGTGCGGGCTGGATCGGTCTCGATGCCACGTCAGGGCTGTTCGCCGGCGAAGGGCATATCCCGTTGGCTTGTAGTCCCGATCCTTCCTCGGCAGCCCCGATCAGCGGCTTGGTCGAACCGTGCGAGTGTGTGTTCAGCCATGAAATGTCGGTTGAGCGAATCTGGGAGGCGCCACGCGTCACCAAGCCGTACACCGATGAGCAATGGCTGGCGATTCAGGCATTGGGCCGGCAGATCGATGCCGACCTGCTGGAGGGCGATGTGCGCCTGACCATGGGCGGCGAGCCAACCTTCGTGTCCATCGATGACCCGGACGGTGCCGAGTGGAACACCGCTGCATTGGGTGACGATAAACGTCGGCTCTCTGCCGAACTGTTCCAGCGCATGCGCAAACATTACGCACCGCAGGGGCTGGTGCATTTTGGGCAGGGCAAATGGTATCCCGGTGAGCAACTGCCGCGCTGGGCGCTCAATTGCTATTGGCGTCGTGATGGCGTGCCGATCTGGCACAACGACGCCTTGATCGCCGATGAGCAACAGGACTACGGCGCCGACGGCGAACTCGCCGGACGCTTTCTGGCCAGTGTCGCCGAACGCCTGAAATTGCCTGTGCGCTTTGTGTTCCCGGCCTACGAAGACAATTTCTATTACCTCTGGCGTGAGGGCACGTTGCCGAGCAACGTCAGCGCCGAAGATTCGCGTCTTGAGGAACCTCTGGAGCGCGCACGCTTGCGCAAAGTCTTCAGCCAGGGCCTGAACAAAGTAATCGGCCAGGTATTGCCGCTGGCGCGCACCGCCAAGGGTGATCAATGGCAGAGCGGGCGCTGGTATCTACGTGACAAGCACTGCCGTCTGGTGCCGGGTGATTCGCCGCTGGGTTATCGCCTGCCGCTCGGTTCGCAGCCGTGGGTGAAGGCCGCCGAGTATCCGTTTATTCATCCCCGGGATCCCAATCAGGATTTTTCCGAGCTGCCGCAAACCGCACAGCTCAACCGTCACGGCGAACCGGCGACGGCTGAGGACCGTGCGCCGAAGATCGACGAATCTGCTGACTGGCTGACCCGCACCGCGTTTTGCGCCGAAGCCCGCGAAGGGCGGTTGTACCTGTTTATGCCGCCGCTGGAGCAGGTCGAGGATTATCTGCAACTGGTCGCGGCGATCGAGGCCACTGCCGAAGAATTGCATTGCCCGGTATTGCTCGAAGGCTACGAGCCGCCAAGCGATCCGCGCCTGAGCAACTTCCGCATCACCCCGGATCCGGGCGTGATTGAGGTTAACGTGCAGCCATCGGCGACGTGGGACGAATTGGTCGAGCGCACTGAATTTCTCTATGAGGAGGCGCGGCAAACCCGCCTGACTACCGAAAAATTCATGATCGATGGTCGCCATACTGGCACCGGCGGCGGTAACCACTTTGTGCTCGGAGGGGCGACGCCGGCGGATTCACCGTTCCTGCGCCGCCCGGATCTGCTGCGCAGCCTGATCAGTTACTGGCACAACCATCCGTCGTTGTCGTATCTGTTTTCCGGATTGTTCATCGGCCCGACGTCGCAGGCACCGCGTGTCGACGAGGCGCGCAACGATGCCTTGTACGAACTGGAAATCGCTTTCGCGCAGATGCCAGCGCCGGGCGAAGAATGCGCGCCGTGGCTGGTCGATCGACTGCTGCGTAACTTGCTCATCGACGTTACCGGCAATACTCATCGTGCCGAATTCTGCATCGACAAACTGTATTCGCCGGACGGCGCCACCGGGCGTCTTGGCTTGCTGGAACTGCGCGCGTTCGAAATGCCGCCGCACGCACGCATGAGCCTCGCTCAGCAGTTGCTGCTGCGAGCATTGGTCGCACGCTTCTGGCGCGAACCTTATGCGCCGCCGAAACTGGCGCGCTGGGGCACCGAGCTGCATGACCGTTTTCTGCTGCCACACTTTATCGAGCAGGACTTCGCCGACGTCATCGTCGAACTGAACAGCGCCGGTTTTCCGCTAAGGGCGGAATGGTTCGCCGCGCATCTGGAGTTTCGTTTTCCCAAGGTTGGCGATTATGCGGTCAACGGTATCGAGCTGGAGTTGCGGCAGGCACTGGAGCCATGGCATGTGCTCGGCGAGGAGGGTGCGGCGGGTGGCACGGTGCGTTACGTCGACTCTTCGCTGGAGCGCTTGCAGGTCAAGATCAAAGGCCTGCCACCGCAGCGCTATTTGCTGACGTGTAACGGCATCGCCGTGCCGTTGCACCCGACCGGGCGCGTTGGCGAATTCGTTGCCGGGGTGCGCTATCGCGCCTGGCAGCCGGCCAACTGTCTGCAACCGACAATACCCGTGCACGCGCCGCTGGTGTTCGATGTGCTCGACACCTGGATGGGCCGTTCGCTGGGCGGCTGCCAATACCATGTCGCGCATCCGGGCGGGCGCAATTACGAGACGCTGCCGGTCAATGCCAACGAAGCCGAGAGCCGGCGCATGGCGCGTTTTTTCCGTGTCGGACACACGCCGGGGAAACTTCCTGTACCGAATGTGGAAATCAGTGACGAGCTACCGATGACAATCGATTTACGACGTTTCTAGGGCCTACACGACACGCGGATTTTTCGTATATCCGCGCGTCATGTGCCTGCGTTAGTCTGACCGTTCCCTGCTGTCTGCCGAGCTTTCCATGCCTGACCTGCTAGACCGCTACCCGCTGACGGCGGGCACTTATCACGAACTGCTCGACGGCTGCGGCGCGGTGCGTCCGCACTGGAGGCGACTGTTCGATCAGTTGCAACGCAGCACCCCGGCGCAACTGGTGCAGCGCCAAGCGTTGCTGGCGCGGCAGATTCAGGAAAACGGCGTCACCTATAACGTCTATGCCGACCCGAAAGGCGCGGACCGGCCGTGGGAACTGGATCTGCTGCCGCATGTGATTGCGGCGGATGAATGGCAACAACTGTCGGCCGGAATTGCTCAGCGGGCGCGATTACTCAATGCCGTGCTGGCCGATTTGTATGGGCCGCAGCGGCTGATCAGCGCAGGTTTGCTGCCCGCTGAGCTGGTGTTCGGGCATAACAATTTTCTCTGGCCGTGTCAGGGCATTGCGCCGCCGGAAGGCGCCTTTCTACATCTTTACGCGGTGGATCTGGCGCGCACGCCGGACGGCCGCTGGTGGGTCACTGCCGATCGTACCCAGGCACCGTCGGGCGCCGGGTATGCGCTGGAAAACCGCACCATCGTTTCCCGTGCCTTTCCCGAGCTGTACCGCGATCTGAAGGTGCAGCATCTGGCCGGATTCTTCCGCACCTTGCAGGAAACCCTCGCGCGTCAGGCGCCGGCCGGTAATGATGCGCCGCTGGTGGTGTTGCTGACGCCGGGGCGCTTCAACGAAAGTTATTTCGAACATTTGTATCTGGCCCGCCAGCTCGGTTATCCGCTGGTCGAGGGCGGTGACCTTACCGTGCGCGACGCCACGGTCTACCTGAAAACCCTCAGCGGTTTGCGCCGCGTCCACGCGATCATGCGCCGCCTCGACGACGACTTCTGCGATCCGCTGGAGCTGCGCACGGATTCGGCGCTCGGCGTTCCCGGGCTGCTCGAAGCGGTGCGTCAGGGCCGGGTCCTGGTGGCCAATGCGCTGGGCAGTGGCGTGCTCGAATCACCCGGATTGCTCGGGTTTCTGCCGAAGATCAATCAATACCTGTTCGGCGAAGAACTGATCCTGCCGTCCATCGCAACGTGGTGGTGCGGTGAGGCGCCTGTGTTGGCTCAGGCGCTGGAAAAACTGCCTGAACTGTTGATCAAACCGGCGTTTCCTTCACAAAGCTTCGCCCCGGTATTCGGCCGTGATTTGAGTGAAAAACAGCGCGATGAGCTCGCCGCACGCATGCGGGCACGACCATACGCCTATGTGGCGCAAGAATTGGCGCAGCTGTCGCAGGCGCCGATCTGGCAAGCCGAAAACGGTCAGTTGCAACCCCGGGCGATCGGCATGCGCATGTACGCCGTCGCCAGTCGCGATGGTTATCGAGTGCTGCCCGGTGGCCTGACCCGCGTGGCCGCCGAGGCCGATGCCGAAGTGGTGTCGATGCAACGCGGCGGTGCCAGCAAGGACACCTGGGTGCTCGGTGATCGTCCGCCGAGCGGCGAGCAATGGAAAACCCAGCGCAATGTCGGCGTGCATGACCTCGTGCGGCGCGATCCTTATCTGCCCTCGCGAGTGGTGGAAAACCTGTTCTGGTTCGGCCGATATTGCGAGCGCTGCGATGACAGCGCGCGACTGCTGCGGATCATGCTCGCGCGGTATGTCGATGGCGATGACCCGCAAGCCTTGCAGGCAGCCGTCGATCTCGGCGAGCGCCTGACGCTGTTACCGGACGAAGGCGAATTGCCGGAACGCTTGCTGGCCGCGCTGCTTGGCGATGACTGGTCGTTCAGCCTGCGCTCCAACCTGCAACGTTTGCAGTGGGCAGCCTCGCAGGTACGCGGCAAACTCTCGCGGGAGAACTGGCAGGCGTTGGTCGAGTTGCAGCGCGAAGCCACAGAGCTGGATACCGAAGAGCCGGATTTCGGCGAACTGCTGGATTTTCTCAACCGTCTGGTGATGTCGCTGGCGGCGTTGTCCGGGTTTGCGCTGGACGACATGACGCGCGACGAAGGCTGGCGTTTCCTGATGATCGGGCGGCGTATCGAGCGTCTGCAATTTCTCAGCCGCAGTCTGGCGGCATTTCTGCGCGGCGCCGCAGCGTTCGATCAGGCGGGGCTGGAATGGCTTCTCGAACTGGGCAACAGCAGCATCACCTACCGCTCACGTTATCTGGCCGTAGCGCAGTTGATTCCGGTGCTCGACCTGTTGTTGCTCGATGAACAAAACCCACATGCGGTGTTGTTCCAGTTGAAACTGGTCACGCGCACCTTGAAACGCCTGAACGATGATTTCGGCGTGCCGCGTGAGGCTGGGCTGCCGCCATTGGTCGAGCGTCTGGCGCGGTTCGATCTGGGCTGCCTGGAAAACCCGCTGTTCGGCGAGACCAGTGTGCGTGCGGCACTCGATGGCCTGGCGGATCTGCTGCAAGAGGTCGCCGAGGCCAGCGGCGAGGTCTCCGATCGTCTGGCGTTGCGCCATTTCGCTCACGTCGACGACGTCAGCCAGCGTACGGTGTCGGTCTGATGAGCGCGCATTACCAGATCTTCCACGACACCTGTTATCACTACGACAGCCCGGTCTCGCTGGCGCAGCAACTGGCGCACCTGTGGCCGCGCGAGTGCCGTTGGCAACGCTGCACCGAGCAGCAACTGCTGATCAGCCCGGAGCCTACGGCGCGGCGCGATGAACTGGATGTGTTTGGCAATCCGCTGACCCGCTTGGCCTTCGAGCGGCCGCATGATGAATTGCAGGTCAATGCACAACTGACGGTCGAAGTGCTGGCGCGACCAGCGCTGGATTTCAATCAGTCGCCGGCATGGGAGCAGACCCGCGATGCGCTGACCTACAGCAGCCAGCCGTTGTCCGCCGACGTGCTTGAGGCTTGTCGTTATCGTTTTCAGTCTCCCTATGTGCATTTGAAAAGTAGCTTCGTCGAGTTCTCGCACAGCTGTTTCCCGCCGGGGCGGCCATTACTGCTCGGTGTGCAGGATTTGATGCAGAAGATCTTCAGCGAATTCACCTTCGATGCAGAGGCGACCCAGGTGGCGACGCCGCTGGTGGAAGTGCTGGAGCGGCGGCGTGGGGTCTGTCAGGACTTCGCGCACTTGATGCTCGCCTGCGTGCGCTCGCGAGGCCTGGCGGCGCGCTACATCAGCGGTTACCTGCTGACGCAGCCACCACCGGGACAGCCACGTCTGATCGGCGCTGATGCGTCCCACGCCTGGGTGTCGGTGTTTTGTCCGGTGCTGGGCTGGGTGGATTTCGATCCGACCAATAACGTGCAGCCGGCGCTGGAACACATCACATTGGCGTGGGGCAGGGACTTCTCTGACGTTTCGCCATTACGCGGAGTGATCCTCGGCGGCGGCAATCATGACCCGGAAGTGCGCGTAACCGTAATGCCCCTGAATTAATGCAAATCAAACTGTAGGAGTGAGCCTGCTCGCGATAGCGGTGTGTCAGCAGCAAATATTTCGTATGACACACCGATATCGCGAGCAGGCTCACTCCTACAGGGGAATTGGGGGTGTTTCTGGGAAGGGCTGTGAGGGCCGGCAGTGAAACCGCCAGCCCCGTCACAAATCCGCTGGGTCTGATTCGATCTTCAAACCCGGTGGGGCTCAGGCGTCAGGCGCCTGATCTTTCGGTGCTTCAGTTGCATCAACATCGTCATCTGTTGCCACTTCACCCTCAGGGTTCAGTGCTGCTTCTTCAGCTGTTTGTTTCTTGCGCTGAAGCTTTTCCTCTTTCTTCTGTTCCTTTGCCAGGTCTCGTTGACGTTTGGCGAAGGAGTAATTGGGTTTGGCCATGGGCGTTCCTCTTGGTCGAAGGTGAGGTTGAGCGGCGCGTATTCTGCCCTGTATCGGTGCCCGGTGGTTAGCTGGGTTTTTGGTCGACCCATTTTGGCGTGACGGTCGGCTTCCATTGATCGAGGGCATCGAGCAGCGTTTGTGGTGATTCGCTCACTTGCAGCATGTCACGGTGTGGCGCGCGAACGAAGCCTTCGCCGACGATGTGGTCAAGAAATGCAGTGAGTTTGCTATAAAAGCCGTTCACTTCCAGCAGCCCCAGCGGTTTGCCGTGGTAACCGAGCTGGCCCCAGGTCCAGACTTCGAACAGCTCTTCCAGCG
Organism: Pseudomonas helmanticensis; assembly: GCF_900182985.1. Taxonomy (NCBI): domain Bacteria; kingdom Pseudomonadati; phylum Pseudomonadota; class Gammaproteobacteria; order Pseudomonadales; family Pseudomonadaceae; genus Pseudomonas; species Pseudomonas helmanticensis. The sequence goes on along the minus strand of NZ_FXUY01000001.1, from coordinate 3,694,471 downwards.
TGCCGAGGCCGCCGGGCAGGGCGATGAACGCATCGCTGAGCTCAGCCATCCGTGCCTTGCGCGCATGCATGCCGTCGACCACTTCCAGACGTGTCAGGCTTTTGTGGCCGATCTCCTTGTCCATCAGGCTTTGCGGGATGATGCCGATCACTTCGCCGCCAGCGGCCAGTGCGGCGTCGGCGACAATCCCCATCAGACCCACGGCGCCACCGCCGTAGACCAAGGTCAGCTTGCGTTCAGCCAACGCCCGGCCAAGAGCGATTGCAGCTTCGGTATAAGCCGGGACGGTGCCAGCATTGGCACCGCAAAATACACACACGGATTTCAGAGACATGCCTTTCTCCTGGGTCAATCAGTCACAGGGTAATGGCTGGCACGCCTCGATCCAAGGGCTAAACTTCGCGTTCCGGTGATTCAAAGGTGCCGCTGGCGCCACAGGCGTAGGCGGCGAGCAAACTGCACAACAGACCGTTAAAGAACATGACAGGCACTCCGTCTCAGTAGATGCGCCGATCATACGGCGGGCCGGGGAATCTGGCCGTTAGATTGTCTCGATGAGTGTCATAGCCTGAAAGTTGTATACAATTTTTAACTCAAGTCATAGGAACTTGCGAAGATTTCAGGCAGTCTTTCCACCATTAGTGTTTTTGTTAACCCTGCCTTGGAGATTCACCATGTTTTCCAAAGTTGTTGCGGTATCCCTGCTGGCGCTGGCCAGCAGCCAATTGATGGCTGCCGAGTGCAAAACCACCGTTGACTCCACCGATCAGATGTCCTTCAACACCAAGGAAATCGTGATCGACAAGAGCTGCAAGACCTTCACCGTCGAACTGACCCACTCCGGCAGCCTGCCGAAGAATGTCATGGGCCATAACCTGGTGATCAGCAAAGAAGCTGACATGCAGCCAATCGCTACCGCAGGCCTGGCCGCCGGTATCGACAAGAACTATCTGCCGGAAGGTGACGCACGCATCATCGCTCACACCAAGATCATCGGCGCCAAGGAAACCGACTCGCTGACCTTCGACGTGGCGAAGATTGCAGACGGCGGCTACGGCTTCTTCTGCTCGTTCCCTGGCCACATCTCGATGATGAAAGGCACGATTACCGTCAAGTAATCGAGTCAGGCACAAAAAAAGCGTCCCACGGGACGCTTTTTTGTTTTCTGTAGGAGCTGCCGCAGGCTGCGATCTTTTGATTTTGTTTTTGAAGATCAAAAGATCGCAGCCTCGTTTCACTCGACAGCTCCTACAGGGGGGGCTTTCAACTTACGGGGCGAACGGCATTACGCGTTTGTGGTGGGTTTTGTTGTAGGTCGCGACGATGATGTCGAACGCTTCCTGACGCACCGGTTCGCCGTGCAGGAAGGCATCGATCTCGGTATAGGTCACGCCGTGGGAGGCTTCGTCCGGCTTGCCCGGTGACAGGTCTTCCAGATCCGCCGTCGGGATTTTCTCGACCAGCGATTCCGGTGCGCCAAAGCTGCGGGCAATCGCCCGAACCTGATTTTTCACCAGGCCACTGAGCGGCGCGAGGTCGCAGGCGCCGTCACCGAACTTGGTGAAGAAACCCATCACCGCTTCCGCCGCGTGGTCAGTGCCGATTACCAGACCGTGCGCCGCGCCGGCGATGGTGTACTGGGCGACCATGCGCATCCGCGCCTTGGTGTTGCCAAGGACGAAATCCACCGACACCGCGTGCTTGCCTTCGAAGGCCGCGACTTCAGCGGCCAGCGACTTCACGGCCGGGCCGATGTTGACAGTGTGGCGCTCGTCCGGAGCGATGAAATCCACCGAAGCCTGAGCGTCGTGTTCGTCGAATTGGGTTTCGTACGGCAGGCGCACGGCGATGAATTTGTAGCTGTTGTCGCCGGTCTGGTCGCGCAGTTCGCGCATGGCGCGCTGGGCCAAGAGGCCGGCGGTCAGCGAGTCGACACCGCCGCTGATGCCCAGCACCAGGGTCTTGAGCCCGGAATTGACCAGGCAATCCTGAATGAAGGTAATGCGCCGGGCGACTTCGGCCTGCAGGGCCTTGTAGTCGGCGAACGGCGGTTGCACCTTGAGCTGCTGCGCAATCTCACGCTGTACGGCTTGCATGAATTCACTCCTTGCTAGATAGACTGGAATCGGCAGGAACCTGGAAAACATGTCGCAAATAGGCGACGAAATTCGGGTCTTTGCAGTGGGACTTGCCTGGCTCGTCGGAGATCTTCGCCACCGGTTGGCCGTTGCAGGCGGTCATTTTAAGCACGATGCTCATCGGTTCAACACCCGCAATGTCACAGGTGAGGTTGGTGCCGATGCCGAAGCTGACGTTGATCCGGCCGTGCAGCGCGCGGAAGATTTCCAGCGACCTCGGCAGGGTCAGGCTGTCGGAGAACACCAGCGTCTTGCTCATCGGGTCGATCCCGAGCTGGTGATAGTGGGCGATGCATTTTTCGCCCCAGACCACAGGATCGCCGGAATCGTGGCGCAGACCGTCGAACAGCTTGGCGAAGAACAGATCGAAATCGCCGAGGAAGGCATCGGTGGTGATGCAATCGGTGAGGGCGATACCGAGTAGGCCGCGGTATTCACGGACCCAGCAATCGAGCGCGGCGATCTGACTGTCGATCAGCCGTGGGCCGAGTTGCTGGTGCGCCATGATCCATTCGTGGGCCATGGTGCCCAGCGGTTTCATGTCCAGTTCGCGCGACAGATGCACATTGCTGGTGCCGACGAAACGGCCAGGGAAATCGTGCTTGAGCACGTTCACCACTTCTTCCTGCACGCGGTAGGAAAACCGGCGTCGCGTGCCGAAATCGGCGACCTGCAGTTGCGACAATTCGTCAGCCGAGGCGTTGGCGGTCAGCCAGTCGAACTTGCGATAGAGCTGCTCGCGCGCCTGTTCGAGCACGGTTTCGCGGTAGCGATAGCGGTTGCGCACTTCGCTGACGATGGCCAGCAGCGGCACCTCGTAGAGAATCACATGCAGCCATGGCCCGCGCAGACGGATGAACAGTTCGCCGTTCTCGATGCCGGTGTGCACGTAGCGCAGGTTGAAGCGGAACAACCCGAGGAACCGCAGGAAATCCGGTTTGAGGAAGCTGATGCGCTCGAGGAAATTCAGTTGATCGGCACTCAGGCTCAGTTCGGCCAGGCGCTCGATCTGGTAGCGGATCTCGGCCAGATACGGGCGCAGATCCTCGCTGTTACGGCAACGAAACTCCCATTCGACTTCAACGTTGGGGTAGTTGTGCAGCACCGCCTGCATCATCGTCAGTTTGTAGAAGTCGGTGTCGAGCAGGTTCTGCACGATGCGATCGGCAAACACACTCTCGCTCATAACGGGGTCTCCAGGTGCGCCGCGCCGTGGCGCGGTCTCAATCAATGGCGCTAGTGGCGCATATCAGCGGTGGGGATTGCCAGCGCTTTTTTGCTTTCAGGTGAAAGATCCTTAGAGGCCATACACCTTAGCCCGCAAAAATTATCTATTTTCGGTTGCACCTCAAGTGCGGCGTGAAGGACTTTTTCAATATGCTCCCAGCTTTTTAAATACTCGGAGAGTAGTGAGTGTCTCGGTATCAGATTTATTTCAACTGCTTTAATCATCGCTGCTCTAATCATTGTGTGGGTTGCTATTTTATACATGGATGACACCACCCTTGAAAGAGATCTGCTCCAGTGTGTCAACGCCGTCCTGAAGTAATACATAAGCAGGAAGTATCATTCGATAAAAGTCAGAGTCGTTAGTGCCCTTTATGGTGACCGATGTGAAAGTCTCCAACAGACTGGCGGCGGCGCGGATTCTGAAACAGGCGTCTTCAAATAACTGATTAGGTGCGGCATACGAATCTATAAAGAAGGTCGGGGTATTGGTTGCGCTTGCTTTGAGGGGGTGGAATCGACTCATGGGAAAAGTCCTTAAGTTGTTTTAGGTGCGCCAGATCGAAGAGTCTGTTGTTGTTTTGGTTGCGGTTGCAGCAGGGCAGAGCCGTAACTTGGTTTAATGGCTCTGCAATTTCTATCTAAGTTTAAACTGGCTGTCTCCTTGCGGGCTTGCCAAGCACTGATGTACCAGCGTGATCGGCCAGCGGTGGCCATGCTCCAGGATCGAGATCCAGATCAGAAAACAACGTTGGGTCGAAAACGGGTGCCTGGATTCCGGCGCGACGCTGTTCGTCATAATCACGCAAAAGGCGCAGGCATATATTGAACAGCAGGGCCATCCCTATCAGGTTGACAAGTGCCAATAAAGTCATTGTGATATCGGCAAAAGCCAGAACAGTGGACAGATCTTCGATGGAACCCCATAACACTAAAAATAATACCAGCAGGCGATAAAGTATTAGCGTTTTCCTGGGCTCACCAAACATGAACCGCAGGCTATTTTCTCCAAGGTAATAGTTGTAGAGCATTGCCGTGAATACGAACAATGCCAGCACCACGCTTATAAACATCCGCCCCCACTCACCAACAACGGCCGCCAGCGAGTTTTGTGCCAGAGCAATTCCGTCTCCTTCAAATCCTTGAGTGTAGAAACCGGATAGCAAAATCAGCAGGGCAGTGCACGTGCAGATCACGAATGTATCGATGAAAACACTCAATGCCTGGACCACGCCTTGTGCAACCGGGTGGCCGACCTTCGCTACTGACGCAACATTGGGAGCGCTGCCCAAGCCTGCTTCGTTGGAAAATACTCCACGTCGCACCCCCATGATGATTGCGCTGCCAATCAGGCCTCCGAACGCTTCATCCATACCGAATGCATTTTTGATGATGGACATCAGCATTGTCGGGACTTGATCGAACTGCAGAACCAGCACGTAGGTTGTCACGCCAATGTAGGCGAGGACCTTGAGCGGAACCAAAAGGTCGGCCACTGCGGCTATACGCTTTATCCCGCCGATGAACACGGCCCCCAGCATTAAACAAAGTGCGAGCCCTGACCACATAGGCGGTACACCAAACGCATCCTTTAGCGAGTGTGATACCGCATGGGACTCAAGGCCATTGATTGCAAACCCGAAGGTCACGAGCAAAAGCACTGCAGCGATCATTCCTAGCCAACGTTTGTCCAGGCCGTGCTGAATGTACCAGGACGGGCCACCTCTATAGAGTCCGTTCCCATCGCTACGCTTGTAGAGTTGACCCAGCGTACATTCGAAAAGACTGCTGGACATGCCCAAAAAAGCGGTTATCCACATCCAGAATACGGCGCCAGGTCCTCCCATGCTGACGGCAATTCCGACCCCGACGATATTGCCAGTACCCACGCGTCCAGCAAGGCTGAGTGTCAGCGCCTGAAATGAACTCAATTGATGGCTGCCGGCGCGCCAACTGCCGTGTAAAACGCTGAACATATGGGTGAAGTATCTGAGCTGAACAAATCTTGATCGGGCGGTGAAGTAGCTTCCCAGTCCTAGAACTAAAGGTATTAATATTTTGCCCGACAGAAAGTCGTTGATGATATCTAGCATTCAAAGCTCCTAGCTATTTAGAGTGCTGGCGAAACGATGGTGTCTTCAGTCCTGAAGCCTTTCAGGGGGCGTAATATCCAGCCATATTTCATTCGATGCAATTTCGCAAGTTGCTTAAATATGATGCGAGTTGCTGCTATGGTTGCGTTCTCTTGATTTTCGTTGGGTTATTGTATGTGCGAGTCTCTTTCCGTGAATCTGAAATTACTTTGTAGTCACTACAGATCTGTCGCGGAAGTTTGTAGGAAAATTCGTATTAATCGTGGGCAATTCAATAAGTATCTTTGTGGGAAAAGTGTCCCTACACCTTTTAATCTCAAGCGAATTTGCGATTTTTTTGGTGTGGATGAGTTTGAGCTGGCTTTGCCTGCGGAGAAGTTCAGCGCATTGCTTTGTATGAAATCCAGTAATTGCCACTCTACCGAAAAGGCGACGCCTTCAAGAATAATGCATGACCATCTGCGCCAGGAGTCTTCACCGGAACTGAAAACTCACGTCGGTTATTACTACGAGTACTACAACGCAATGACCGATCCCGGTTCCATTCTGTGTTCGCTTGTGCATGTGCGAGAGGACGGTGAAGACATCGTTTATGAGCGAAACGAGCGCTTGCAAATTGCCGGTGAGGAGGCAGGGTTTGAACAATATCGATATTTGGGCGTCGCCTACTACCTACGGGATCGCCTGTTTTTTATCGATTATGAATCGCTCACTTCAAACGAAATCAGCCAAACCATTCTTATCCCGAGTTTCAAAAGCTGTATCACGCGGCTCAATGGTTTGAAGATGGGGGTCTCTGCTGCGGATCATCGTGCGCCGTCGTGCTCGAGGGTTGTCTGGGAATATCTCGGGCAGGAAATCAATCGGGTCGAAGCCTATCGCCGCGTGCGGCTGTACAAGCCGGATGATTGCACTATCGATGATGACCTGCGTTCACGACTCGCCCAGGCTCACGTTGTTGATGGTTTGTTTGTTATTGCCCAATGAGCGCCCTCTGTAGGAGCTGTCGAGTGCAACGAGGCTGCGATCTTTTGATGCTGGTTTTCAAGATCAAAAGATCGCAGCCTCGTTGCACTCGACAGCTCCTACGGGGAGATCGGTCAGGGATTGTCGATCTGTTCGAGCATCCATTTGACGAAGTCGCGCACCTTCGGCACTTCCGCCGCGTGCTCCGGGTAGGCGAGGTAATAGGCGTCGGGACTGGGCATTGCATGCTGCCAGGGAATGACCAATTTGCCGTCGGCCAATTCCTCTTCCACCAGAAACCGTGGCAACAACGCCACGCCGCAGCCGACCTGCGCGGCGCGGATGCACATATAGAAGGTTTCAAAGCGTGGGCCGTGATAGCTGTGTTCGGTTTGGTAACCCTGACTGTCGAACCAGTCGTGCCACGCCTGTGGGCGCGAGGCATTTTGCAGCAGGACCAGATCGGTGAGCTGCGTCGGGTCAGTAAACGGTGTGTCTGGCAGGCTGCCCGGCGCGCAGACTGGCACCAGCTCTTCGCCGAACAATTTCAGGCATTCCGTGCCGGGCCGCGAACCCTGACCGAAATAAAACGCCAGATCGCTGCGCCCTTGCAGCAAGTCATCGGCTTCCTGTTCGTTGCACAAATCCAGATGAATCGACGGGTGACGCAAACGCCAGCCTTTCAAGCGCGGCACCAGCCAGCGCGCGCCGAAGGTCGATGGCGTCGATACGCGCAGGACTTCGGTTTCGCCGCCGTAGGAACGCAGGTAATGGGTCGACATCTCCACCTGCGTGAGGATTTTTCGTACTTCAACCAGGTACAGATCCCCGGCCGGAGTCATCTGCAAACGCCGGCGCACGCGGAGGAACAACAAGTGCTGTAACAATTCCTCCAGTTGCGCGACCTGCTTGCTGACCGCGCTCTGGGTCAGGTTCAGTTCTTCGGCCGCGCGGGTGAAGCTCAGGTGCCGGGTCACGGCTTCGAAGCACTGCAGGGCGGTGATCGAGGGCAAGTGGCGTTTGTTCAGCATGACCGATCCTTTTCTTGTCTTTCTATGCTCAGCATGAATAAACGGAATGATATCTCGCGTAAAGGTCGTTTGTTGCCTTGCCATTGTGACGCTACAACTAAAGGCCTGCCCGGTCGTGCAAACAGCGGCCGCACACATTCAGTTTTTTGCTTGAGGAGTGACCCATGGTTGCCGCATTGCTTGATCGTCTTGGTGTGAACCCGGCCCTTTATCAGAACGGCAAAGTGCCGGTGCATTCGCCCATCGATGGCAGCCGCATTGCCGCCGTCAATTGGGAGGGCGCGGCCGAAGTCGAGCAGCACATCAGTCGCGCAGATCATGCGTTCGAACAGTGGCGCAAGATCCCGGCCCCGCGTCGCGGCGAGTTGGTGCGTCAATTCGGTGAAGTATTGCGCGAATACAAGGCCGACCTCGGCGAACTGGTTTCGTGGGAGGCGGGCAAGATCACCCAGGAAGGTTTGGGTGAAGTGCAGGAGATGATCGACATCTGCGATTTCGCCGTCGGCCTGTCTCGTCAGTTGTACGGTTTGACCATTGCCTCCGAGCGTCCGGGCCACCACATGCGTGAAACCTGGCATCCGCTGGGCGTGGTCGGTGTGATCAGTGCGTTCAACTTCCCGGTCGCGGTGTGGGCGTGGAACACCACGCTGGCGCTGGTCTGCGGCAACCCGGTGGTGTGGAAACCGTCGGAGAAAACCCCACTGACCGCACTGGCTTGTCAGGCACTGTTTGATCGTGTGGTGAAGAATTTCAGCGATGCGCCGGCGAATCTTTGCCAAGTGATTATCGGTGGTCGCGACGCGGGTGAAGCGCTGGTCGACGACCCGCGTGTGGCGCTGATCAGCGCCACCGGCAGCACGCGCATGGGCCGCGAAGTGGCGCCGAAAGTCGCCGCGCGTTTTGCCCGCAGCATTCTCGAACTGGGCGGCAACAACGCGATGATCCTCGGCCCGAGCGCCGACCTCGACATGGCGGTGCGTGCGATTCTGTTCAGTGCCGTCGGCACTGCCGGCCAGCGCTGCACCACGCTGCGTCGTCTGATCGCCCATGAGTCGGTGAAGGAAGAAATTGTCACCCGCCTCAAGGCTGCGTACTCGAAAGTACGCATCGGCAACCCGCTGGAAGGCAATCTGGTCGGTCCGCTGATCGACAAGCACAGCTTCGAAAACATGCAGGATGCGCTGGAGCAGGCGTTGAGCGAGGGCGGTCGGGTGTTCGGCGGCAAGCGCCAACTGGAAGATCAGTTCCCCAACGCCTACTACGTTTCGCCGGCGATTGTGGAAATGCCCGAGCAGAGTGATGTGGTCTGCAGCGAAACCTTCGCGCCGATTCTCTACGTGGTCGGTTACAACGATTTCCAGGAAGCGCTGCGCCTGAACAACGCCGTGCCACAAGGTCTGTCATCGTGCATCTTCACCACGGATGTGCGCGAGGCCGAGCAGTTCATGTCGGCGGTGGGCAGTGACTGCGGGATCGCCAACGTCAACATCGGCCCGAGCGGTGCCGAGATCGGTGGCGCGTTTGGTGGCGAGAAGGAAACCGGCGGTGGTCGTGAATCGGGTTCCGATGCATGGCGCGGGTACATGCGCCGCCAGACCAACACCGTGAACTATTCGCTGGAGTTGCCGCTGGCGCAGGGCATCACGTTCGACTGACAGGTGGAGATCCCCCCTGCAGGAGTGAACCTTTGTGGCGAGGGGATTTATCCCCGTTGGGCTGCGCAGCGGCCCTGAAAATCTAAAAGCGATGACTGCTTCGCAGCCGAACGGGGATAAATCCCCTCGCCACAGGTTTTCGTCACAGATAGCTTCGCTCCCACAGGGTATGCAGTGTTTGTTAGGTTTCTGTTGGAGTCTGGCAATGCCGTTACGCGAAGAATGTCTGTGGGAAAAGCTCACGCCACAACGGCCGGATAACACCGGGCTGAAGGGCGAAGTCAAAGTTGATGTCTGCGTGATCGGCGCCGGGTTCACCGGTTTGTCGGCGGCGCTGCATCTGTTGGAAAAAGGCAAAAGCGTCTGTGTGCTGGAAGCCTATCGTGCCGGCCACGGCGGTTCCGGGCGCAATGTCGGGCTGGTCAACGCCGGCATGTGGATCCCGCCGGACGAGATCGAAGCCGGTTTCGGCGAAGCGGTCGGCAGCCAGCTCAACCGCATGCTCGGGGCGGCGCCGGCGCTGGTGTTCAGCCTTGTGGATAAATACAACATCGATTGCCAGTTGCGCCGCGAAGGTACCCTGCACATGGCGCACAACGCCAAGGGCGAGGCGGATCTGCGCAGTCGTGAGCAACAATGGAAACGCCGTGGTGCGCCGGTCGAATTGCTCACCGGCAAGGCCTGCGAGCAAGCCACCGGCACGCAAAAAATCGCCGCCGCGCTGCTCGATCGTCGTGCCGGCACACTCAATCCAATGGCTTACGTCAGCGGTTTGGCCAACGCCGTAACCGGCCTCGGCGGGCAGATGTTCGACCATTCGCCGGTCACCCGACTCGAACGTCAGGGCTCGAAATGGTCGGTGCAAACCGAGCACGGTTCGGTGCTCGCCGAACAAGTGGTCATCGCCTCCAATGCCTATACCGAAGGCGACTGGACCGAACTCAAGCGCAACTTCTTCCCCGGTTACTACTATCAGGTCGCCTCGGTGCCGCTGAGCGAAGACGCCGCGCAGGCAATCCTTCCGGGCGGGCAGGGTTCGTGGGATACCAGACAAGTGTTAAGCAGTATCCGCCGTGACAAAGAAGGGCGCTTATTGCTCGGCAGCCTTGGCAACGGCAACCAGAAACCGGCCTGGTTTCTCAAGGCTTGGGCCGACCGGGTACAACAGCATTATTTCCCCAACCTGAAACCGGTTGAATGGGAATGCACCTGGACCGGGCGTATCGCGTTCACGCCCGATCACCTCATGCGTCTGTTCGAACCGGCGCCGGGACTGGTGGCCGTCACTGGCTACAACGGTCGCGGCGTCACCACCGGCACCGTGGTCGGCAAGGCCTTTGCCGATTACTTGTGTAACGGCAATCCACAGGCCCTGCCGATACCCTTTGCACCGATGCAGCCCTTGGCGGGCGTGAGCTTGCGCAGTTGCCTGTACGAGGCCGGGTTCTCGCTGTATCACGCGGGCCAGTGCCTGCGCATCGTCATTTGAGTGTTGAAATATGTTGCCGGAAGCGGCGCTTTTCGATGCAGCGACTAGCCTGTAATGGTGCGGGTTGTAGCAGTCCCGCACCAGCAGTGTGCAGTTCGGTGACGCGGGCTGTTACAGGCTGGTTGCACGTCGTTTGGCGCCGCGGTTGCAATGATGGCGCGTGCGGGTTGCGCCTGAAAAAATAAATGGTTTCACCTTCCGCGGTTTAGACGGTTGCACGCCCAATGAAAATGGGAACGAAACAGTCGAAATAACAAGAAAGCAGCGACTTTTTGAAGAATAAAAAACCGATGGCACGGGCCTTGCTCTGAGCTTTCAGTGAAGTGAAGTCGCAGTGCCAACTAAAAAAAACCTTGGAGCACCACCTCATGTCCCAGACGTTTTACAAGAAAGGCTTTCTGGCCCTCGCAGTGGCTACTGCGTTGGGTGTTTCTGCGTTTGCTCAAGCCGACGTCAAAATCGGTGTAGCGGGTCCAATGACTGGCGCCAACGCGGCATTTGGCGAGCAGTACATGAAGGGTGCACAGGCGGCGGCTGATGCGGTCAACGCGGCAGGTGGCGTCAACGGGGAGAAAATCGTTCTGGTCAAAGGCGATGACGCCTGCGAACCGAAACAAGCGGTCACGGTCGCCAAGGACCTGGTCAACCAGAAAGTCGCTGGCGTAGTCGGTCACTTCTGCTCTTCTTCCACCATTCCAGCCTCGGAAATCTACGACGAGGCCGGCGTTATCGCGATCACCCCGGGTTCCACCAACCCGCAAGTGACCGAGCGCGGCTTGGGCGCCATGTTCCGTATGTGCGGACGTGACGACCAGCAAGGCATCGTCGCCGGCGACTACATCGTCGACGTGCTCAAGGGCAAGAAAGTCGCGGTCATCCACGACAAGGACACCTACGGCCAAGGCCTGGCGGATGCCACCAAGGCGCAGTTGACCAAGCGTGGTGTGACCCCGGTCATCTACGAAGGCCTGACCCGTGGCGAGAAAGACTTCAGCGCCCTGGTCACCAAGATCCGCGCCGCCGGTGCCGACGTTGTCTACTTCGGCGGCCTGCACCCGGAAGCCGGTCCACTGGTCAAACAACTGCGTACCGAAGGCCTGAAAGACGTGAAATTCATGTCCGACGACGGCATCGTTACCGACGAACTGGTGACCACCGCTGGCGGCCCGCAATACGTCGACGGCGTGCTGATGACTTTCGGCGCCGACCCGCGTCTGCTGCCGGAAAGTAAAACCGTCGTCGATGCCTTCCGCAAGGCCGGCACCGAACCTGAAGGCTACACCCTGTATGCCTACGCCTCGGTGCAAACCCTGGCTGCAGCCTTCAATGGCGCAAAATCCAACAGTGGCGAGAAAGCTGCCGAGTGGCTGAAAGCCAATCCGGTGAAAACCGTCATGGGTGAGAAGGCCTGGGACAAGAAGGGCGACCTGAAGGTCTCCGACTACGTGGTGTACCAGTGGGACGCCAGCGGCAAATATCACCAGCTGGAAAAACAGAAGTAAGGGCTGACGCGATCAACTGATCCCACGGCTCCTTTGTAGGAGTGAGCCTGCTCGCGATGACGGAGTTACAGGCAACACATGTGTTGAATGTTAATCCGCTATCGCGAGTAGGCTCACTCCTACAGGGGGCGGTGGTGACGGGTGAATCGTGGCTGACATTGCTCCGACGTAAATCTGTATTTTCCCTAGAAGAGCCGCCCGCCTACAGGTGGGCAGGTTCTCACTGCGTGAGATTGCGTTATGGATGGTATTTTCCTGCAGCAACTGGTCAACGGCCTGACCCTCGGGTCGGTCTATGGCCTGATCGCCATCGGCTACACAATGGTCTACGGCATCATCGGCATGATCAACTTCGCCCACGGCGAGGTTTACATGATTTCCGCTTACCTGGCGGCAATCAGTCTGGCTCTGCTGGCTTACTTCGGTATCGAATCCTTCCCGCTGCTGATGCTCGGCACACTGATCTTCACCATCGTCGTCACGGCGGTGTATGGCTGGGTCATTGAGCGAGTCGCTTACAGACCCCTGCGCAACTCCACCCGACTGGCTCCGCTGATCAGCGCCATCGGCATCTCGCTGATTCTGCAAAACTATGCCCAGATCAGTCAGGGCGCACGCCAACAGGGCGTTCCGACACTGCTCACCGGTGCCTGGCGCGTCGACATCGGCACCGGTTTTGTCCAGCTCACCTACACCAAGGTGTTCATCCTGGTCGCCGCGTTCGTTGGCATGGGCCTGCTGACCTATGTCATCAAGTACACCAAGCTCGGCCGCATGTGCCGCGCCACCCAGCAAGACCGCAAGATGGCCTCGATCCTGGGGATCAACACCGACCGCGTTATCTCTTACGTATTCATCATCGGTGCAGCCATGGCGGCGCTGGCCGGCGTGCTGATCACCATGAACTACGGCACGTTCGACTTCTACGCCGGGTTCGTCATCGGCATTAAAGCCTTTACCGCTGCGGTACTCGGCGGGATCGGTTCGCTGCCGGGTGCGATGTTGGGCGGGATCATCCTCGGTATCTCCGAGTCGCTGTTCTCCGGCCTGGTCAACTCCGACTACAAAGACGTGTTCAGCTTCTCGCTGCTCGTACTTGTTCTGGTCTTCCGGCCGCAGGGCCTGTTGGGCCGTCCTCTTGTGTCGAAGGTGTAAGCGATGTCTTCAACCACCCAAAAAAGCATTGATGTCAAAAAAAGCCTGGTTGAGGCGATTCTTGCCGGCCTGATTGCCCTGATCGTTTTCGGGCCGATTGTCGGTGTCGTCCTTGAGGGGTACAGCTTCAATCTCGAACCGACCCGCGTGGCGTGGATCATCGGCATCGTCATGATTGGCCGCTTCGCCCTCAGCCTGTTCCTGCAAACGCCCAAGGGCCTGAAAATTCTCGACGGATTCGAGAGCACCGGTTCCGGTGTGCACGTACTGCCAAGCGATCACAAATCGAGCCTGCGCTGGATCATCCCGCTGCTGATTGTGCTGGCGGTCATCGTGCCGTTCGTTTCCAACTCCTATCTGCTGGGCGTGGTCATTCTCGGGTTGATCTACGTGCTGCTGGGCCTGGGATTGAACATCGTGGTCGGCCTGGCCGGTCTGCTCGACCTCGGTTACGTGGCGTTCTACGCCATCGGTGCCTACGGTCTGGCGCTCGGTTACCAGTATCTCGGGCTGGGTTTCTGGACCGTGCTGCCGCTGGCGGCAATTACTGCTGGCCTTGCTGGATGCATCCTCGGTTTCCCGGTGTTGCGCCTGCATGGCGACTATCTGGCGATCGTGACGTTGGGCTTCGGTGAAATCATTCGCCTGATCCTCAACAACTGGTTGTCCCTGACCGGTGGCCCGAACGGCATGCCGGCGCCGCTGCCGACCTTCTTCGGTCTGGAGTTCGGCAAGCGCGCGAAGGACGGCGGGGTGCCGTTCCACGAGTTTTTCGGCATCGCCTACAACCCGGACGTGAAATACTACTTCATCTACGCGGTGTTGTTCCTCGTGGTATTGGCCGTGCTGTACATCAAGCATCGTCTGGTGAAAATGCCGGTCGGCCGCGCCTGGGAAGCCCTGCGTGAAGATGAAATCGCCTGCCGCTCGATGGGCCTCAACCACGTGCTGGTCAAGCTGTCGGCGTTCACCATCGGTGCATCGACGGCCGGCCTCGCGGGCGTGTTCTTCGCGACCTATCAAGGCTTCGTCAACCCGACCTCGTTCACCTTCTTCGAATCAGCGCTGATTCTGGCCATCGTCGTACTCGGCGGCATGGGTTCGACCATCGGCGTGGTGATCGCCGCATTCGTGTTGACCGTCGCCCCGGAACTGCTGCGCGGCTTCGCCGAATATCGCGTGTTGCTGTTCGGCATCCTGATGGTGTTGATGATGATCTGGCGACCACGTGGGCTGATCCGCATCAGCCGCACCGGGGTCACTCCACGCAAAGGTGCCATTCACTATGAGAGGACTGCGCCATGAGTGAAGTCGTACTCTCTGTTGAAAAACTGATGATGCATTTCGGTGGCATCAAGGCCCTGAGCGATGTCAGCCTGAAGGTCAAGCGCAACTCGATCTTCGCCTTGATCGGCCCTAACGGCGCCGGCAAGACCACGGTGTTCAACTGCCTGACCGGTTTCTATAAAGCTTCCGGCGGCAAGATCGAACTCAACGTGCGCGGCCAGCAGACCAACGTTATCCAGTTGCTGGGCGAATCGTTCAAAGCGACCGATTTTGTTTCGCCGAAATCCTTCCTCAGCCGTCTGTACTACAAGATGTTCGGCGGCACGCATCTGGTGAACCGCGCAGGCCTGGCTCGGACGTTCCAGAACATTCGCCTGTTCAAGGAAATGTCGGTGCTGGAAAACCTGCTGGTGGCCCAGCACATGTGGGTCAACCGCAACATGCTCGCCGGCATCCTCAACACCAAGGGCTACCGCAAGGCTGAAAGCGATGCGCTCGATTGCGCGTTCTACTGGCTGGAAGTGGTCGATCTGGTCGACTGCGCCAACCGTCTCGCCGGTGAACTCTCCTACGGCCAGCAGCGCCGTCTGGAGATTGCCCGGGCCATGTGCACGCGGCCGCAGATCATCTGCCTCGACGAACCGGCTGCCGGCCTCAATCCACAGGAAACCGAAGCGCTGAGCGCGATGATCCGGCTGCTGCGCGATGAGCACGATCTGACCGTGGTGCTGATCGAACACGACATGGGCATGGTAATGAGCATTTCCGACCACATCGTGGTGCTGGACCACGGCATCGTCATCGCCGAAGGCGGACCTGAAGCGATTCGTAACGATCCGAAAGTGATTGCCGCCTATCTGGGCGCCGACGAAGAGGAGCTGGTATGACGCAACCGATCCTCGAACTCAAAGACCTCGACGTGTTCTACGGACCGATCCAGGCGCTCAAGGGTGTTTCGCTGCAGATCAATGAGGGGGAAACCGTCAGCCTGATCGGCTCCAACGGCGCCGGCAAATCGACGTTGCTGATGTCGATCTTCGGCCAGCCACGAGCGGCCGGCGGGCAGATTATTTATCAGGGCGTCGACATCACCCAGAAGTCATCGCACTACATCGCCTCCCACGGCATTGCGCAATCGCCGGAAGGACGGCGGGTGTTCCCCGACATGACTGTCGAGGAAAACCTGTTGATGGGCACCATCCCGATTGGCGACAAGTACGCCAAAGAGGACATGCAGCGCATGTTTGCGCTGTTTCCTCGGCTGGAAGAGCGCCGTACCCAACGGGCGATGACCATGTCCGGTGGTGAACAGCAGATGCTGGCGATTGCTCGTGCCTTGATGAGCCGGCCGAAGTTGTTGCTGCTCGATGAGCCGAGCCTGGGCCTGGCGCCGATTGTGGTGAAGCAGATCTTTGCGACCCTGCGCGAGTTGGCGAAAACCGGCATGACCATTTTTCTGGTCGAGCAGAACGCCAACCATGCGCTGAAACTGTCCGACCGGGCGTATGTCATGGTCAACGGCGAGATCCGCCTGACCGGCACTGGCAAGGAGCTGCTGGTGAACGAGGAGGTGCGTAACGCCTATTTGGGCGGGCACTGATTGCTGCAACGTTATACACAGCCCCGGCGACGCAAGTCCCGGGGCTTTTTAATGCTTGCAATCCCCCTGTAGGAGCTGCCGCAGGCTGCGATCTCTTGATCTTTAAAAACACATCAAAAGATCGCAGCCTGCGGCAGCTCCTACAGGGAAAACAGCTGTTCCGTCTAATTGTGGAAAACAAATCCACCAAGCTGTCAAAGCGCGACATATAGACGCTGCAAATGGCTGTTTTTGCACAGTTTTGACTTGTCCCCGTTTGCTGTGGAGCTGGCTGTGAATAACGTGGGAGTAGCTGGCTGAAAGCCTCTGGAACCGTGGCTTGCAGCGTTGTGGTTGTTTTTTGATCAGGCGTTTTTACGCGTGCTGGAGTCGCTCTTGTCAACCTTTTTATCCAGTCGGCAAAGGGGTTGGTTGCTGAGGGGTAAGCCTGTGGATAAGTCTGTGATTAAACTCTGGAAAGACCTCGCTAAGGGCCGTAATTACTGGCCTCGCGCAATCACTGCACTGACCGCTCGGTCGTGCAAAATGCCATGTGCCGCACATCTGTCACTTCAGGGTCAAGCAAAAAACTTTCTATTTCGCCCGCAAAGCCTTGTATGGCGCGGCTTTGCGCGTTTCCACTTGCCCCCGGAAACTGTGGAAGGGACTGTGGATAACGTGCGCGCACATGGCTACAGGCCACGCCCTGTATGACGCTCCGACGATTGATCATTTTTTGAGCTGAAATACCTCCGTGTAGGAGCTGCCGAAGGCTGCGATCTTTTGACCTTCAGAAACAACATCAAAAGATCGCAGCCTTCGGCAGCTCCTACACGGAGGCGGTAGTTGCCCGATATTCGTGGGCCGGGCATGCTGCTGGCTGATTTTCTATTCCAAGGGCTGCTACGGTGGCCGAAGCAAGGAGAACACGATGTCCAACACCCTGTTTATCACCGGCGCGACGTCCGGATTTGGTGAAGCCTGTGCCCGCCGTTTTGCCGAGGCTGGCTGGAAACTGGTGCTGACCGGTCGTCGTGAAGAACGCCTCAATGCGCTGTGCGCCGAGCTGTCGAAGCAGACCGAGGTGCATGGCCTGGTGCTCGATGTGCGTGATCGCAAGGCGATGGAGGAGGCGATTGCAAACTTGCCGCCGTCGTTCGCCAAGCTACGCGGCCTGATCAACAACGCCGGTCTGGCATTGGGCGTGGACCCGGCGCCGAAGTGCGATCTGGACGATTGGGACACCATGGTCGACACCAACGTTAAAGGCCTGATGTACGCAACCCGCCTGCTGCTGCCGCGCCTGATCGCCCATGGCCGAGGCGCCGGCATCGTTAACCTCGGTTCGATCGCTGGTAACTACCCGTATCCGGGCAGCCATATCTACGGCGCGACCAAGGCGTTTGTTAAGCAGTTTTCGCTGAACCTGCGTTGCGACTTGCAGGGAACCGGCGTGCGTGTCAGCAATATCGAGCCAGGGCTGTGCGAAAGCGAGTTCTCGCTGGTGCGTTTCGCTGGCGATCAGGAACGCTACAACGCAACGTATGCCGGTGCCGAGCCGATCCAGCCGCAGGACATTGCCGAGACGATTTTCTGGGTGATGAATGCGCCGGCGCACATCAACATCAACAGCCTGGAGTTGATGCCGGTGAGCCAGACCTGGGCTGGGTTTGCGATCGAGCGTAACAAGGCCTGACACTTAACCCTGTGGCGAGGGAGCTTGCTCCCGCTGGCTTGCGCAGCAGGCCCCTGCTTTTAGCTGAAGAGCAGGGGCGCTTCGCACCCCAGCGGGAGCAAGCGCCCTCGCCACAAAATCGGGTGGAAATCAGTGATAAGGTAAACTCCTCTCTCAACAACCCCACCGCATCCCGCGGTTTTCAGGGTTTTTCGAGGAGTTAAAGTGAGTAACCGAGGTGAGCAGGCGCTGCTCAAACAATCGACCATTCTGATGTTTGCCGTGGCGATCGCCGGGATCGTTACCGGTTTTGTTTCAGGTTCCCAATCCATCCTTTTTGATGGTTTTTTCTCGCTGATCGCAACCTTCATCAAAGTCCTGATGCTGATCACTGCCAAGTTGATCGCCAAGGAAAGCAACCACCGTTTCCAGTTCGGTTTCTGGCATCTCGAACCGATGGTGCTGCTGATTGAAGGCAGTTTTCTCCTGTTGATTGCGATCTATGCATTTCTCAACGGTGTGTTCGGCATTATCAACGGTGGCCGCGAGATCGAACTGGGTCTGGTGATCATCTATGCAGGCGTGTTCACCGTGGTCGAGTTCGCCTATTTCTTCTACGTGCGTCGGCGTAACCGCAAACTGAAATCCAGTCTGATCCAGTTCGACAACATCAGTTGGCTGGTGGACGCGATGCTGTCCGTGGGCCTGTTGATCAGTTTCCTCGCAGCGCTGCTGCTCAAGTCGCAGGGCTATGGCCAGTGGGCGGCGTACGTTGACCCGCTGATCCTGATCGTGCTGGCGCTGACCATGTTGCCGCCAGCGTTCAAGATACTTCGGCCGGCACTGCGTGACGTGTTGGGGATCGCGCCGGACACGCTGGATGACCAGGTGCGCCAGGTGATGGACGCGGCGAAGGTCGAGCATGGTTTCGATGATTACGTGTCGTACGTACAGAAGCACGGGCGGGCGCGGTTTATCGAGATTCATGTGGTGTTGCCGGCCGATTATGCGCTGAGCAATGTCGGGCAACTGGATGCGTTACGTGAGGAGATTTCGGCGAAGCTGGGCACTCCGGATGCGGCGCGCTGGTTGACTATCAGCTTCACCGGGGACAAGAAGTGGATCGCCTGATGTAACCCTGATTCCTGTTGAGAACACATTTGTGGAGAAGGAGATTTATTGTGGCGAGGGGATTTATCCCCGTTGGGGCGCGAAGCGGCCCTAAAAAGAGCGGGGCCGCTGCGCAGCCCAACGGGGATAAATCCCCTCGCCACAGTAGATCTCCTCAGCACACTGGATCTCATTTTCCATGAGATCAGCGTAAATATTCAGCCAGACCGTGATAGCAGGTCGCAAGGTGATAAGGCGTAGTAGAAGGCATGTCCTTGCGACTGACTTCGCCTTGTTCATCCCGGCATTCATGCCAGCCACCGGCATGCAGAAAGCGTTGTTGCAACGCCTGTAACTGGCGCAGCACCACGGCTTCGCTGCCCTGACGCAACGTCAGCGCCCGCAGATATTCCGCCTGAGCCCAAATCCGCTGAGTCGAATCCTTCGGCCTTCCATCCAGCTCCAGATCCAGCATCGCCCGCACCGCGCCAGACGGTTGCACCACACCGTATTGCTCGGTGAACGCGAACGCCCGGTCCAGTGCCGCATGCAGTTTCGAACCACGCAACAGCGGCGACGACTCCAGCAGGAAATACCACTCGAACTGATGCCCCGGTTCGTACCAGTTATCCACAGCCCCAAGCGGCTTCTCCATCAATACGCCGTGTTGCGGATCGATGAAGCGCTTGTGCATGGCTGTGCATAACTCCAGCAACGCTGTCTGCGTCTGTGCATCTTTGCGCACGGCCAGGGTGGCGAGGAAGGCTTCGGCCAGGTGCATCAATGGATTCTGCAACGGACCGGTTTCAAGGGTGATCCAGTCGCGATCCAGGCACGCCTCGTACAAGCCATCACCGGTGGCAAAGCGCCGACCGATGATTTCCAGCGCCGCGTTCAAGGTCGACTCGACCAGCGGATCACCGGACCTGGCCCAGTAATGCGCGCAGGCGAACAGAATGAAGGCGTGGGTGTAGAGATCCTTGCGCTGATCCAGCGGCTTGCCCTGCGCATCGATGCTGTAGAACCAGCCACCGTGCTCGGCATCGTGGAAGTGCCGTTGCAGGGAACGAAACAGCGTCGCTGCGCGAGCCTCAGCGTTATCCACAACCCCGATCAGACTGGAAAACAGATACAGCTGGCGTGCACAGGCCATCGCGCGATAGCGCTGCGCCGTCAAAGGTTGGTGCGCAGCGTCCAGCGCCTCATAGGGCAACGCCATGTCGGCGTTCCAGCCCGGGCCTTGCCAGAGGGGCACGATCACATTGACGAAGTGCTGTTGCACAGCGCCGAACAGGGCGGTCAATTCAGGCAGGGCGGTGGAGCGGGAAGCGTGGGGCATGGGCGGACGTCGTCACGGGCTGGGGCGATTGCGCGACATGGTAGCAGAGAGCACCGGGTGGGTGACGAACCCTGTAGCTGCCGAAGGCTGCGATCTTTTGATCTTGCTTTTATTAATCAAAATCAAAAGATCGCAGCCTTCGGCAGCTCCTACAGGGGATGTGCCGTTTAGCCAGCCAGCAGCCAGGCGCCGGTGATGGCTGAGGCAGCGCCAGCGAGGCGCACCAACGGTGCAGCAGCCTGAGGCAGGAAACGCACTACGGCATAACCAGCGGCATGCAGTGCAGCTGTCGCGGCGACGAAACCAGCGGCATACGCCCAAGGGCTGCTCATGTCCGGCAATTCCAGCCCATGCGCCACACCGTGGAACAACGCAAACACCGCCGTTGCCACCACCGCCATCACCAGCGGCGGACGCACAGCCAACGCCACCGCCAGGCCCAGCGCCAGCACCGAGGCAGCAATCCCGCTTTCCAGCGCCGGCAATTGCAGGCCTTCAAAACCGAGCAGGCCGCCAATCAGCATGGTGCCGACAAACGTGCACGGCAGCGCCCATCGCGCGGCGCCTTGTTGCTGCGCTGCCCACAACCCAACGGCAACCATCGCCAGCAAGTGGTCGAGGCCGCCTATCGGGTGGCTGATACCGGCGATCAAGCCACTGTCGCCATGCCCCGGATGAGCAAAGGCCAATGCCGGGGTCAGCAGTAGCGCAACCGCGCCAAGAATGCGTTTGAGAGTCATGGAAAAGCTTCCTTGTTGAAAAGTGAATCAGGCTGCGGTCAGCAGGCCCTGGCGTTCGATGAAGGCGATGATGGCTTCCAGACCCTGACCGGTTTTCTGGTTGCTGAAGACGAACGGCTTGCCGTTGCGCATGCGTTTGGTGTCGCTGTCCATCATCTCCAGTGAGGCGCCCACCAGTGGCGCAAGGTCGATCTTGTTGATCACCAGCAGATCGGATTTGCAGATCCCCGGCCCGCCCTTGCGCGGCAGCTTGTCGCCGGCCGAAACGTCGATCACGTAGATGGTCAGGTCGGACAATTCCGGGCTAAAGGTCGCCGACAGGTTGTCGCCGCCGGACTCCACCAGAATCAGGTCGAGTCCCGGAAAGCGTCGATTCAGTTGATCGACCGCTTCGAGGTTGATCGAGGCGTCTTCGCGAATCGCGGTGTGCGGGCAGCCGCCGGTTTCCACGCCGATGATCCGTTCCGGCGCGAGAGCTTCATTGCGCACGAGGAAATCGGCGTCTTCGCGGGTGTAGATATCGTTGGTGACCACGGCGAGGTTGTAGCGCTCGCGCAGGGCCAGGCACAGGGCCAGGGTCAACGCGGTTTTGCCGGAACCGACCGGGCCGCCGATGCCGACGCGCAGAGGTTGTGTGTTCATAAATGTTTCTCCTAGGAGCGAAAGAGGCGGCTGTACTGGCGCTCGTGGGCCATGCACGCCAGGGACAGGCCGAACGCGGCGCTGCCGATGTGTTCGGGATTGATTCGGCTGGCGTCCTGCTGCGCCTGTTGCAGCAGTGGCAGCAGTTCGCTGGTCAGGCGTTGCGCCGCTTGCTGGCCCAGCGGCAGGGTTTTCATCAATACGGCGAGCTGGTTTTCCAGCCAGCTCCACAGCCACGCGGCGAGTGCGTCTTGCGGGCTGATGCCCCAAGCGCGCGCGGCCAGCGCCCAGCACAGGGCCAGATGCGGTTCTGTGCATTGATCGAGAAAGTCGCGCGCGGGCGTGTCGAGTTCCGGCAAACCGTTGAGTAATTGCTGCAACGAATAGCCCATCTGCCGACTTTCCAGATGCAGCTCGCGTGTCTCGCGGCTGGCGCGATGGCTTTCGCAGAGAATCAGCAACTCGGGCCATCGCTGATCCGCCGCCGCCTGGCAATGCGCGAGCAACAACGGCGCTTCGAAGCGCGCCAGATTGAGCAGCAACTGATCGCTGATCCAGCGGCGGGCGTCGTCCGGGTTTTTCACCCGGCCGTTATCCACCGCCATTTCCAGGCCTTGCGAATAGCTGTAGCCGCCAATCGGCAGTTGCGGACTGGCCAGGCGCAGCAGCGCCCAGGCCGGATTCACAGGCGTACGCCGAACTGATGGAGTTTCGGCGCGTAGTTGAAGTCTTCGTCGCCGTGGCGGGAATGGTGATGACCGCCGCCATAGGCGCCGTGTTCCGGCTGGAACGGTGCTTCGATGGCTTCAACCTGCGCGCCCAATTGCTCGAGCATGGCTTTGAGCACGTAGTCATCGAGCAAGCGCAGCCAGCCATCGCCGACTTGCAGGGCAACGTGGCGATTGCCCAGGTGATAGGCGGCGCGGGTCAATTCGAAAGCGTTGGCGCAGGTGACGTGCAGCAGTTGTTCGGGGCGGGCACAAACGCGAACGATGCGGCCGTCTTCGGCTTGCAGGCATTCGCCGTCATACAGCGGCGGTTGGCCGCGCTCCAGAAACAGCCCGACGTCTTCGCCTTCGGCACTGAAACAGCGCAGGCGGCTCTTGCTCCGCGCTTCGAAAGTCAGGAGCAACTCAGCGGCCCAGACGGGTTGAGGGTCGATTCTGCGGTGAATCACCAGCATCGGTAAGCTTCCAGCTTATGGACAATACTCAGACTAGAGCAAGGGCCTTGCCAATCGGACGAGATGTAGGAAATCCCTGTCGGAGACTAGCGGATGTTTCAGGATGTTGCGGAGATATGAGAGGTTTTGGTGCGTGAAGATTTTTTAATGCACCAATTTGCGGCGCATAAAAAAGATCGCAGCCTTCGGCAGCTCCTACATCAATCCCTGTAGGAGCTGCCGAAGGCTGCGATCCGTTGATCTTTTATTCGGTACTGCCGAGCCCCTGCCAATGCTTGAGTCCGATAAAGATGAAACGCAGTTGCTGGGTGATCTTCGCCTGCGGCGTCAGATGCTCCGGCAGTGCTTCGGCGGGTGGATCAATAATGTCCGGCAGGGTGGCAAACACCGATTTGACGATCAGGTCAGCCATCACGCTCAGCCCCGCAGCGTCCAGATGCTGGAGCTTGGGCATCAACGTCAAATCCGCCGCAAGGTCGGCGCTGATGTTCTCGCGCAAACGTCCGATTGCCTGGCGCACCGGCTGCGAACCGCCGTACTGCTCGCGGGCGAGAAAGAGAAATTGCGAACGGTTGGCGCTGACCACATCAAGGAAGATTCGCACCGAGGCATCGATAATGCCGCCCATGACGAACTCGTTGTGGCGTACCAAACGGATGGTTTCGCGAAAGGTCTGGCCGACTTCACTGACCAGCACCAGGCCCAGCTCATCCATATCGGCAAAATGCCGGTAGAAACCGGTCGGCACGATCCCGGCGGTTTTGGTCACTTCGCGCAGGCTCAGGCTGCCGAATCCTCGGCCGCTTTCCATCAAGTGGCGGGCAGCGTCCATGAGGGCGTTGCGGGTCTGTTGTTTCTGTTCGGCGCGGGGCAGCATCGCAGGGTGTGTTCTTCGGCAGGACAAGCGCCGCACTCTAGCAAATCGGCTTTGTCGGCGTCGAACGGGAGGAGGTGCAGCGAAGGATTTCAGTGGGGCTGAAAAGTCAAAAGCCCAATCCGCTGATTGGGCTTTTTTTCGAGGCCGCCATGGGCTTAGCTCAAAGCGCTGTTGCGTTCGATCACACGGTCACCACCGCCTTCAGCGAGGGTTTGGCCTTGTGGGGTACGGTCGCTGCCATCGGAGGCCAGGGTTTGACCTTGTGGAGTGCGATCGCTGCCATCGGAAGCCAGGGTTTGACCTTGTGGGGTACGGTCGCTGCCGTCAGAAGCCAGGGTTTGACCTTGTGGAGTGCGGTCGCTGCCATCAGACGCCAGGGTTTGACCCTGTGGAGTGCGATCGGAACCGTCTTGCACCAGACCTTTCTCTTCGAGGCGATCACGGCCACCTTCGGCTACGGTCTGACCTTGTGGAGTCTTGTCATAGCCATCTTGCACCAGGCCTTTTTCTTCCAGGCGGTTGCGGCCGTTTTCAGCCAGGGTCTGGCCTTGTGGGGTGCGGTCGCCGCCGTCAGCAGCAACGGTCTGGCTGAATGCCGAATGGCTGGATTTCACTTGCGGAGTCGCTTGGTCGGCAGCAGGCAGGGCGAAAGCAGTGCTGGCTAGCATCGACAGGGTAAGACTGAGCAGTAATTGGCGTTTCATGATGGGTTGCTCCTTGGGAGGGCGATAAAGTGGGTACGAGGGCAATGCTACTCTCGATAAGTCGATATAAAAGTTCATAAACGCAATGGTAATAATCAACAGAATTGATTGTTCTGGCGCAAGGCTCTAGATCAGGCCTTTCAGGGCGACGGTTTTGCACCGAGGTGGGTATTTTCGACTCACTCGCGCCTCGCAAATGTGCGGGTCGCGGTAACGCTGTTCGACCGATCAGTCAGGTTCAGCTGGTTTTTTTGCGCTTTGATCAACCTTTTGATTAAACCTGCGGGCCTTTTGCCAGTCACAGAATTCAGAGGGGCCGCATTGGCCCGCCGTTTCAGCCGTGCGCCGCGATGTCCGGGCGCACGTGATCAGGAGCTTTGTGCATGACGCGCACTGGAAAAATATTCAGCTGGACCTTCGCCATCCTCGTGCTGCTACTCGCCGTGCTGGTCTTGATCATCGTGTTCTTCGACTGGAACCGGATCAAACCGCCGATCAACGCCAAAGTCTCGGAAGAACTGCACCGACCGTTCGCCATCAATGGCAACCTCGCGGTGATCTGGCAACGCGAGCCGGACGAAGGTGGCTGGCGTGCCTGGGTGCCGTGGCCGCATGTGGTGGCCGAGGACTTGAGCCTGGGCAACCCGGACTGGTCCAAAAAGCCGCAGATGGTCACGCTCAAGCGCGTTGAACTGCGCATCTCGCCACTGGCGCTATTGGCACAGCGCGTGGTGATCCCGCGTATTGACCTGACCGAACCCAATGCCGAGCTGCAGCGCCTGGCCGATGGCCGCGCCAACTGGACGTTCAAGTTCGATCCCAAGGATCCGAATGCCGAGCCGTCGAACTGGGTGGTCGACATCGGCGCCATCGGTTTCGACAAGGGCCATGTGACGCTCGACGATCAGACACTGAAGACCAATCTCGATGTATTGATCGATCCGCTGGGCAAGCCAATCCCGTACAGCGACATCGTCGGCGACAAAGCGGCGAAAACCGCACAGGACAAGGGCGCCGCACCGCAGGACTACGCCTTTGCGCTGAAGGTCAAAGGCCAATATCACGCGCAGAACCTCAGCGGCCAAGGCAAGATCGGCGGCCTGCTCGCGTTGCAGGACGCCAGCAAGCCGTTCCCGTTGCAGGCGCAGGCCAAGATCGGCGACACCAGCATCGAACTCGCCGGTACGTTGACCGATCCGCTCAACCTCGGCGCCCTTGACCTGCGCCTGAAGCTGGCGGGCGCCAGCCTTGGCAATCTCTATCCGCTGACCGGCGTGACCCTGCCGGACACCCCGCCGTACTCCACCGACGGCCATCTGATCGCCAAGCTGCATGATGCTGGCGGCGCGAAATTCACCTATGAAC
This sequence comes from Pseudomonas helmanticensis, assembly GCF_900182985.1. Classification (NCBI taxonomy): domain Bacteria; kingdom Pseudomonadati; phylum Pseudomonadota; class Gammaproteobacteria; order Pseudomonadales; family Pseudomonadaceae; genus Pseudomonas; species Pseudomonas helmanticensis. The sequence goes on along the minus strand of NZ_FXUY01000001.1, from coordinate 3,668,714 downwards.
AGTTCAACGGCAAGATCGGCGGCAGCGACATCCATGGCGATCTGACTTACGTTGCCAGTCAGCCGCGACCCAAGCTCAGCGGCGCGCTGCTCTCCAATCAACTGCTGTTCGCTGACCTCGCGCCGTTGATCGGTGCCGACTCCAACGATAAGCAAAAGGCTCGCGGCGGCGAGAGCAAACAACCGGCCGACAAAGTCCTGCCGGTCGAGGAGTTCAAGACCGACCGTTGGCGGGCGATGGATGCCGACGTCGAATTCACCGGCAAACGTATAGTGCATAGCGAGAAGCTGCCGTTCACCGACCTTTATACCCACCTCAAACTCAACGATGGCGAACTCAGTCTCGAACCACTGCGCTTCGGCGTGGCCGGCGGCAACCTTGATGCGCAGATCCGCCTCAACGGCCGCACCGAGCCGCTCGAAGGCCGGGCGAAACTGACCGCCCGTGGCTTCAAGCTCAAAGAGTTGTTCCCGACTTTTGAACCGATGAAAACCAGTTTCGGCGAGCTCAATGGCGACGCCGACATCAGCGGGCGCGGCAACTCGGTCGCCAAGCTGCTGGGCGGCGCCAACGGCAAGCTGAAGATGCTGATCAATGACGGCGCCATCAGTCGCGAGCTGATGGAACTGGCCGGGCTCAACGTCGGCAACTATGTGGTCGGCAAGATCTTTGGCGACAAGGAAGTGAAGATCAATTGTGCGGCGGCCGACTTCGACATCAAGACCGGCCTGGCGACCACGCAGCTGTTCGTCTTCGATACCGAGAACGCGATCATCTATATCGATGGCACGGCGAACATGGCCACCGAGCAACTTGATCTGACCGTGACGCCGGAATCCAAGGGCTGGCGTTTGATCTCCCTGCGCTCGCCGCTGTATGTGCGCGGCAAGTTCATCAAGCCGGATGCCGGTGTGAAGGCTGTGCCGCTGATGCTGCGTGGGGCGGGGATGGTTGCGCTGGGCGTGATTGCCGCACCGGCGGCGGGGCTGTTGGCGCTGGTGGCGCCGAGTGGGGGTGAGCCGAATCAGTGCGCGCCGTTGCTGGAGCAGATGAAAGCGGGCAAGGCGCCGGTGACCGTCAAGCCAACCAGGTAAAAGAATAAATCAAAAGATCGCAGCCTGCGGCAGCTCCTACAGGGATCAATGCAGGAGCTGCCGCAGGCTGCGATCTTTTATTTTTTAGGGGTTACAGGTCTTTCAGAATGTCAGCCATGTCGTCGGCATGCTCTTCTTCCTGCGCGAGGATATCTTCGAAGATCCGCCGGGTGGTCGGGTCTTTCTCGCCGATGTACTGGATGATCTCGCGGTAGCTGTCGATGGCGATCCGCTCGGCGACGAGGTCTTCGTAGACCATCTCCTTGAGATCTTTACCGGCCACGTATTGCGCGTGGGACATTTTCGACAGCATGTCGGGATTGAACTCGGGTTCGCCGCCCAGTTGCACAATGCGCTCGGCCAGACGGTCGGCGTGCTGGGCTTCCTGAGTCGCGTGCTCGAGAAACTCTTCGGCGGCGACATGGGCTTTGACGCCGGTGGCCATGAAGTAGTGGCGTTTGTAGCGCAAGACGCAGACCAGTTCGGTGGCCAGCGATTCATTGAGCAAACGCAGCACCTCATCGCGGTCGGCGCTGTAGCTCTCGGTGACGGCGCCGTTCTCGACGTGTTGGCGCGCACGGTCGCGCAGGGTTTGGACATCTGACAGGTGCAGGTCATTGCTCATTTCAGTCTCCTGGAGGCTAATCCGATGGGCGCCACGTTCTGCGGACGCGGTCGCTACCCAAGTTGTGAGTCATGCGCGCTGCAAAAAGTTTTATCGGTTTTACACAACCCTCGCAGGAGCTGCCGAAGGCCGCGCTCCTGGCGCCAGCCCGGACAACTCTGCCTCCTCGCGCAACCAGGCAAAAAATGCCCGCACCGGCGGATGCCGCTCCCGCCCCGGCACGCACAAGGCGCTGTAACCCGCGCCATCGACCACCACCTCGGCCATGTACGGCACCAGCAAACCGCTGGCGACACTTTCCGAGACCAGAATATTGCTCGCCAGCACCAACCCTTGCCCGGCTATCGCCGCTTGCAGAGCGTAATGCTCCTCATCGTATTCGCGGATCGCCGGTTGCTGCTGCAGCCAGTTTTCGCCGGACTTCGCACACCACGCCTGCCAGCCGTGGGCGTAGAGCTTGGAGTTATGCCAATGCACGCTGATCAACGTCGGCGTACGGCGCGACGCCAGCGCCACTTGCTCCGGCGAGCCGTAAACGCCGAACGACTCATCGAACAGGCACAGGCCATAAAGGTTGGGGTAATCGTCGAGGCTGTAGCGCAACACCAGATCGACGCTGGCGTCCTGGTGCAGATCGATGACTTCGCAATGGGTGTCGAGACGCACGTTGATGTTCGGATGCCGGGCATAAAACCGCCCCAGACGCGGCACCAGCCACAGCGCGGCAAACGCGGCGGTGGTCGATAGCGTCAGCGTGCCGGCATTGCGTTGCGGGCGCAGTGTATCGACGCTTTGCGCGACTTCCAGTAAAGCGCCGTGCAGGCTGCGAAACAGCCGCTCGCCGCCCTCGGTCAGGCGTACCTGACGCGGCAGACGTTCGAACAGCGCAACCCCGAGCCAGTCTTCCAGCGCGCGGATCTGATGGGAGATTGCCGTGGGCGTCACCGCCAGCTCTTCGGCGGCAGCCTTGAAGCTCAACAGGCGCGAAGCGGATTCAAAGGCGCGCAGGGCGGTTAACGGCAATGAAGCAAACATTGGCAACTCCATGGATGAAAAAAATTCATCCCGAATGATTTTTACTCATTTGAGCCAGCGCAGTGGCGAGCCTCAGGCTATAGGCAACAAACAGTTTGATTCTAGTCCGGAGGCTTTACAGATGAGTAAAATTCTTGCGATTCATGCCAGTCCTCGCGGTGAGCGTTCTCACTCGCGACGTTTGGCAGAAGGTTTTCTCAGCGCCTGGCAGTCGCGTCATCCGCAGGCTCATATCACTCGCCGCGAAGTCGGCCGAGCGTTGATTCCAGCGGTCAACGAGGCCTTTGTCGCGGCGGCGTTTTACCCCGAACCCGAAATGCGGCCACTGTCGATGCAGGCCGATCTGGCGCTCAGCGATCAACTGGTCGGCGAGTTGCTCGACCACGATCTGCTACTGATTTCCACGCCGATGTACAACTTCAGCGTACCCAGCGGCCTCAAGGCCTGGATCGATCAGATTGTGCGGTTGGGCCTGACGTTCGATCACACGCTGGACAACGGCGTCGCTCAATACACGCCGCTGTTGCAGGGCAAAAAGGCCTTGATCGTCACCAGTCGCGGCGGCTTCGGCTTTGGCCCCGGCGGTGAACTGGAAGCGTTGAACCACGCCGATCCATGGCTGCGCACGGCGCTGGGTTTCGTCGGTATCAACGACGTCACGGTGGTCGCGGCTGAGGGCGAAGAATCCGCCGAACGCACCTTCGCGGTGTCGGTGGCCGAAGCCGAGCAGCGTTTGCTCGACCTCGCCCGGGAGTTCTAAATGGCCTGGCTGTTCCTGCTGATCGCCGCCGGGTTTGAAGTGACCTTCGCCATGGGCATGAAGTAGGCTGGTCGTGGAGTTGTCATCATCACGGAGGATGCTTGGCGAGCGTTTTGCACGCCTTGCATCCACTCACCGACCACAAGGATGTTTGCCCATGTCGACGCGTTATCCACTGGTGCTGGTACCGGGCATGCTCGGCTTTATCCGGCTGGTGCTCTATCCGTACTGGTACGGAATCATCAAGGCGTTGCGCCGGGGTAGTGCGACGGTGATTGCCGTGCAGGTCTCACCGCTGAACTCGACCGAGGTGCGAGGCGAGCAGTTGCTGGCGCAGATCGATGAGATTTTGCGTGAGACCGGCGCGCGCAAGGTCAACCTGTTCGGTCACAGTCAGGGCTCGCTGACGGCGCGCTATGCGGCGGCGAAACGGCCGGATCTGGTCGCCTCGGTGACGTCGGTAGCCGGACCCAATCATGGTTCGGAGCTGGCTGATTATCTGGCCCGACATTACCCGGCGGACAGCGCCAAGGGGCGCCTGCTGGAAGCGTTGCTGCGCTTTGTCGGGTGGTTGATGGCGTTACTGGAAACCGGCTATCGCGGGCCGAAACTGCCGGTGGATATCCACGCTTCGCATCAATCGCTGACCAGCGAAGGCGTGGCGCTGTTCAACCAGCATTATCCACAGGGCTTGCCTGAAACCTGGGGCGGACATGGCCCGGAAGAGGTTAACGGCGTGCGCTATTACTCGTGGTCGGGGACGTTGCAGCCGGGCAAGACCGATCGTGGCGGAAATCTGTTTGACGGGACCAATCGCAGCTGTCGCTTGTTTGCGAAAACTTTCGTGCGTGAGCCGGGGCAGTGCGACGGCATGGTCGGGCGGTATAGCTCGCATCTGGGTACGGTGATTGGTGATGACTATCCGCTGGATCATTTCGACATTGTTAATCAGTCGTTGGGACTGGTGGGCAAGGGCGCGGATCCGGTGCGATTGTTTGTCGAGCATGCGGCGCGGCTTGAGGCTGCGGGTCTTTAGGATCAAAAGATCGCAGCCTTCGGCAGCTACAGGTTCGGTGTCGAACACAAATTTTGTGAACGCCCCGAACTCATGTAGGAGCTGCCGCAGGCTGCGATCTTTTCCATCAGGCAACGCTGATTCGACGGCCCAGCACGGTGGTCCAGCGTTCGGACAGAATCACCCCGCCCAACGTCAACAACCCGCCGACCAGGTGATACATCGCCAGCTGTTCCTTCAACACCAGCGCCGCAATCAGCGCGGTAATCAACGGCAGCAAGTTGAAGAACAACGTCGTCCGGCTTGGCCCCAGACGTTGCACCGCCTGCATCCACGCCAATGGCGCAAGCATCGACGCCAGCAGGCACGCATACAGCACCAGTGGAATGTTCTGCAGGGTCAGACCGGTTTTCGGTGAAGCCGCATACAACGGAAACAACACGACAATCGCCACCAGCACCTGCAAATACAGCAACACCAGCGGCGGCAGGCGCAGCTGCCATTTCTTCAATAGCGTGCTGTAGATCGCATAGGCCAGGGTCGCGATCAACATCATTGCGTCACCCATATTCAACCCGTGCTGCAACAGTGCGCCGAGGCTGCCGGACGACACCACGACCAATACGCCGGCAAACGACAGCACCGCACCGACCAATGCACCGGCAGTCAAGCGCTGGCCGAGGCTGATGATCGCCATGGCCAGCGACATCAATGGCATCAGCGACAGAATGATGCCCATGTTGGTCGCGGTGGTCAGGGTCGCGGCGAAGTAGGCGAGGCTCTGATACACCGCCATGCCGAGCACGCCAAGGACAAAGATCTTGCCCAGGTTCGGGCGAATCTGCGGCCAGTGCGCAATCACCGCTTTGAGCATGAAAGGCGTGAACAACAACCCGGCCAGCAGCCAGCGGTAAAAACCGATCTCGGCCGGGAAAATGGCGCCGACCGCGAGTTTGTTGATCACGGTATTGCCGGCCCAGATAAAAATCGCCAGCAGCGGAAAAGCGTATTGCATGAGTTGAAACCATTACGTTGATGAAGCGCAATTATCTCTTGTCTGGATGCAAGCCTATACTTCGAACCGGACAACCTGCCTCTGAAACCGGACAGCATGAACAGTAAACACATCGATCTGCTGGATTTCAGCGAACTGCCGTCGACGGTGTACTTCCGTTACGCCGATTTCAACGCCCACGAATTCGCCGCGCCGCATCGCCATCCGTGGGGCACGCTGGAGTATGCGGCCCATGGCGTATTGCACATGGACGTCGACGGCAGCCGCTTCATGTCGCCGCCGCAATACGCGGTGTGGGTGCCGCCGCAGGTCGAGCACAGCTTTTATAGCCATCAGCCGGTCAACTATCGCGCGGTGTGTCTCGACCCCAAGGTTTGTACTGAGTTGCCGAAGCGCGCCTGCACCCTGGCGATCAGCGACATTCTCAAGGCGATTCTCAAGGATTTCGCCGCCCGCGATGTGAAGATCCCGCAACTCGATGCCGATCAGCGTCTGGCACAAGTGCTGGTCGATCAACTGCAACAGGCGCCAGTGCATGAGTGCTATCTGCCCTATGCGAGCAGTCCGGGATTGCTGGCGATCCTCGAAACCCTGCAGGCCGAGCCGGGCAACAATCAGCCGCTGGCGCATTGGGCGCTGCAAGTGCATGTCAGTGAGCGCACGCTGGCGCGGCAATTTGTGCGCGAGTTGGGCATGAGTTTTGGCGAATGGCGCCAGCGGCTGCGCTATCTCGCGGCAATCGAAGCGCTGGAGTCTTCGCGCAGCGTGCAGGAAATTGCCTTCGACCTCGGTTACAGCAGCGGCTCGGCGTTTATTGCCATGTTCGCCCGGCAGGCGGGGTGCACGCCGGAGCAATATCGGCGTAGCCATCTGGAGGGCAGGAAGGTGTAACAAGGTTTGGCTACACTCCAGCAGAGGCCGCATCCATCGGTGCGGCGACAAGGAGAAAACTCCATGAAGATGTTGCGTGTGCCTTTGTTGATGATTGGTTTGCTCCTGTGTTCCCAGGGTTTCGCCGCCACGGCGCAACAGAACAAGATGACCACCTGCAATGCCGATGCGACCGCCAAGAGCCTCAAAGGCGATGAGCGCAAAACCTTCATGAGCACTTGCCTCAAGGCAGCGCCAGCGGCCAACGATGCCAAGACCCTGACGCCGCAGCAGGAAAAAATGAAAACCTGCAATGCCGATGCGAAAACCAAAGCGCTGACGGGCGATGCGCGCAAGACCTTCATGAGTGATTGCCTGAAGAAAAAATAAGATCAAAAGATCGCAGCCTGCGGCAGCTCCTACAGGATCGCGGTCTCATGTAGGAGCTGCCGCAGGCTGCGATCTTTTCGGCGCGACGAGGCACCCGGGCCTATGCTCGCTTCGGCGCCGGAACGCTGGCAGACTGCCAATCCTTTTACGCCGTTCGTTTTGAGGCTGTATGCCAACGTTTTCTGAGCGTCATGTAGTGTTCTGGGTCAGTTGCATCATCATTTTCGGCGGATTGCTGCTGGTGCTGCCGCTGCGTTTGTTGCCGAGCCTGCTGGCCGGTCTGTTGGTGTTCGAGCTGGTCAACATGCTCACCCCGCAACTGCAACGGCTGATCGAAGGCCGCCGCGCCCGCTGGCTGGCGGTGGCACTGCTCGGCACGCTGGTAGTAAGCGTGCTGGCGCTGATCTTTGCCGGGGCCATCAGCTTCCTCCTGCACGAAGCGGAGAACCCCGGGGCTTCCCTCGATAAATTCATGGGCGTGGTCGATCGTGCACGCGGGCAACTGCCGCCGTTCATCGATGCTTATCTGCCGGCCAGCGCCGGTGAATTCCGCGTCGCGATCGGCGAATGGCTGAGCAAGCATCTCTCTGATCTGCAACTGGTCGGCAAGGACGCGGCGCACATGTTCGTGACATTGCTGATCGGCATGGTGCTCGGCGCGATCATCGCCTTGCAGCGCGTGCCGGACGTGACCAAGCGCAAGCCGCTGGCCGCCGCGCTGTTCGACCGTTTGCACCTGCTGGTGCAGGCGTTTCGCAATATCGTTTTCGCGCAGATCAAGATTGCGTTGCTCAACACCTTCTTCACCGGCATCTTTCTCGCGGTGATCCTGCCGATGTTCGGGGTCAAGCTACCGCTGACCAAGACCCTGATCGTGCTGACCTTCCTGCTAGGCCTGTTGCCGGTGATCGGCAACCTGATCTCGAACACGCTGATCACCATCGTCGGCCTGTCGCTGTCGATCTGGGTGGCGGTGGCGGCGTTGGGTTATCTGATCGTTATCCACAAGCTCGAATACTTCCTGAATGCGCGCATTGTCGGCGGGCAGATCAGTGCCAAGTCGTGGGAGTTGCTGCTGGCGATGCTGGTGTTCGAAGCCGCGTTTGGCTTGCCGGGAGTGGTGGCGGGGCCGATTTATTACGCGTATCTGAAGAGTGAGTTGAAGTTGGGCGGGATGGTTTGATCCAAGCCTTGTAGCGCTTGAACGGGCCTCTTCGCGAGCAGGCTCGCTCCCACATTTTGATCACATTCCTTCAGTTGGAATGCGATCCACTGTGGGAGCGAGCCTGCTCGCGAATGGCGCGCCACCGATTCTGAATCAGGCCATCGAACCGTAGCGTTTCATCGCTTCAATCGCCAAGCCGCTACCAATGCTGCCAAAGATATTCCCTTCGACATGCCGCGCATTCGGCAACATCGCCGAGACGCTGTTACGCAGCGCCGGAATCCCGCTCGAACCGCCGGTGAAGAACACCGTATCAACCTGATCCACCGCCACCCCGGCGTCGTTCAACAGCTGCGTGACGCTGCCGCGCACGCGCTCCAGCAGCGCATCGATTGCCGATTCAAACAGCGCGCGCGACAGTTCCACGCTCAAACCGGCTTCGATGCGGTCCAGCGGCACATGGCGGCTGTCGGTGTGGGTCAGCTGGATCTTGGTTTCTTCGACTTCCATCGCCAGCCAGTGGCCGGCGCGCTGCTCGATCAACTTGAACAGGCGATCGATGCCGCCGGTGTCTTCGATGTCGTAACGCATGCTGCCCAGCGCCAGACTGGACTTCTGCGAATACACGGAGTTGATGGTGTGCCAGGTCGCCAGGTTCATGTGGTGGCTGGTCGGCATGTAGGCGCCGCTCTTCATGCGGCTGCCGTAGCCGAACAGCGGCATCATGCCTTGCAGGCTCAGCTGTTTGTCGAAGTCGGTCCCGCCGATGTGCACACCGCCGGTGGCAAGGATGTCATCGTGACGGTTGTCGTAACCACGACGCTCGGGCGACAGGCGCACCAGCGAGAAGTCGGACGTACCACCGCCAATGTCGACGATCAGCACCAGCTCTTCTTTCTCGATGGTCGACTCGTAGTCGAAGGCCGCCGCAATCGGTTCGTACTGGAACGACACTTCTTTGAAGCCGATCTTCTTGGCGACGTCGACCAAAGTGTCTTCAGCTTCCTGGTCAGCCAGCGGATCATCATCGACGAAGAACACCGGACGCCCGAGCACCACTTGCTCGAATTCCCGACCGGCGGCAGTTTCGGCGCGGCTTTTCAGCTGGCCGATGAACAGGCCGAGCAAGTCCTTGAACGGCATCGCCGTGCCGAGCACGCTGGTGTCGTGCTTGATCAGCTTGGAACCGAGCAGGCTCTTCAGCGAGCGCATCAGGCGGCCTTCGTAGCCTTCCAGGTACTCGTGCAGCGCCAGACGACCGTAAACCGGGCGGCGCTCCTCGATGTTGAAGAAGACCACCGACGGCAGGGTGATCTTGTCGTCTTCCAGCGCGATCATCGTTTCCATGCCGGGGCGCAGCCAGCCGACGGTGGAGTTGGACGTGCCGAAGTCGATGCCACAGGCACGGGCTGGAGAGGCGTCTTTCATGTCTTTCGGTTCCGGTCAAAAAAACGGCCGCGCAGTGTATGTCAGTGCGCGCCAGAATCGAAGGCCGGTCATCTGCTATTTCACGACTAAACTGGTTGAAAATCGCAGCTTCGCCCCAAACTTGCTGGCATGGGCCGGCAGAACCACCGGCGGTCACAAGAACCGTCGTCCACTGCCGATAAACTTCTGCTGCGCCACCCGGTCACAACCTTGAGATCGGTCAACCCGGCACGCGCGAATCGGCGCATGCTGGCATCGGCGCGAAATCGATAACGGACGGTGATTCCTTCGATGGACTTCAAAGACTATTACAAGATACTCGGCGTGGAGCCGACAGCAGACGACAAGGCAATCAAGGCTGCCTATCGCAAGCTGGCGCGTAAATACCACCCCGATGTCAGCAAGGAAAAAGACGCCGAGGAGAAGTTCAAGGACGCCTCGGAAGCCTATGAAGCGCTGAAGAGCGCTGACAAACGTGCGGAATACGACGAACTGCGCCGCTATGGCCAGCACGGTCAGCCGTTCCAGGGGCCACCGGGCTGGCAGAGCCGTGGCGGCTTTGGTGGCGGCGGTCAGGACACCGGTGACTTCTCGGACTTCTTCAGTTCGATCTTCGGCAATCGCGGCCCCGGTTTCGGTGGTGGCGAAGGTCGGCAACAACGCAGTGCAGCGCGCCGAGGGCAAGACGTGGAAATGGAACTGCCGATCTTCCTCGAGGAGACGCTGTCGAACGAGTCAAAGAAAGTCACCTTCCAGGTGCCGCAATACAACGCCAACGGCCAGCACGTCAGCAACACCAGCAAGAGCCTGAACGTGAAGATCCCGGCGGGCGTCACCGACGGCGAGCGTATCCGCCTCAAAGGCCAGGGTGCACCGGGCGTCGGTGGCGGGGCGAATGGCGATCTGTACCTGACCATTCGTTTTGCGCCGCACCCGAAATTCGATGTCGAAGGCGAAAACCTGATCATCACGCTGCCACTGGCGCCGTGGGAGTTGGCACTGGGCACTGAAGTGGCGGTGCCGACCCTCACCGGCAAGATCAACCTCAAGGTTCCGGCCGGCAGCCAGAATGGCCAGCGCATGCGCGCCAAGGGCCACGGTTTGCAGAACAAGGCTGGCGAACGAGGTTATTTGTTCGTGCAGCTCAAAGCGGTAATGCCAAAAGCGGCCGACGACGAGGTCAAGGCGCTGTGGCAGGAACTGGCGAAGAAAGCCGCCTTCAATCCGCGAGAGAACTTCTAAATTCGACGACGGAGTAGCCCATCATGAGCAGCCCCCTGATCGTTCAACTGGACCTGGCAGAATTCTGTGAGGCGGCCGATTTGTCGGACGTCTACGTGATAGAAATCGTCGAACACGGCATCCTCGAACCTCAGGGCGCGCAGCCCCGGGAATGGCGCTTCACCGATTACGAACTGGCCCTGGCCAAGCGTGCGGCGAAATTGCGGCATGACCTGGAGCTGGAGTGGGAAGGCGTCGCTCTGGCGCTGGATCTGCTGGAAGAGGTGCGCGAGTTGCGTGCCGAAAACCGTATGCTCAGACAACGCCTGGCACGCTTGGTAATCGAATAACCCCTGTAGGAGCTGCCGAAGGCTGCGATCTTTTGATCTTGTTTTTTAAGATCAAGATCAAAAGATCGCAGCCTTCGGCAGCTCCTACAGGGATCGGCATACGCAGGCCCTTGTACTCGCGGATCTTGAAAGGCTTTTTTGGGTTAGAACAGGAAATACCGCTGCGCCATCGGTAACGTTTCCGCCGGCTCGCACCACAGCAACACGCCGTCAGCCTTGACCTGATACGTCTGCGGATCAACATCAATGTTCGGCAGATAGTCGTTGTGAATCAGGTCGGTTTTCTGCACATCACGGCACCCCTTCACCACGGCGATTTTCTTCTTCAACCCCAACGCTTCCGGCAACCCGGCCTCCTGCGCCGCCTGGCTGATAAAGGTCAGGCTGGTGGCGTGCAGCGAGCCACCGTAACTGGCGAACATCGGACGGTAATGCACCGGTTGCGGTGTCGGGATCGAGGCATTGGCGTCGCCCATCAAGCTCGCGGCAATCGCGCCGCCCTTGAGAATCAGCGTCGGTTTGACGCCGAAAAACGCCGGACGCCAGAGCACCAGATCCGCCCATTTGCCAACCTCGATCGAACCGACTTCATGGCTGATGCCATGGGTGATCGCCGGATTGATCGTGTATTTGGCGATGTAGCGTTTGGCGCGGAAGTTGTCGTTGCCTGCGCCGTCCTGCGGCAGCGGGCCGCGTTGTTTTTTCATCTTGTCGGCGGTCTGCCAGGTGCGCGTGATGACTTCGCCGACGCGGCCCATGGCCTGGCTGTCGGAGCTGATCATCGAGAAGGCGCCGAGGTCGTGAAGGATGTCTTCGGCGGCAATCGTTTCGCGGCGAATACGGCTTTCGGCGAACGCGACGTCTTCGGCGATGCTCGGGTCGAGGTGATGGCAGACCATCAGCATGTCGAGGTGTTCGTCGATGGTGTTGCGGGTGAACGGCCGTGTCGGGTTGGTCGAACTTGGCAGCACATTGGGGAAACCGCAGGCCTTGATGATGTCCGGCGCGTGGCCGCCACCGGCACCTTCGGTGTGATAGGTATGGATGGTGCGGCCCTTGAACGCGCCGAGGGTGGTTTCGACGAAACCGGATTCGTTGAGGGTGTCGGTGTGGATCGCCACCTGCACGTCGAACTGATCGGCGACGCTCAGGCAGTTGTCGATGCTCGCCGGGGTGGTGCCCCAGTCTTCATGCAGCTTGAGGCCGATGGCGCCGGCCTTGACCTGTTCGATCAGCGGTTCCGGCAGGCTTGCGTTGCCCTTGCCGGTGAGGCCGATGTTCATCGGGAAGGCATCGGCAGCCTGGAGCATGCGCGCCAGATGCCACGGGCCCGAAGTGCACGTTGTGGCGTTGGTGCCCGTGGCCGGGCCGGTGCCGCCGCCGATCATGGTGGTGACGCCACTCATCAGCGCTTCTTCGATCTGCTGCGGGCAGATGAAGTGGATGTGCGTGTCGATGCCGCCAGCGGTGAGGATCATGCCTTCACCGGCAATCACTTCGGTACTCGCGCCGATGGCGATGTCGACGTTGGGCTGCACGTCGGGGTTGCCGGCCTTGCCGATCGCGAAGATGCGCCCGTCCTTGAGGCCGACGTCGGCTTTGACGATGCCCCAGTGGTCGATGATCAGCGCGTTGGTGATTAGCGTGTCGACCACTTCGGCGGCGAGCAGCTGGCTTTGGCCCTGGCCGTCGCGGATGACTTTGCCGCCGCCGAATTTCACTTCTTCGCCGTAGGTGGTGAAGTCTTTTTCGACTTCGATCCACAGTTCGGTATCGGCCAGGCGCACCTTGTCGCCGACGGTGGGGCCGAACATGTCGGCGTAGGCTTGTCTGGAGATTTTCATGCAGCGTCCTTCAGGAAAATAGTGGTGAGCCATCAACCCTCACCCTAGCCCTCTCCCAGAGGGAGAGGGGACTGATCGCGGGTTTCTTCCGACAGACATCGACCTGAAATATCGAGTCGAACTCAGGATCGGAAAAGCCCCCATTCGGCTCCCTCTCCCTCGGGAGAGGGCTGGGGTGAGGGGCGGCGGTGCATGCAGATGTCAGAGGTCGCCCATGATCCGTCCGGCAAACCCGAACACCCGGCGATGCCCGGCGTAATCGACCAGCTCGACTTCGCGACTCTGCCCCGGCTCAAAACGCACGGCAGTGCCTGCGGGAATATTCAGGCGCATGCCACGGCTCGCGGCGCGGTCGAAGGTCAGCGCGTCGTTGGTTTCGAAAAAGTGATAGTGCGAGCCGACCTGGATCGGCCGGTCGCCGCTGTTGGCGACTTTCAGGCTGATAGTGCGGCGGCCGACGTTGAGTTCGATGTCGCCGGGCTGGATCTGGTATTCGCCAGGAATCATCACTGGGCTCCTTGCAGAATCTTGAAATAGAGGGCGGTCGGGCGATACGTGCCGGTCGGGTCGCAGGCGTAATCGGGAATCTGACCTGCGCGGGTGTACCCCAACGCCTTGTAGAAATCTTCGGCGGGCGAGCCGGCCTCGGTGTCGAGGTAGAGCATGCCGCGCTTGTGCTTGGGCGCTTCGAGTTCCAGCGCACTCATCAATTGCTGGCCAAGACCGCGCCGCCGCGCGTTTTCGCGCACCAGCAGTTTCTGCACCTCGGCGCGGTTGAGACCGTTGCGCTTCTGGCACAGACCCAATTGCACACTGGCCTGCACCTGTTCGTCCTTGACGACCACCCAGAGCAATACGCTGCCCTTGTTGACGCTGTCCTGCACCTCATCGAAATACGCGCGCGCCTGAGCCGCATCGAGATCGGCCATGAAGCCGACGCTGGCGCCGTAGCCCACGGCATCGAGCAGCAGATCAATCAGGCCCTGACGATAGTGGGCAAAACTTTCAGCGTTGACGCGGCGCAGTTGGGCGGCGTTCATCGGTGTCACTCCTTGTTGGCGTCAGGCGGCTCCGCGCCAGGATTGAGGGTCAGTTGCATGAAGGTCAGGTCGAGCCAGCGGCCGAACTTGGTGCCGACCTGCGGCATCTGCCCGGTGATGACGAAACCGGCGCGCTCGTGCAGACGAATCGAAGCGGCGTTGCCGCTTTCAATGGCGGCGACCATCACGTGTTTGTCGCAAGTTCTGGCGCGCTCGATCAGCGCCGTCATCAGTTGCGGGCCGAGTCCATTGCCACGCTGATCGCTGCGCACGTATACCGAGTGCTCGACGGTATGGCGAAAGCCATCGAACGGTCGCCAGTCACCGAACGAAGCGTAGCCGAGCACTGTGTTGTCGGCGTCGACGATCACCAGAATCGGGTAGGCCTGGGCCTGACGCGCGCTGAACCACGCCTGGCGATTGCCGAGGTCGACGGCCTGTTCATTCCAGATCGCCGTGGTGTTGAGCACAGCGTCGTTGTAGATGTCACGGATCGCCGGCAGGTCGGCGTGGATGGCATCGCGAATGGAGTAAGTCATGGCGCGGCCTCAGACGATCGGTTGGTGGACGGTGACCAGTTTGGTGCCGTCGGGGAACGTCGCTTCGACCTGGATCTCGGGAATCATTTCCGGGATGCCTTCCATCACTTGTTCGCGGCTGAGCAGGGTGGTGCCGAAGTGCATCAGCTCGGCGACAGTCCGGCCGTCACGCGCGCCTTCGAGCAGCGCGGCGGAGATGTAGGCCATGGCTTCCGGGTAATTGAGTTTCACGCCGCGCGCCAAACGCCGCTCGGCGACGAGGCCGGCGGTGAAGATCAGCAGCTTGTCTTTTTCGCGTGGGGTCAGGTCCATTGTGGGAATCCAATATCGGCAGTTAAAAATAATGACGTACACCCTGTAGGAGCTGCCGGAGGCTGCGATCTTTTGATCTTGATCTTGAAAAAACAAAATCAAAAGATCGCAGCCTCGTTTCACTCGACAGCTCCTACAGGGGAATGCATTTCAGGTGTTCCAGATTCGGGGGGGCTGGGCTTCGCGGTCCAGCAGCACCGGGCGTAGCAGGCGCCATAAATCGATGAGCCACGCGCGGGCGAGCAATGCTTCGCTGGCCAGACAACGGGCGACCAGCAGCCCTGGCAACTGGGTCAAATCCCCGCGCACTTCGTGTCCGAGCGAGCGGCAACGTTCGAGCAACTCAGCGTCAATTTCACCGGTCACCAACAACGTCGCAAACACCGGATGGCCATCCAGCCCGATCGGCGAATCGAGCAAGCCATCACCGCCGACAATGCGCTGGCGTTCATGCCAGAGCAAACGGCCGTCGCGACGAATATCCAGGTGCGCCTGAAAGTGCCCACGGTCGAAACGCTCGCCACTCGCCGGACGACCCAGCGCCACCACATCCCAGTAGAACAGCCGCGCATCACCCTGCAGATCGATCGAAGTCGTGAGTTCGGCCTGGGCGGCGCTGTAGACGATGGTTTCCTGTGGCAGCCATTCCAGGGTCGCCCCGGCCGCCAC
Organism: Pseudomonas helmanticensis; assembly: GCF_900182985.1. Classification (NCBI taxonomy): domain Bacteria; kingdom Pseudomonadati; phylum Pseudomonadota; class Gammaproteobacteria; order Pseudomonadales; family Pseudomonadaceae; genus Pseudomonas; species Pseudomonas helmanticensis. The sequence continues at coordinate 3,653,342 of NZ_FXUY01000001.1, read as the reverse complement.
CTGCAAATCGAGTTTCTGGTAGGCCGGGCCACCGGCGCGATACCACTTGGCCGCGCCGGGGCTGGTGATCTGCGCCCAAGCGCCAGGTTCGACGCGGGCGCTGATGTCCAGCCGATCGCCGCCGGCAATACCGCCCGGCGGGTGAACGATGATGTGTTGGCAGACTTCGGGGCCTTCGGCGTACAGGTGTTTTTGTACGCGCAGCGGGCCGATGTGCCGGCGCATGACCGGGCGCGTGCAATCGCCGAAACGCGCGTAGGCGAGTTCCAGCTCGGCGTGCCAGCTCGGGGTAAACAGGGCAGGTGCAACAGTCGAATTCATGGTTTGTAATTATCGTTAGGAAGCTACAGATTAGTTCGTTGTACTAGATCGTTACCAGCCCGCGTACACCCTCGGCCTCCATATTTTCACCGCGACCCTGCTGCACGATTTCGCCCCGGGACATCACCAGGTACTGATCGGCCAGTTCCGCCGCGAAATCGTAGAACTGCTCGACCAGCAAAATCGCCATGTCGCCGCGCGCCGCGAGTTTCTTGATCACCGCGCCGATCTCCTTGATCACCGAGGGTTGAATGCCTTCGGTGGGCTCATCAAGGATCAGTAAACGCGGACGACTGGCCAATGCGCGACCAATCGCCAGTTGTTGCTGCTGACCGCCGGAGAGGTCACCGCCGCGACGCTGCTTCATTTGTAGCAGCACCGGGAACAATTCGTAGATGAAACTTGGTACTTCTTTGGCTTCACTGCCGGGGAAACGCGACAAACCCATCAGCAGATTCTCTTCCACCGTCAGGCGTCCGAAGATCTCGCGGCCCTGCGGCACATAAGCGATCCCGGCGTGAACACGCTGGTGCGGCTTGAACGTGGTGATCGGTTTGCCCTCCCAATTCACCGCGCCTTCTTTGGCCGGCAGCAAGCCCATCAGGCATTTGAGCAGGGTGGTTTTGCCGACGCCGTTACGGCCGAGCAGGCAGGTGACCTCGCCGACCTTAACGTCGAAAGACAGGCCACGCAGGATGTGGCTACCGCCGTAGTACTGGTGCAGCTTGTCGACTTGCAGCATGTCCAAATTCTCCTCGGTGATCGTTCCCACGCTCTGCGTGGGAATGCCGCCATGGACGCTCTGCGTCCGCTTTTGTGTGACGCGGAGCGTCACGGGATGCATTCCCACGCGGAGCGTGGGAGCGATCTGAGTCTTCAGCGGCCGAGGTAGACCTCGATCACGCGCTCGTTTTCCTGCACTTGCTCCAGTGAGCCTTCGGCCAAAACGCTGCCCTGGTGCAACACGGTCACATGGTCGGCAATCGAGCCGACAAAGCCCATGTCATGCTCCACCACCATCAGCGAATGCTTGCCCGCCAGGCTCTTGAACAGTTCAGCAGTGAACTCGGTTTCGGCATCGGTCATTCCCGCCACCGGCTCATCGAGCAGGAGCAATTGCGGGTCTTGCATCAACAACATGCCGATCTCGAGAAACTGCTTCTGCCCGTGGGACAACAACCCCGCCGGGCGATTAACCGAGGTGGTCAAACGGATCGTCTCCAGCACTTCGCTGATCCGGTCCTTCTGCTCACTACTCAGGCGCGCACGCAAACTGGCCCACACCGACTTGTCGGTCTTCTGCGCCAGCTCCAGGTTTTCAAACACGCTCAGCGCTTCGAACACCGTCGGCTTCTGGAACTTGCGACCGATGCCGGCTTGGGCGATCTGCACTTCGCTCATCTGCGTCAGGTCCAGCGTTTCGCCGAACCACGCCTTGCCGTGGCTCGGTCGGGTCTTGCCGGTGATCACGTCCATCAGCGTGGTTTTGCCCGCGCCGTTGGGGCCGATGATGCAGCGCAATTCACCGACGCCGATGTACAGGTTCAGATTGTTCAGCGCACGAAAGCCATCGAAGCTGACGCTGATGTCTTCCAGTGTCAGGATCGTGCCGTGGCGGGTGTCGAGGCCCGGGCCGACGCTTTGCCCGAGGCCGATCGAGTCGCGGCTGGTGCCAGCGTCCTTGTTCGGCTCGACGGGAAAAAAGGCCGGTTCCAGCATGAATTCAGCGCTCGCCGTGACTCTCATTGTTCACCTCGTTTCTTCAGCAGACCGATCACGCCTTTGGGCAAATACAGCGTCACGACGATGAACAGCGCGCCGAGGAAGAACAGCCAGTATTCCGGGAAGGCCACGGTAAACCAGCTCTTCATGCCGTTGACCACACCGGCACCGAGCAGCGGGCCAATCAGCGTGCCGCGCCCGCCAAGGGCCACCCAGACTGCTGCCTCAATCGAGTTGGTCGGCGACATTTCGCTCGGGTTGATGATCCCGACTTGCGGCACATACAACGCGCCGGCCAGACCACACAACACCGCGCTCAACACCCACACGAACAGCTTGAAACCACGCGGGTCGTAGCCGCAGAACATCAAACGGTTTTCCGCATCGCGCAGCGCCGTCAACACACGACCAAATTTGCTTTGCGCCAGGCGCCAGCCGATGAACAGACTCGCCACCAGCAGCAACACCGTGGCCAGAAACAACACCGCGCGCGTGCCCGGTTCAGTGATGCCGAAACCGAGAATCGTGCGGAAATTGGTAAAGCCGTTATTGCCGCCAAAACCGGTCTCGTTGCGAAAGAACAGCAACATCCCGGCAAAGGTCAGGGCCTGGGTCATGATCGAGAAATACACGCCCTTGATCCGCGAGCGGAAGGCGAAGAAACCGAATACCAGCGCCAGCAAACCCGGCGCCAACACCACCAGACACATCGCCCAGACGAAGCTGCTGGTGCCGGTCCAGTACCACGGTAATTCGCTCCACGACAGGAAAGTCATGAACGCCGGCAAGCCATCGCCGGCAGCCTGACGCATCAGGTACATGCCCATCGCATAACCGCCGAGCGCGAAGAACAGACCGTGGCCCAGCGACAGCAAACCGGCGTAACCCCAGACCAGATCCAGTGCCAGGGCGACGATGGCGTAGCAGAGGATTTTGCCGACCAGTGTCAGCGTGTACGCCGAGACCGACAGCGTACTTTCCGCCGGCAACAACGACAGCAGCGGCAAGGCGATCAACAGGGCGAGGATCACCGCGCCAATCGCGATGGTTACCTTCGGCCCGGCCTTTTGTGTGGCCGTGACTAACAGAGGCTGGTTCATCAGTCGATCACCCGTCCTTTCAGTGCGAAGAGGCCTTGCGGACGTTTCTGGATAAACAGAATGATCAGCGCGAGGATCAGGATCTTGCCGAGCACCGCACCGATCTGCGGTTCGAGAATCTTGTTGGCGATGCCCAGGCCGAATGCCGCGAGCACGCTGCCGGCCAACTGGCCGACGCCGCCGAGCACCACCACCAGGAACGAGTCGATGATGTAGCTCTGGCCGAGGTCCGGACCGACGTTGCCGATCTGGCTCAGCGCCACGCCGCCGAGGCCGGCAATGCCTGAGCCCAGGCCGAAGGCGAGCATGTCGACGCGACCGGTCGGCACACCGCAGCAAGCTGCCATGTTGCGGTTCTGGGTGACGGCGCGGACGTTGAGGCCGAGGCGGGTTTTGTTCAGCAGCAGCCACGTCAGCACCACCACAAACAAGGCGAAGGCGATGATGACGATGCGGTTGTACGGCAGCACCAGATTCGGCAGCACTTGAATGCCGCCCGACAACCACGCCGGGTTGGCGACCTCAACGTTCTGCGCGCCGAACAACAGACGCACCAGTTGAATCAACATCAGGCTGATGCCCCACGTGGCGAGCAGGGTTTCCAGTGGGCGACCGTAGAGGTGACGAATCACCGTGCGCTCCAGTGCCATGCCGATCGCCGCCGTAACGAAGAACGCCACCGGCAACGCAATCAACGGGTAGAACTCGATGGCCTGTGGTGCGTAGCGCTGGAACATCAACTGCACCACATACGTCGAGTAGGCGCCGAGCATCAGCATTTCGCCGTGGGCCATGTTGATCACGCCGAGCAGGCCGAAGGTGATCGCCAGACCGAGCGCGGCCAACAGCAGAATCGAACCGAGCGACATGCCGCTGAAGGCCTGGCCGAGGATCTCGCCGATCAGCAGTTTGCGTTTGACCTGGGCGAGGCTGGTTTCGGCGGCGGTGCGCACGTTGGCATCGGCTTCGACGCCGGGTTCGAGCAAACCTTCGAGGCGCGTACGGGCCAGTGGATCGCCGGTTTCGCCGAGCAATCTCACCGCGGCGAGGCGCACGGCGGGGTCAGTGTCGACCAGTTGCAGATTGGCCAGCGCCAGGCTCAGGGCGGCGTGGACGCCTTGATCTTTTTCGCCAGCGAGTTGCTGGTCGAGGAATTTCAGCTGCGCGGGTTTCGCGCTTTTCTGCAATTGCTGCGCGGCAGTCAGACGGATTTTGGCGTCGGCGGCGAGCAATTGATGGCTGGCCATGGCAGTGTCGATCAGACCCCGCAGGCGATTGTTCAGGCGCAGGGTTTTCGCTTGGCCGTCGATGGTCAGTTCGCCTTGTTGCAGGGCGTTGATCAATTCGATACGTGCCGGGTCGGGCTGCGCAGCCCAGGTTTCGAGGAGTTTGGCCTGTTGCACGGGATTGGCCGCGACGAAGTCTTCGGCATCGCCGGCGTGGGCCAGCATCGGCAACAAGAGTGCGATGGTGAGAAGCAAGCGGTGTATGGCAGTGGGCATGAGTGGTGTCCTGTTCAACCGCCCCCTCACCCTAACCCTCTCCCGGAGGGAGAGGGGACTGACCGAGGTGTTTGGACGATGTGCTACGACCTGCGAATTCGAGCCGAACTCAAGCTTTGAAAAGCATGAAGATCGGCTCCCTTTCCCCCTCGCCCCCTTGGGGGAGAGGGTTGGGGTGAGGGGGAAAAGATCTCCGCCCCACCGCAAACCCAAGTCAGACTCAGTTGCTCTTCACCGCATAATCCGGCTTCTTGTCGTTGCCCTGAATGAACGGGCTCCAAGGTTGCGCACGGACGGGCCCTTCGGTCTGCCACACGACGTTGAACTGACCATCGGCCTGAATCTCGCCGATCATCACCGGTTTGTGCAGGTGGTGATTGGTCTTGTCCATGGTCAACGTGTAGCCAGACGGCGCGGCAAAGGTCTGGCCGGCGAGGGCTTCGCGGACTTTGTCGACGTCAGTGGACTTGGCTTTCTCAACCGCCTGCGCCCACATGTGGATGCCGACGTAGGTGGCTTCCATCGGGTCGTTGGTCACGGCTTTGTCAGCGCCCGGCAGGTTGTGTTTCTTCGCGTAGGCCTTCCAGTCATCGACGAACTTCTTGTTTACCGGGTTCTCCACCGACTCGAAGTAGTTCCACGCCGCGAGGTTGCCCACCAACGGTTTGGTGTCGATGCCGCGCAGTTCTTCTTCGCCGACCGAGAACGCTACGACCGGCACGTCGGTGGCTTTCAAACCCTGGTTGGCCAGTTCTTTGTAGAACGGCACGTTGGAGTCGCCGTTGACGGTCGAGATGACCGCAGTCTTGCCACCGGCCGAGAACTTCTTGATGTTGGCAACGATGGTTTGATAGTCGCTGTGACCGAACGGCGTGTAGACCTCTTCGATGTCCTTGTCGGCGACGCCTTTGGAGTGCAGGAACGAACGCAGGATCTTGTTGGTGGTGCGCGGGTAGACGTAGTCGGTGCCGAGCAGGAAGTAGCGTTTGGCGCTGCCACCTTCTTCGCTCATCAAATATTCAACCGCCGGGATTGCTTGCTGGTTTGGCGCAGCGCCGGTGTAGAAAACGTTCGGCGACATCTCTTCGCCTTCGTATTGCACCGGGTAGAACAGCAGGCCGTTGAGCTCTTCGAACACCGGCAACACTGATTTACGCGACACCGACGTCCAGCAGCCGAACACCACGGCGACCTTGTCCTGGGTCAGCAACTGCCGGCCCTTTTCGGCGAACAGCGGCCAGTTTGATGCTGGGTCAACCACCACTGGTTCAAGCATCTTGCCGTTGACGCCGCCCTTGGCGTTGATCTCGTCGATGGTCATCAGCGCCATGTCTTTGAGCGACGTTTCGGAGATCGCCATGGTGCCGGACAACGAATGCAGAATCCCGACCTTGATGGTCTCGGCGGCCTGGACAGTCCAGGTCATGCCCATCGCGGCAATGGATGCCGTGAGTGTGAAAGCCTTGATCAAACTGCGACGCTTCATTGTGCGATCTCCATGAACATTTGAAGTTTTTTTGGTTGGCAGATGCGGACGACTGAAGGTGTGTTTTGCAAGGGCTGTGCCCGGTCGGGATCGGGCAGGAAAATGTCGTGTTAGAGCGGTTGCGCGCAGAGACTGCGCACCAGGAGGGGACGTGCGGCGGGGCGTGGTGCGGGGAAGTGCTTCATTGTGGTGCTGCCGCAGGGCGACAGCGGTAAGGCGTGGCGGGTCAGTTCACCCCGGGCCAGGAGTCGACGTATTTGATGGTGAAATCGGGGTAGGCGTCGACAATTTGAATCTTGTAATCAGGGTATTGATCGACGATTTGCCATTTGCCGACCGAGTCAGGCCACTGGGTGACTTGCTTGACCTTCAGGTCTGGCCAGGAGTTATCGATCTTCACTTTGTAGTCGGGGTAAGAGCTGACGAACTGGATCTTGCCGTAAATCCGCGAGACATCGACTTTGGTATTGGCCGACGCCGAACCGCAAACCAACACCAACAGCGCAACCTTTTTGAACATGACACTCATCCTGAGACTGGAAAGACACGCAGTCTAAATCAGCCGCACACGCACGTGAAACACCCCCTGTAGGAGCTGCCGCAGACTGCGATCTTTTGATGTTGTTTTTCAAGATCAAGATCAAAGGATCGCAGCCTGCGGCAGCTCCTAAATGGGGTAGATCAGGATGAGGTCGAGGCGGACTCGGTTTGCCTGCTCAGGCGCGACAGCAGCAGGCGATCCAGCAACCACACCACCAGCAGCGAAGCGCCCACCAGCGGAAATACAACCGCCAGCGCGAGCATGATCACCACGCCGGTTTTCCACTTCGGCAGGTCATGGCGCAGCGGCGGCACGCCGAACTTGCCTTGTGGTCGGCGCTTCCACCAGATCACCACGCCGCTGACGGCACTGAGCAGAATCATCAGGCAGATCAGCAGCACGACAATCTGGTTGAAGGTGCCGAACATCTTGCCTTCGTGGAGCATCACGCCAATTTCCGTGGCGCGAGCAACGGTACCGTATTGCTCGAAACGCACATCGGCGAGGACCTTGCCGGTGTACTGATCGACGTGCAGGGTCGCATCGTTGCGCGGGTCATCGGCGAACACGGCGATGGTGAACACCCCGGTGGCGGTGGTCGGCAGGGTGATGCTGTAGCCGGGCTCGACCTTGCGCCCCGTAGCGATGTTCTGCACGTTTTGCAGGCTGATGATTGGTGCTGCCGGGCCTGCATTGGCGCCGCCGTGGGCCATGTGCTCGGCGTGATCGCCGGACATCGGCATCGGCGTGTTTTCCATCGCCCATGGCACGGTCTGGCGCGTGGCGCTGTTAAGGGTTCGCGCTTCGACGTCGGAGGTCGGTACGTTGTCCCACATCGCCGCCGGGAAGACGTTCCACACTTGCGCGTATTGCTTGCCCCAGAAACCGGTCCAGGTCATGCCGCTGAGCAACATCACCAGCAGCAATGTCGCGCCCCAGAACCCGGTGACCGCGTGCAGATCCCGCCACAGCACGCGGCCACGGCTGTTCAGCCGTGGCCACAGAATGCCGGCGGCCTGACCGCGCGGCCACCACAGGAACAGCCCGGACACCACCAGCACCACGCCCCAGCCGGCGGCCATTTCGATCAGACGGTCACCGACAGTGCCGATCATCAGTTCGCCGTGGATGGCGCGGGCGATGGCTTGCAGGTTCTGCTTGGCATCCTGCTCGCCGAGGATGTCGCCGTGGTACGGATCGACGAATACGTTGAGTTCGTGGCCGGCGTTTTTCACCACGAATTGCGCGCTGCGTTCAGCATTGACCGGCGGCAGGTATTGCGTGACCTGACCTTGTGGATAAGCGCTTTTTACCCGTTGCAGCAAGTCATCGGCCGAGACGGTGTGATGACCGGCGGGGACGTTGAGCAGGCTGCTGTACATCAGTGAATCGAGCTGCGGTTTGAACAGGTAAATGATGCCGGTCAGGGCCAGCATCACCATGAAGGGGGCGACAAATAGACCGGCGTAAAAATGCCAACGCCAGGCCAGGTTGTAGAAGTTCGGTTTGGGCTGTTTCATCACGTGTGCTCCGCTGGGCGAATTTTTTAGATCAAGAGATCGCAGCCTTCGGCAGCTCCTACAGGGGTACATGCGGGCTGCGATCTTTTGACTTTTTTTGTTAGAAACTCATGTCGACCTTGGTCCAGAGCGTGCGCCCCGGTTCATTGATCGCTTGCGGGTCGTTGGCCGGGTAGCCGAAGCCGGCGTTGCCCGCCAGGTTCAGGTGTTCGGCGTAAGCCTTGCCGAACAGGTTGTCGACGCCGCTGCTGACCTTCCAGTTCTTGTTGATCCGATAGGCACCGTTGAGGGAGAACACGCCGAAGCCCGAACTCTTGTCGTAATCCTTGCCGACCACGTTGCCCTTGTTCTGGTCAATACGGTTTTGCGCGGCAACCACCCTCCACAGTGCGCCGGCGCTCCAGTTGTCTTCGCTGTAGGTCAGGCCGAAACGCGCGTCCAGCGGCGGCATCTGCGGCAGAGCCTTGCCGTCGCTGCTGTTCTTGCCCCAGGCGTAGGCCAGGGTCGCGTCGGCTTTCCAGTGGTCGGTGAGTCTGTATGCGGCACCGAGTTCACCGCCCATGATTCGCGCGTCGATGTTCTCCGCGCGCGAGGTGCTCATGCCTATCATTGCGGGCGTGTAGTCGAAGAGGATGTAGTCGCGGACCACGCCGATGTAACCCGAGGCCCAGGCTTCGAGGTCGGCGTTCTTGTAGTTCACGCCGAAATCGAACTGGGTGGTCTTTTCCGGTTTGATCGAATCGAACGCATTGACCGATCCCGCCGGGCCAGACTTGGGCGAAAACAATTCCCAGTAATCGGGGAAGCGCTGCGCGTGACCCAAACCTGCATAGAGTGTGGTCGGGCTGTCGGCGAGGTCATGCTCGTAGCGGATAAAACCGCTGGGCAGGGTGTCGGCACGGGTATCGTCGGCGGTCGGGTTGGGGCGGGACATCATTCCCGAGCCGGTGGTTTGCCGGTAATCCTTGGCTGAAGCGCGGTCGACGCGGGCACCAGTGATCAGCCGGTCACGGTCGGCGGCATACCAGGTCATTTCGCTGAACACGCCGTAGTTATGGAAATCGGCGTCCTTGTTGTACGGCTGATCCTTGTAGGTGTCGATGCCCATGCCACTGCGTTGACGGTGTTCGTTGGTCTGCGCGTCGAGGCCGGTGATCAGTTGGATATCGGCCCAACGCCAGGTCGCTTTGAGCCGCGCGCCGAGGGTGCGGCGGTCGACGTTGGAGGCCATGGGGCCGGCCATCATGCCGGTGCCGGACGGCGTGCGCAGGGTGTAATTGTCCATCACGTGGTCGGCGTAGTTGTAGTAGACCTGCGCTTCGAGCTTCTCCAGCACGTCGGTGATGTTGGATTTTTCGAAGCGCAGGCCGAGGCTTTCACGCAAGAACTGCGAGCCGTCCATGCCGCGCCCGGCGTAGCGGGCTTCGCCGTCGCCCTTGCCGGCGGTGAGTTCGATCAGGGTGTCGGCGTCCGGGGTCCAGCCGAGCGCGACGTCACCGTTCCACTTGTCGTAGCGCGAGGCGACGATGTCGTTGTTGCCGTCGCGGTAATCGTCGGAATGCGCGGTGTTGCCGATCACGCGCACATAACCCGACGGGCCACCGGCGGCGGCGTCGACGACCTTGTCGAAGCGTCCGTGGGATCCGGCCAGCACGCTGGCGTTTACGCGGGTGCCGAGCTCACCGAAGCTTTCCGGCTCGCGATCGAACAGCACCGTGCCAGCTGATGCGCCCGGGCCGTAAAGCACGGTTTGCGGGCCTTTGATCACCGTGAGTTTGTCGTAGGTTTCCGGCGAGATGTACGAGGTCGGTGCGTCCATGCGGCCGGGGCAGGCACCAAGCATCATGCTGCCGTTGGTGAGGATGTTCAGGCGCGAGCCGAACATCCCGCGCAGCACCGGATCACCGTTGGTGCCGCCATTGCGCACCAGCGCAAAACCCGGAATGGTCTTCAGATAATCGCCGCCGTCACTGGCCGGCACGGGTTGGCGCGGATCTTTTGGATTAGTGACGATGGTCAGCGGCGAGCTCGGCGCAATCGCGGTGATCACCGTCGGGCTCAGTTCTTCGTTGTGGCCGGTGTGTTCATCGGCCAGCACCAGCGGAGATAGCAGGACGCCGCAAAGGACGGCGGTAGCGTGCCTGAAACGAATGCGCGATTCGTTCAAAGCGAAGGATGCCGGGGCACAGCCCGAGCGTGGAACAGCAGAAAACCTGGACATGACAATTTCCATCAAACAGTCGTAAACGACACGGCCGGCAGCCTGAAGCTGTCTTCTCAACCGTGTGCAATCAAAGGTGCGTGTTTACGTTGCGATGGGTGGGGCGCGGGTGCGGGCGCCGGGGAAGAAGGTCTGCCGGGCGTGGCCCAGGCGCGGCGAGGGTGGGGTGAAGGTGTTGACGTGGGTGATGCTGAATGTGGCGAAGTCACCACCACCGGTCAGCGCCGGGCAGTTGAACAGCAGGCTGCAATAGCCGCACTTTTCCCATAGCACGTGGTGCGAAGACTGCGGCGGACAGTGTTCGGCGCTCGGTTTCGCGTCATGCCCGGAATGATCCATGCCCGGCATGTCCATCGACATGTCCATGCTCATCGGCATCGATGTCGAGGCGTGTTGATCCATCGGCATCGACTGAGAAATCAGCGGGCCGATGAAGATCATCAACATGGCGAACAGGGCGATCCAGCTGCCGCAGGTCAGGTGTTGAGTCTGACAGCGTTGCACGGATGGCCTGGCGCTCAGCGGGCGCATGGGCGGATTCTGCCGGAAGGCTTACTGAGCGTGCGCGTGGGCCTGCGTGGTTTCCGGCGGTTTCTTCTGCACCGAGACTTCGACGGTGACGTCACCGGCCTTCTCGAAATGCAGGGTCAGCGGGAAGCTTTTGCCGTCGCTGAGCAGGCTGCGATCGCTCGGGTTGAGCAACATCACGTGATAGGCCATCGGCGCAAACGTCACGTTGCCGCCGGCCGGGATTTCCACGCTCGGCACTTGCTGCATCTTCATCAGATCGCCCTGCATCACGTGTTCGTGCAATTGCGCCTCGGGGGCAATCGGCGAGTCGACGCTGAGCAGGCGGTCGGCGGTTTGGCCGGCGTTGTGAATGACGAAATAGGCGGCGACGGTTGGCGCATTCGGCGGCAATTCTTGCGACCACGGGTGGGCGATCTCAAGTTGGCCCGCCTTGTATTCGTGGGCATGGGCAAAGCACGCCGGCAACAGCAGCGCAGCGACGACGATGAGTTTGTTCAACATGGCAGTTCTCCAGAACGATTTGAAACGCAGGTCAATTGCGCGAACAAATCAAACCAGAGGCGAGGCGCGGGGATTGAGGCTTGGCCATTGCTGGCGTGGAGTGGGTGTTTGCAACGAGGCGGGCGCGACGCTGCGATTGCTTTCGTAGCGGGCGAAGTACAACTGCGGCGAATGCCCCGGCAGCGCCACCAATGGCGCCGAGCCCGAGCAGCACCAGCAATGCTGCATGTTCGAATGCGTGTCGTTGTTCGGGGCTTTTTGCTCGGTGGCGCCGATGTTGATCGCCACCATCTTCGTCCCGCTGCCGGTGCAGAAACTGCTCCAGAGCAATTGTTCGGCCGGTGAATTGGCCGCCTGCGCCATCGCCCCGGTCATCGGCATGGCGAGCATGTTGAACAGCACTGCAAAGCAGGCGATCCAGGCAAATGCTAACCGGTGTCGGTTCATGGGACAGATCCATTGGGTGGGCGATCAGGCGCGGCTATTTAGCCTGATCAGGGCCGATAAGTAAAAAAGCGTCGTGCGGTTTGGTGTCGCAGCGAACTCGTCAATTACTCACTCAATTCGCGGGTACGGCATGAACTTGCATATCTACACCAAGCGTAGCGCGGATTACCGAAAATATTTTGGCCAGGTTATCCATGCTCGGATTGCCTTTGGCTGAAAGCATTCGATGCAAGCTTTTACTCGGCTTTTCGGTCTCCCTTGCGAGCTCTTCAAAGCCGACAGTCGCATTGACGAGATCGCGCAGAATTATTCTGGCCATTTCTGGCTCACCATTCAGGAACAGAGTCGCGGCCTCATCCAGTAATGCTTGAGCAAACTCCGGATCACGTTGGGCGCGTTCTGCGATTGAATGTTTGTAGCTACGAGTGAGAACCATCAATTACCTCCGGTTCTGTTCAGCTTTTTTTCGAATTCGGAATTCGGCTATCAAGGCTTTCGCCTGTTTGATGTCTTTCTTTTGAGTCGATTTGTCGCCGCCACCAAACAATATGATCAGACGTTTTCCTTCTTGTATGAGGTAGATCCGGTACCCTGGACCCCAATTGATTTTGTATTCACCTAAGCCATCGAACCATTTGATATTGGAAGTATTGCCCAATTCCAACCTGACCATGGCATTTGAGACCTTCAGTGCCGCCTGCACGCTCAAAGTGGAGATCCACCGACCAAATGGGCTTGATTCGTCTTCTTGTAGATATTCTTCGAGTGTGATCACGGTCAGCCCTGAAGGTAACAAATAGGTTACTTATCATGCAAGCTGTGGATCTTGCCTTATGAGATGAACTCCGCCAACGCAGCAACTGTTTCTTGACGCGACAGAAACTCCCGATCAACCCCCGGCAACCCCGGGCGCTTCAACACAAGCACCGGCACCCCACGCTCGCGGGCCACTTCCAGCTTCGGCTCGGTCGCGGTGCTGCCGCTGTTCTTGCTGATCAGCACATCGATCTGCCGCCGTTCGAACAACACGCGCTCATCCTCAAGCACAAACGGCCCGCGTGCGCCGATGACTTCGCAGCGTTCGTTGCCGGGATAAACGTCGAGCGCGCGCAGGGTCCAGAACTGCTCGGCGGGGATTTCGTCGAGGTGCTGCAACGGTTCGCGGCCCAAGGTGAACAGCGGGCGCCGGAACGGTTTCAACGCGGTGATGAGTTCGGCCCAGTCGCTGACCTCGCGCCAGTCATCACCCGGTTGCGGCTGCCACGCCGGACGGCGCAAGGTCCAGCAAGGGATGCCGGTCAGTTGCGCCGCGTTGGCGGCGTTGTGGCTGATTTGCGCCGCGTAGGGGTGCGTGGCATCAAGCAGCAGATCAATGCGTTCGTCGCGAATAAACTGCGCCAGACCGCCGGCGCCACCGTAGCCGCCGACACGCACCTGACAGGTCAGATCTGTCGGCACCCGGCCAACGCCGGCGAGGCTGTAGACATGTTGTGGCCCCAGCGTACGGGCGATCGCCAGTGCTTCAGTCACGCCGCCCAGCAGCAAAATGCGCTTCATGCAAAACCTCCGGCCTGCCCGACAATGCCGCCCTGACGATCAATCGCAAACACCTCGACCTGCACCTGCGCGGGCACCACGCTGCGGGCGAAATTCAGGGCATGGCGGCAGACTTCATCGCCGAGCGCGATTCCCGCCGCACTGGCCATCGCCAATGCCTGCTGACTGGTATTGGCCTCACGAATGCCTTGCTGCAACGCCTCATCCGCGCCAATTGCCGCCGCCCATTCGGCCAATTGCGGCAAGTCGATACTCGAGTGCCGTGAATGCAGATCCATGTGCCCGGCCGCCAGTTTGCTGATCTTGCCGAAGCCGCCGCACAGACTGAGTTTATCCACAGGCACTTTGCGCAAGTGCTTGAGCACCGCGCCGACGAAGTCGCCCATCTCGATCAGGGCGATTTCCGGCAGGTCGTAGACCCGGCGCATGGTGTCTTCGCTGGCGTTGCCGGTGCAGGCGGCGATGTGCAGGTAACCGTTGGTTTTCGCCACATCGATGCCCTGATGGATCGAGGCAATGTACGCCGCGCAAGAGAACGGCCGGACGATGCCGCTGGTGCCGAGGATCGACAGGCCACCAAGAATGCCCAGCCGCGGGTTCATGGTTTTCAGTGCCAGCACTTCGCCGCCCTCGACGTTGATCGTGACGTCGAAGCCGCCGCCATAGCCGGTTTCCTCGGCGAGCAGGTTCAGGTGATCGCAGATCATCTTGCGCGGCACCGGGTTGATCGCCGGTTCACCCACACCCAATACCAGCCCGGGCCGGGTCACGGTGCCAACGCCGGCACCGGCATTGAACCGAATTCCCGGTTCGCTCACCAGCCGCACCCGCGAATAGAGCAGGGCGCCGTGGGTCACATCGGGGTCGTCGCCGGCATCCTTGATGGTTCCGGCTTCGGCACCGTCGTCGGTCAGGCGGCAGAATTCCAGACGCATCTGCACCTGCTTGCCTTTGGGCAGGACGATCTGCACGGCATCGGCCGACTGTCCGCCGAGCAACAGGCGCGCTGCCGCAAGGCTGGTGGCGGTGGCGCAACTGCCGGTGGTCAGGCCGCTGCGCAGGGGCGCGGGTTGTTCGGCGGTTTCATCACGCATCGAGAGGTTTGACCAGATCGAGCAAGGTGATCGGCAGCGCCTGGCGCCAGGTGTCGAACTCGCCCAGCGGCTGGGCCTGAGCGATATGAATACGCGTCAGTTCGCCGCCATGGCGTTCGCGCCAATGCATCAGGGCGAGTTCGCTTTGCAGGGTCACGGCGTTGGCGATCAGTCGGCCCCCGGGCTTGAGCTGTTCCCAACAGGTTTCAAACACACCTTCGCGAGTCACGCCGCCGCCGATGAAGATCGCGTCCGGGCGCTCCAGCCCGGCGAGGGCCTGTGGCGCACGACCGCGAACCAGTTGCAGGCCGGGTACGCCCAGCGCGTCGCGGTTGTATTCGATCAACTGCTGGCGGCCGTCATCGGCTTCGATTGCCAGCGCTCGGCAACTGGGATGCGCACGCATCCATTCGATGCCGATCGAGCCGCAACCGCCGCCCACATCCCACAGCAGTTCACCGGGTGTCGGCGCGAGGCGGGCGAGGGTGATCGCGCGCACATCGCGTTTGGTCAACTGGCCGTCGTGCTTGAATGCCGAGTCGGGCAATCCGGCAAGTCGCGACAGGCGCGGCGCCTGCACATCGGCCAGGCATTCGATGGCGATCACATTCAGATCGGCAATTGGCGGGTCGTTCCAGTGATTTGCGGTGCTGTCGATACGCCGTTCGGCTGCGCCGCCCAAGTGCTCCAGAACGCTGATGCGACTGCCGCCAAAACCGCGCTCGCGCAACAACGCCGCGACCGCCGCAGGACTCTGCCCGTCATTGCTCAGCAGCAACAGGCGCACACCGCTGAACAGTTGCGCATTGAGCGCCGACAGCGGTCGGGCTACCAGCGACAGAGTCACGACTTCTTGCAACGGCCAGCCGAGGCGGGCTGCAGCCAGCGAGCAGGAAGATGGCGTTGGCAGAATCAGCATCTGCGCGCTCGGCACTTGTCGCGCAAGGTTCGCACCGACGCCGTAAAACATCGGATCGCCGCTGGCGAGCACACAGACAGCTTCGCCGCGCCTCCCCAGTACCGGGGCAAGGGAAAACGGGCTCGGCCACAATTCGCGTTCACCACGAATGCACACCGGCAGCAGGTCCAGTTGACGTTGGCCACCGATGATCCGCGAAGCATTGATCAGGGCGCGCCGGGCATTTTTACCCAGGCCCTTGAAGCCGTCTTCACCGATTCCCACAACCGTCAGCCAGGGTGTCATGCCGTTCCTCAATCTCGTGCGCCC
Source organism: Pseudomonas helmanticensis (assembly GCF_900182985.1). Classification (NCBI taxonomy): domain Bacteria; kingdom Pseudomonadati; phylum Pseudomonadota; class Gammaproteobacteria; order Pseudomonadales; family Pseudomonadaceae; genus Pseudomonas; species Pseudomonas helmanticensis. Next base: position 3,637,571 of record NZ_FXUY01000001.1, on the reverse strand, counting down.
GTTCAAGCGGCGCATGATAGCGCGGCTTCTGTTGTCTGGTGCTGCTGCCTTGTCGCAGGTGTTGCCAACGGTTGACATGCCATGTGGTAGAAAAATGATTGGCAGAACACGCGTTTTTGTTATTTTTATATTTGATCAAGTTGCCCGTTACAACCAAGCAAACTTGGTAAATCGATAGATGATTATTAAATGGATTAATACTTTGCACGCCATACGGGCGTCGCTTACCAGGATGAAAAAATAAACATGGATGATATAAAACATAATGCGACACTGGTCGGCGATATATTGCTGACTGGAAGTCAGGGGCAGAGTTACGAGGATTATCAGTTCGCGTTGAATTGTGCTTATTTGGCAAAACGTCAGGCGGATACCACTTACAACAGTGTGATCCAGCCAGGACGCTGGACCGATTATTTTACTGATGTGCTTTGGTCGCATGGCTGGAACCGCGATCATCAGCCGATCGAGCATGTTCAGACGCAGTTCAATGGCAGCGTGCGACAGGTCTGGTTTCAACTTGCATCGCCGCTGCTCAGTCGAGAGCAGGTGACTGGGGTTGACCAAGGGTTGGCGAAACTGGAACGTGACGTGGGGTTGCTGAAAAAGATCAAGGGCACCAGTGGCAAGCCTTTCGATTTCAAGGTCATACCGCTCAGCTATAACGCCAACGGCGATCTGGAACTGGTGATCAGCAATATCCGCTTCATCAAGTCGAGTCTCAACACCAGTTACTTTTTCTGGGACGTGTCGCAATCCATGACTCAGCTGGATGTTGTGGCGCGAAAGGTGGTGATCAGCCGCCGGGTCATGGACGCTCGCCGCCTGAGCGTGGGCAAGGCGCTGGAGGGGCTCAAATTCAATTTCGCCGCTGTCCCGATCTGACTTGCACGGGGTAAAGCGCTTTTTATCCTGCGCCGTGCACCCCCACGCAGTTTCCGACCGGCAGGCATTTTCATGCACTTGGGCAAAGCAGGCATAATGGCGACCTTTCGCCCACCACGGCGCTGCCAGCCAGACGGCCATCCCTTGAACGAACGCCCGATGTCCACCGCTCTACGCCCCTCGGCTTGTCCGGGGTTGCGGCGTATTGTCCAGGCGCTGGACGGCGGTATCTGCCGGATCAAGCTCAATGGTGGGTCGATCACTGCCGATCAGGCTGACGCGGTAGCCGATGCCTCCGAGCGTTTCGCCGGGGGCTTGATCGAGGCGACCAACCGCGCCAATCTGCAGATCCGCGGTATCGGCGAGCAGTCTGAGGCATTGATCGACAGCCTGCTGGCCGCCGGCCTCGGGCCGCAAACCGCGCAGGGCGACGATGTACGCAATCTGATGCTCAGCCCCAGTGCCGGGATCGATCGGCAGCAGCAATTCGATACCCGGTCACTGGCCGAACAGATTCTTGCGACCCTGCAATCTCACCCGCGGTTTCACCAGTTGAGCGCCAAGTTCGCCGTGCAACTCGATGGCGGTGAGGCATTGGCGATGCTTGAGCATCCGCATGACTTGTGGCTGTCGGCGTTCGAACGTGACGGTGAAGTATTGTTGGCGTTTGGTCTGGCCGGATGCCCGACCGACCGTGCAACTGGCGCCGTGCCCTTGGAAAACGGCCATGCTCTGGTCGTCGCGGTGCTGGAATTGTTCCTTGAACTGGCACGGCCGGAGCAGGCGCGCATGCGCCAGTTGCTCGATGAAATGTCGACGCCAACGTTCCTCGAACATTTGCACAAACGCCTGCCGATAACCGCTTTGTGCGATTGGCAACGAACGCCCGCAATCGATGCGCTGCACATCGGTGTTCACCCGCAAGGCACGGTGGATCGGGTGTACATCGGCGCGGTGCCAGCGCTCGGCCGTCTTGATCCGGCGATGCTTCACGGGGTGGCCCGACTGGCCCGTGAGTTCGGCGATGGCAGCCTGCGCTTCACACCTTGGCAAAGTGTGTTGCTACCGAACGTGAAGCACACCGACGCCGCGCAAGTGCTGCAGAAACTGGGACAATTGCAGTTGCGCACCGATCCGGACGAGGCGCTATCGCGGCTGATCGCCTGCACCGGATCCAGCGGCTGCGGCAAAGGCCTTGCCGATACCAAACACGACGCCCGGCTGTTGGCGACACTGTTGCCACAAGCGCAGGGCGTGCACCTGTCCGCATGCCCGCGCTCTTGCGCCGCTGCCCATCGCACACCGGTGACGTTGCTGGCGGTCAGCCCGGGCCACTACGACCTCTATTTTCGCGATGCAGCACTGCCGGGTTTCGGCGCGCTGCACGCACGCAACCTTACTATTGAAGCGGCCGCGACCCTGCTCGACGCCCGCTCACGGAGCCCCCTTGATGCTTGATTACATTCGCGACGGTCAGGAGATCTATCGCAACTCCTTCGCGATCATTCGCAGCGAGGCCAATCTGGCGCGCATTCCGGCCGATCTGGAAAAACTCGCAGTGCGGGTGATCCACGCCTGCGGCATGGTCGAGGCGGTCGACGGTCTGCAATTTTCCGCAGGCGCGGGCAAGGCCGGGCGCGATGCGCTGGCGGCCGGTGCGCCGATCCTCTGTGATGCGCGGATGGTCTCCGAGGGCGTGACCCGTGCGCGCCTGCCGGCGAACAACGAGGTGATCTGCACCCTGCGCGACGATAGCGTGCCGGAACTGGCACGAGAGTTGGGCAACACCCGGTCGGCGGCGGCGCTGGAGCTATGGCGTCCGCACCTGGAAGGCAGCGTTGTGGTGATCGGCAACGCGCCGACCGCACTGTTTTATCTGCTTGAAATGCTCGACGCCGGCGCCCCGAAGCCTGCGCTGATCCTCGGTTTCCCAGTGGGTTTTGTCGGTGCCGCCGAATCGAAAGCGGCGCTGGCGGCAGATAGCCGTGGCGTGCCGTTTGTGATCATGCAAGGCCGTCTTGGCGGCAGTGCCATGGCCGCTGCAGCAGTGAATGCCCTCGCCACGGAGATCGAATGATGCAGGCAAAAGGACGTTTGATCGGCCTTGGCGTCGGCCCCGGTGATCCCGAGCTGATTACCGTAAAGGCCCTGCGCCTGCTGCGTGAATCGCCGGTGGTCGCGTACTTCGTCGCCAAAGGCAAAAAGGGTAATGCCTTCGGCATCATCGAGGCGCACTTGCAGGACGCGCAGAATCTGCTGCCGCTGGTGTACCCGGTGACCACTGAAGTGCTGCCGGCACCGTTGTCCTATGAACAGGTGATCAGTGATTTCTACGACGCCGCCGCCGAAGAGGTCGCGGCACATCTGGACGCAGGGCGCGATGTCGCGGTGATCTGTGAAGGCGATCCGTTCTTCTACGGTTCCTACATGTATTTGCACGACCGCCTCGCCACACGTTACGAAGCGCAAGTGGTGCCGGGTGTATGTTCGATGCTCGGTGGCGCGTCGGTGCTCGGTGCGCCGCTGGTGTATCGCAATCAGAGCCTGTCGGTGCTCTCCGGCGTGTTGCCGCATGACGATCTGAAGCGGCGTCTGGCCGATGCCGACGCGGCGGTGATCATGAAACTGGGGCGCAACTTTCCCAAGGTCCGTGCAGTGCTGGAAGAACTTGGCCTCGCTGAGCGCGCGCTGTATGTCGAGCGCGCGACGATGGCCAATCAGAAGATTGTGCCGCTGGATCAGGTCGAGCCGATGTCTTCGCCGTACTTCTCGCTAATTATCGTCCCGGGCGAACGGTGGCAAGGCTGATGACTCAATCGACACCGGCCATTGTCATTCTCGGACAGGGCGCGCTGGCCACTGCGCGCAATATTCAACTGCTGTATCCGGCAGCACAGATCCATGGTCTCGCTGGCCGTGTTGAGGGCGCCGATTGCACGTATCAGGAATTCGGCGCGACCCTGCGTGAGTTGTATCGGCAGGAAACGCCAATCATCGCCCTGTGCGCTGCCGGCATTATCATTCGAACCCTGGCGCCGCTGCTGCTGGAGAAAGGCGCCGAACCTGCGGTACTTGCCGTTGCTGAAGACGGCAGCGCCGTGGTGCCGCTGCTCGGCGGCCTCGGCGGGGTGAACGTCATGGCCCGCCAGATCGCTGCCGGGCTGCAAGTGGCGGCGGCGATTACCACCAGTGGTGAACTGCGCTTCGGCACCTGCCTGCTCAATCCTCCCGAAGGTTATGCGCTGGGCGATCTGGAACTGGGCAAGCGTTTTGTCTCGGATCTGCTGGCCGGGCACAGCGTGCGCATTGAAGGCGCGGCGCCGTGGCTGGATCAGGCGCAGTTGGCGGAAGATCCGCAGGCGCAGCGCTCGATCCATGTCGGCAGTGCCGAGCGTGCCGCGAGTGCCAATGAGTTGTTGATCTACCCGCAGAGTGTGGCGGTAGCAGTAGTTGCCGACGTGGCGGATCTGCCGAACGCCGTTCGTGCCGCTTTGCAACAGGCCAAAGTCGCCGTGCAATCGCTGGCGTGCCTGGTGGCGGCCGACAGCGAAATGGCTTCGGCGCATTTGCGTGAAGCGGCGCTTGAACTCGGTGTGCCGCTGCGCTTTGTCGCGGCGCCAGCTGACGTTGTTGCGCTGGCGCAGACTGCGCTGCCTCAGGCCAAGGTCGTCACCGCCAACCACCTGGCGATGGTGATTGGCGAACAACCCTTGGATGTTTCGAGCATCGGCCACCCGCGCGGTCGTCTGGCCGTCATCGGCCTCGGCCCGGGCGCTGCCGAATTGATGGTGCCAGCGGTAAAAGCCGAACTGGCGCGAGCCACCGATGTGCTCGGCTACGAAACCTATGTGCGTATGGCTGGCCCGTTCCGCGACGATCAGGTGCAACACTGCACCGACAACCGCGAAGAGATGCAGCGCGCGCGACATGCCTTCCGGCTGGCGGCCGAGGGCCGTTCAGTGATCGTGGTGTCTTCGGGTGATCCCGGCGTGTTCGCCATGGCCGCGGCAGTGCTTGAGGCTCTGCACGAGTCGGACGACCCGGCGTGGCACAGCGTCGAGCTGGAAATCCTCCCGGGTGTCTCGGCCTCGCTCGCGACGGCGGCTCAGGCGGGTGCACCGCTGGGGCATGACTTCTGTGTGATGTCGCTGTCGGACAACCTCAAACCGTGGTCAATCATCGAAAAGCGCCTGGACCTCGCCGCCGAGGCCGATCTGGCGCTGGCCTTCTACAATCCGATTTCGCGAGCGCGTCCATGGCAATTGGGACGTGCGCTGGAAATTGTCGCGCAACATCGTGTCGCCGCAACACCGGTGGTGCTGGGGCGCGACATCGGCCGGCCGGGGCAAACCCTGCGGGTGACGACGCTGGGGCAATTGACTCCGGATCAGGTCGACATGCGCACCATGGTGCTGATCGGCTCCTCGACCACTTGTACTTTCCCCAAGGCTGAAGGTGGCGAGTGGGTGTACACGCCGCGCTGGTACGGCGAAAAACCACAGTCCTGAGCAGTTGGCGAGGGAGTCGGCTCCCTCGCCACGCCCGCGTCCCGTGAGCATTGCTGCCGGTTTGCCCGTGTCGTATTTATCGACAGTCCCTGTACGATTTGCTCCTCCTGGTTGTGGGAGCTTTCCTGTTACTTATATTTTGTCCGACTTATCTTGAATCCAGATAGATAGAAACAAAGAGTCAGGCTAGTTGGTTTTGTGCCTTGGTTGATTTTGTTGGGTTATATCTATGTTTTGGGCAATGCCTGGTTACTTTTGCAAGTGTAAATAGTTGTTTTAAAGTTGCCGGTCTTGACATGTATTGAAAGTCTTGAAGTTTGAGTGTTTGTTTTCCAGTCGTTAGTTTGACCGATATGCAGGTGCCAGCGGGCACTCATGAAATCGGTCAGGGTAAAGAAGGAAATTTCATGCAGGATCAACGACCGCAAGATGCTAGTGGCTATGTCAACTTTATCAACTTGTTCAAGCAGGCGGATCTGGAACAGGCAATGCTGTCGCACAAAGACAGTGACTCTTATCAGTCTGTGTGGCGTTATTACTTTGCCTGTGTCGCCTTGCTCGATTCCCCGCGTCTGATCGAGCCGCTGGCATTGCTCAAGCAGTCCCTGGGTTTGTTGATCGGACTGCCTCGCGTACGTCGATCCATCCAGGAGGGGGCACAACCGGCGGAGGCACAACCGAAGGACACTTTGACACGTATCCACGACGATATTCAGGCCTTCGAAAGCCGCCTGAAAAACACCCTTGCCTATGAGAAAAGTGCCGCAACGGCGGTTGCGAAGAATATGCACTTTGTCTGGCTGGGTGGCGGTCTTGGCGCGATCCAGCATGACTATCTCAACGTGTGGAAACAGGTGATGAACGGACAGGGCTATCACCTCTATCTCTGGTACGACAGTGATGCTTTGCTGGCCTGGCAAACCAATACGCTGATCGTCGAGGCGGCCAAGGCTGATGCGATGCAGCACGGCGGCAGCGCAAAGGTTTCCGAAGCCGAACTGGGCACGCTGTACGAGGAACGGGCGATTACTCTGAAGCAGCAGATGTTTATGCACATCAACGCGGCGCGGGAACAGGGGATGTCTGCCGATGAAGCGCGGGTCGACCTTTTGACTCGCGCCTACGGCCAGGACGCCGCACATCTGGAGGCGCTGATCGAGCAAAACCGCCGCAGCCTGCTGGAGCTGGCGGGAAACGATCTGCAGTTGCGCGATCTGCATGACCTCGACACGCCGCTGCTATTGCAGGACATCTATGATCGCGAGACCCGGCTTCGCGGTAATCTGGCTGCCGCCTCCGATGTGGTCCGTGCCGAAGCTTTGTACAACGAGGGGGGCGGATATGCCGATGTCGATAACCTGCCTCCGCTGGTCAGGACCCTGGGTGGCGTCGACATCAGCACGTTCGGCGGTGATGCGCGCCTTGGCGTCCTGCAACTGATGCTCGACCACAACCCGCACTGGATGCCGGGACGCCAGGCACGGCGCGACGGATACACCGACTATCTAGGGCAAATTCCCGAGGAGCACCGCGCCGCGCTGGAAGCCTTTGCCCGGCAACAACCGGCGCTCAACGAGGTGTTCCAGGCTTCGGCCGAACTGCTCGTACGGCCACAGGCATTGCGCGCCGTTTCCGTGCAGAGCACGTTGAGCAACTCCTTTCTGGCGGCTCATGCGCAATCGCCGATGCTCAAAAGCGTGCTCGAGCGGTTTCGCTTCAATTACCAGCTCATCGACCAGACGGCCCGATTGGCAGAGACACGCGGCGTTGCCTTGAGCGATTTCGACAACATGTCAGTGCTGTCGCGTGAGGTCCTCGAGCAGGCCTACGGTTCTTTCGCCGACCTGTCGATGAGCGAAGATGTGGCGGCCAGCTATCTGGCTTTGGCAGCTGCGGGCTACTACAGCGACGGTATACGTGCGCAGAGCGAATGGACAATCTATTTGACCGGTCCGGCAGCGATGCGCGATGGCATGGCCGATTACCACCGGCACAACTTCGTCCCGCGAGAAGAAGAAAGGCTGCGCCTGGAGGCGGCCATCGAATCGCTCTGGGTGGTCAACGACAAGACCGAGGAGGAGCAGGATCACTCCTGGAAAGACAATGCCAGCGATGTTGAGCAATGGGTCATCGACGAGCAGCAGCGCTGGCGGGAAGGGCAATTCAGCGCGCGTTATAACGGCGATATCACAGCGCTGCTCACACAGCAGACCGTGTTGTTCGAGGAAGGCTGGCCGGTCGTCGAGGGCCGGCCGGTGTTGTTGGTGGATGTCCTGCAACGAATGATGGACAGGCTCGGTGAGCCTTTTGTGGCTGCGATGCGGCGAGGCCATAACGGCCCGCTGGTTTTTCCGTCAGGCCTCGGTCTCGGTTTCGATGATCGCGAGGCTATAAAGGCTCAGCCCATTGACCTGCGAGCACCTGCGTCGCTCGGCGATGCGCAGACTCAGGGGCTGACGCTGGATGAAGTGCTGAGCGCGATTGCCGAGGGGACACTGCAGTTTTTTCAGGTCAGTGCCTTGCAACGGGCGCTGCTGGGCCAACTGCTGGGCGTGCGTTCACTGGATAACCCTAGCCTGAGCCTGGTGGCTGCCGAACTCGATAACCTGGCCAACAGCGTTGCTGAGGTAGGAGCTTGGGCACGTTATGCGGCGATTGAACGTCATCTTTATCAGCAGCGTTCACCGGCGTTCATGGCCGGTCTCGCCCATTATGCCGATCAACCGACGGTATCGTCGGACAGCGCTCTGACGTTGAAACGAACGGCGCTGGCGCAGGCGCACACGCTGTTTCAGTGGGGGCGGCATGTCGCCCGTATCCAAGAGGTGGCCACGCGAGAGCATCGTGATCAGGTGATCCTGCAGCTCGGTCAGGTGCTGGGTCAGATCGAGGCCAGTGAAGTCAAGCTTGTGCCTCAGGATCTGTTGCTTGCTGGGCCGGGCGATCCCGGTGCTCGCTGTTATCCGCTGGCGCTGATCATGAGTGCGGCTCTGGAGCACGGTGTAGCGGCGTCGCGACGATTGCGCGAGCGCTTCTTCCTGGCGACCGCCGAGCCGCAACAAAGTGATTCAGCGGTGTTTCTGCAAGCGCTTGAGGAGTTGCGCGGTGTGCCGTTGCACGAAGTTGGCAGCCCCTTGGGGCGCGTTGATCTACAGCAGCTCGGCGCCACGCTTGAAGCGTACGAGAGCACTCGGACACTGATGCTCAACTCCGACAACCACGCCATGCTGGTGGCGAAAACCTTCGACGGCGATCAGGCCACTTATCATTTCTACGATCCCAATTTCGGCGTGTTCGAGTTCAATCACCCAACCCTGTTCTGGCGTGCACTGACCGACTTTTTCCAGACGCAGGGCATGGCGAAATACTATGCGGCTTATGGCGATGAAGCGCGCCCGACGTTTGATCTGATCGAGCTGCAAGGGCAAAAGATATCGGCCCAGGAGCTGTCCGGCGGACTTCGTGTGCGGCAACTGCTGGAGTCCGACAATGTGCTGCCGGAGCACTCGGGACGCCCGATACGCCAGCGTCTGAACAGTGCGCGCGGTCAATCGCTGGTCAGCAATGCTCATCTGGGACGCAGCCTGAGCGATCTCGACAGTCATTGGTGGGGTCAACAGATTGCCCACGCGATCGACGCGTTGCAGGCGTTGCACACCTCGGTGACACCGCTGGTGCCGTTGTTCGAAACGCTGAACATAACCCCCAGTGGGGAATACCTGATCAGTCTGGTCGATCCGTTGAATAGCGATCATGTGGTCCATGTAAGCAGCACGGATCATCGTCTGTTGAGAATCAGGAATTACCTGTCGGAGCAGTTTTCGACTCTGGGTACCAGACCTGCGCCGGGATTGGCTGAGGCTGGCGCCGTTCACACCCTCAATACCGGGTTCACGATCCAGGCATTGATGAACGCCTTGCGCGGGCGAGAAGGAGACGACCGTACTTTGACCACTGCCGTGCGGCTGCATGTCTACGTCAATTACGCACAGTTGGCGCACGGCAATGTCACGGATGTAGCCGGCCTGATCAACCTGGTGAAAACAGCGCTCAATGAAGAGAAGGTCATCGCCCGTACGTGTGCGCCGGTGGTGGCCGAGGCGCTGGGGCATGTTCTCAACGAAGGTGTCGGGGCGGTGCTTGGGCTGGCGAATGTCGGTTTCGACGTTTACCAGTTGGCGATGGCGGACAACGAGATCGAGCGGGCACAGTTCGGCACGCAACTGGCCTTTGATTCTGCCAGTCTGGCATTGACTGCCGGTGGTCTCGGTGCCGCAACGGCAGGCGCCGCGACCGCAGCAGCAGTGCTCGGCGGCGCCGGCGTGCTCCTCGGCGGGCTGGCCGTCGGTGTCGCTGCACTGGCGCAGGGTTTCGCCAGCATCGCGCAACAGGCTCAGGCGGTGGGACTGTTTTTCGACAATCTGGAGACTGCCTATCGGGGTGTGGGTTATCGCTACGATGATGCTTTGGGTGGCTGGACTGCAAATCCTGCGATGATCGTGCAAACCCTGGATTTCAATCGCGCAACCCTGACGCTGGACAGCCCGAAACTGTATCGGCTGCGTGATCATTTCGGCGTGCCGGATTTTGATCCGGACTACCAGAAAGCGCTCAATCTGCAACGCGAACTGGGATTACCTCGCACCATCAAGCTGGCGCTACCTGTGGGGCAACTCGTGGTGCTGCCATGCACACCGCAAACGTGTTACGGCTATCTATACAAGGCGTTGCCTTTCTCTACCTTGCGCCACGACACTGGTTTCGACACAGCGCGGCGTCTGGAAAAAAAGGATCGGGAGGGGCAGTGGCAGTTTCTGTTTTCTTTCTACTCGTTTCCCACTCACTACATCGTTAATCGCCTGACGCCGGCGTATCGCCCAACTGTGATCGAGATTCTTCTGGACGCAAACGAGCGTGCACTGGCAGTGCCGTTGGCGCCTGCAGAATGGCATGCGTTCCTGTCTTACCGGATTAAAGGAGGGGGGGCATCCTGCTCACTGATCCTCAATCGCGGAATCAATGTTGAGCTCGAGTCGCCCAGCCAGCAGTTGTGTAGCTGGAAGCTGGTGGCGACCTGGGCCACCGAGCGTGATGTCCAGGTATTGGTCGGCAGGGAAATCATTATTGGCGGCGTCAAGGTAACGTTGTCCGGCAAGGGGCGGCATGAAGTGCTGATCCGCCTGGCCGACCGGCAGCTGTTCAGGGTTGATCGCGCTCGTGGCCAGTTGCTGATTCTCGAACAGACCGCACCAGTTGGTGAGGACGAACAGAGCCTGCTCAAACACTATCAGTCACTGGTACGCGAACATCGGCTGGTCCTGCCTTACACACCGCTGCACAAATACCTGATCCCGTTCGAGTCTGCACACCAGCCGCGTCACACCACCGCTTGGTACGACGCGGCCGGGGAACGGTTTTTGTATATCCGCAATGAGCAAGTGTTGCAGGCCGATGAAGCATTACTGGCGGCTGTCGTCGACGGTTCGGCGTTCTTTTACGAGCTTCAGAACTATGTGATCTGGCAGGTCGATGCCGTCAGCGGCCTGCTGCAGTTCTGTTATCGAATGCTGGTGATGCAGGGGGAGTGCAGCATCCGCCGAATCGACGTCGACGACCAGGGTGTGATTCATATCGAGCAACAGTGGACGGGCCCTGATCAGAGCACCACGCAATTCAACTACCTGCTGCATGACGGTCAACTGCAGCTCACTTCGGTCACCCGTGACATGGACCGCGATTTGGGTGAAAGGGTCTTCGCCCAGCAGGCGCTGACGCACTGGTCGCAGGTGCTCGGTAACTATGTGCCGTTGTCGACGGTGCCCGAGCGCGACGGGGTCGCCACGCTAGACTGGCAACCGGCTGCTTACGTTTCAGTCTGCTGGGCGTTCGACCCGGACAAACGCGATCTGGTCTGGATCCGCAGCCGTGATCGCCTGTGTATTCATCCGCTTATTGCGGCCGGGCAGGTCCGTGGCTGGAAAGACTCGATCAGCAAATTTGCCGATCTGCTGTTGTTACCGGCAAATGATCAACAGAATCTGTATTTCATTTACGACAGGGCGGCGCAGAAGCTTTGCCGGGTACAGCGAAGTTTCTCCGACGATGATCAGCGCTGGCCGTTGCAATGGAGTCATCAGTGGGTGGAGCCGGCCGGACTCAAAGACGTGGTGGCGGTCGAGGGCGGCTATCTGGCGCTGACCGACGAAGGGCTGTTCTTCAATCTGACCGCAGAAGGTGAAGTGCAGCTGGGTGGGCTTAGTGAGCGCTGGCTCAAAGGACGGGCACAGTGGTGGTCGGCGCTGGAGGAGCTGGCGCAGAAGTATCCGGTCAACAGTTTCGCCATTCTCGGCGTGCGCAACACAAGCGGTGAGCGCAACCTGTGCGCCTGGTACCTGGACAATCGCTTGTTGCTGTGCGAACTGGGCCACGACAAAGAAGTGCGTTTGCTCGGCGTTACGCCGGACAACAAGGCAGCGTGGCTGCTGGACGTTACCAGCGGTGAAATCTGGAACCAGACGTTCTTCGATAGTCGACAACTCGAGCAAGCATTTGGCAAAGGTCAACAATTATTGGCGGGCGACTGGTTGCCGGCACCGCAGGCCGAGTGGGACGACTGGCGGTTCAGTGGTGTGACCAATGAAGGCTCCGGCTTGCGCGGCATGTCGGTGGAAGGTGTGTCACTCCAATTGCGCTACCAGGAGACGGAGCGGGTCATTGGCGTCGACCAGCGCTGGGCAAGGGCACACGCCGAGCATTTGCTCGAGTCGCTGCAAGCGTTGCTGGAGACCGCCGAGCATGGTGAGTTCATCGCTGTGAAATCAGGGGCTGACGTTCTGCAATGGTATGACGCGGCCAACGCACGGATGATTCGAGTGGCCAGTCATGACCTGCCCGGCGACTGCGAACTGCTTGGCACCTGCCGTGGCAACGTGCTGTTGCATGAACCCCAGGCACATCGCGTGTCTGTCTATCCCGGTCGCGACAGCATCGGTCCTTTTGACTATGTGCAGCGCAACGCCGAAGTACTCGTGGTTGAGGGGCAGAACAAGGTCAACGACCTGCTGCCGCTGATCGCCGATGACGTAAGGCGTCTGGTTTTGCGCATGGGACAGGGGGGTGTGAGCTATCACCTGTCAAAAGCCAGCTGGTTGCGACTGGACTCTGTAATTGTCGATTGTCGACCAGGACCCGGTGAGAGGCCGGCGATTCCCGGCAAGTTGATCTGGGAAGTGGATGCGCCGGGGAAACTGCAACTGTCGGAGGTCGGCGAGCATTTGCTCATTGTTGATCCGGATCGCCAGCACAGCCTCATCCTTCGCGATGTGTGTTCGGTCGATCCGGCGTTGCGTGGCAACGTCTTCCTCGGGTTCGAAGGGCAAAATTCCTATCCGGTTTCCAGACTGGTGCAGTGGTTGCGGGGTGGGCCAAATGCCCAAGCCGGGACGACCCTCGAGCAGTTACTGCCTGTAGTTGCAGCCTGAGGCGCAAGTGCAAGCTTGCTGATGGTTTCTGTTCGTTTTTAAATTGTTGCAATTGAATGGAACTTGAAAGTAGCGCGATTAATTGCGATTTATTAGATATGTAATTGTTTCTGGATGTCGTGATGATAAAGAACGTCTCGATATATATATTCGCGTGAGAAAAGGATACTCAGTTGAATAGCAAGGATTATGGGTTAATATCTGGCAGTGAGTTTTCAGCCGCTTTTAAACGAGCTGATCTGGAGTCCATTGCAGAGAGTTTGCGCAATGACATGACGCGAGAACAGCTGATGCGTTATTACAATGGCGCGGTTGCGGCAGCGAATCGGTCAGAACAACTGACAGCAATCAGGTTGCTCAAGGAAGTCGTCGAGTCGAATCTTTCTGATACGTCCGATGTTCAACTCAAAAAGCTCAGTGGAAACCTTACGGATTACCACGCCCGGTTAGCCACTACCGTGCACCTTCTGTCTTCAGGCAAACCGGTTGCGCGAAAGTTACACTTTGTCTGGGTAGGCGGAGGCATCGGAGCTATTCAGGGGGATTACATCAATGTCTGGAAACAGATGACCGATGCGGATGGATACCGCCTGAATCTCTGGTACGACAGTGATGGGCTACTCGCGCACGAAACCAACAGGATCATTGTTGAATCGGCCAAGGCTCAGGCTGCGATGCTCGCCTCTCAAGACGCATCGGTGAAGTCCGCGAGGCTTGGCAAGCTATACGTTGAGCGCGCTCGCGCTCTCCGTCAGCAGATGTTCGAGTATGTTGAGAAGGCCACCGCTACAGGTGTCAGTGCCGACCAGGCGAGAATAAATCTTTTGGTCAGTGCGTATGGTCAGGATGAGGCCAGGCTCAATACGCTGAAGGCGCGCAATCTACAGTCGCTTGAAACTGTTGCAGCGAATGGCATTGCGCTTCGGGATATCCGTAGCGAATTGTCCAATCAACCATTGTTCGAAATTTACGAACGGGAGCTGTCTTATCGCGGCAATCTGGCGGCGGCGTCGGATATCACCCGACTGCAGGCGGTGCATTTCGAAAGCGGCACTTATCTGGATGCGGATTTGTTGCCGTCGTTACATAAAAATATCGCAGGCATGGATCTTTCCGGTTTTGACATCGAAACCCGGATGGGAATAACGCAGATTCTGCTCGACTCTAACCCGCAGATACTTCCGAAGCGAAGCGCGCCATATGCGGATTTGCGCCAGAAAGTGCCTGATCAAATAAAGAACGCATTGATAGAGTTTGCCAAGACTGCCCCAACACTCAAGGATATTTTTGCACCGTTCAACGATGTCGTTGTTTCGCAACACGGAGTGCGCGTGGGCAACAAAAATAGCGTTGATTTAAAAAGTATCCCTTTCAATGGTCTTTCCAACGCAATGTTGAGTGGTCATGCCGGGTCCGCGGCAATTGTCGGAATCATCGATAAAATTCGCAGTAATTACGCATTTCTGGATCGTGTGGAGGTGCTGGCTCGTCAGGGGAACATCTCACTGACAGATTCCGCAGCATTCTCCGATCTGATCATTAGCGAGATGGAGAAAATATATGGCCCGCTATCAACCTGGGGTGACGAGTTAATTGTTCGAAACGGGTTTTTGCAGGCTGTCGCTGAGTACGATGCCGACGGCATCAAATTTGGTGCCCAATCGGCTATTACCATGAGTGGCCCGACGGCCGTTTCGCGAGGTTTGAGTGATTACGTCAACGAGAAAGCGCTTGCTGAAGCTCGTCAACAAATCAGTGACCGAGTCGATCTGCGTGACGGTTTCAATCTGGCCACCGAAGAAGAGACCCACCATAGCTGGAAGGACAACGCCAGGACCGAACCCGAATGGTTCGAACTGGAAAAAACCAGAATTGCCGATGGCGCTTACAAAAACCATTACCTGGGCAATGTGGATGAACTGCTCAAAGGTCAGAAACTGACCTTCAAGCAGGGCTGGCCGGTCATCGAAGGCAAGCCAGTGTTGCTGACGTCGGTGTTGCAGCAATTGCTGGACAGCCTGGGTGAACCGTTCGTGCGTGCAATGAATGACCGATTGACCGGCGATATTGCGTTCACTACTCCGTTCTCTATCGATTTCGAAGCGCGTCAGCAGATTCTGCACCAACCGACGAGTGAACTGCCGCCATCGACAGGTGCCGAGTCGCTGGGCAATTTGAACGAAGCGTTGGCGTGGATCGCGGCAGGTAAATTACCTGTGGATCAGTTGAGTCCGTTGCACCGTGTGATGTTCGGCGGCCTGTTTGGCTCTACGACACTGGATCAGAACGGGTTCGCCGACACCTGGAAAACCACCGTTGATTTTGCCGAAAAAACCCGTGATCGTGGGCTGTTCGCACGCTATGACGTCATCGAACAAACGCTGCTCAACCGTTACGCGGCACCGACAGAGTTCAGTACTTCCAGAATCGGCACGGGGGAAAACAACTCTCGGGTTCTGAAGGCGCAGGCCTTTGCCAAGCCGATGAGCGTACGGCAATGGCGCGAACACCTGAGCCAGGTAGAAGCCGTGGCTAAAAAAGAACAACGGGCGTCGATTCTCACACGAGGCAATGCGGTACGTGAGCAGTTTTTCCGGTCCGGGGCTCTCTCAGCCAAACAGTTTCCACAAGGGTTGCTGGTACAGGGTGTGGGCGATCCGGGGCGGCGCTGTTATCCATTGGCATTGGCCATGGCGGCAGCATTGGAACGAGGCGTCGCCGCAGAGCGCGCTCTGATCGGTAAACTGGCGCTGGCCAATATTGCCCCGGAGTCAGCTGAAACCCAGGCGTTGCTGCATGTGCTGGATGAGTTGCGCGGCATCCCGATGGCGCAGTTCGGCGAAAAAACGCCGGTGGCGAATCTGCACGCAGTGATACAGGCGCTGGATGCCAAATCCAGCGGCGGCAGTTTGCTGCTCAATACCGAAAATCATTCGATGCTGGTGAGCAAAGTCGCGGGAGCAGATGAAGCATCCTATCGCTTCTACGATCCCAACTTCGGCCTGTATGCGTTTGCCCGTATAGATGAACTGCACAAGGGTATCCAGGGGTTTTTGCAGGATGAGGCGCTCGCCAGACTCTATGGCGTTGCAGAGGGCCCCGGAGCCACTTTCGATGTGGTGGATCTCAACGGCGTGAACATCGCCGACACGGATTTGCCATCTAAAGTCAGCGTTGGAAACCTGCTGGGCAACGACCCCATTGCTGGCGGGAGGCCTGTCGAACCCTGGCACCATCATGCGCAGTTGCGACTACGGTCGCTGTCGGAGAACGCGCGTCTTGGCCAAGCGTTCGTCAATGTGGACGCCCACAAGTGGGCGCGGATCATCAAAGGTGCGACCGATCAGTTGCATGAAAAATATCAACTGAGCCGTGACTTCGTTCCAGTATTCGAGTCTTTGAAACCCACCGCACAAGGACGTAGTGAAATCACTCTGGTCAACGCCAAAGACCCGCATCAGACGCGCACGGTGTTGACCGATGACAAACGCCTGTCCGGAATCAAATCTTATCTGAGCGATTCCTTCGAAGAGTTATCCGGTAGGCGCGCAGGTTCACCCGTGGTCGATCCGACCGACGTCGGTGCGGTCCACACGCTCAATGCCGGATTTGCCATTCAGGCGTTGTTGCTTGGGCTCAAGGAAGCGGAACACGCCGATGGTTCGACGGCATTGACGTCTGCGGTGCGCATTCACGGTTACCTTTCCTACGCGCAACTGGCCCACGGACTCGTGGTTGACGCGGTGCAATTGCTGGAGCTGGTTCGTCATGCGTTCACCGACAGTGTGCGTGTGGCCAACACCACCTCTGCAATTGTGGGCAATGCGCTGGGCAACGTATTGAACGAAGGTGTGGGGAATGCACTGCAACTGGCGAGTATCGGTTTCGACATCTATTTGTTGATCAACGCTGAAAATGATATCCAGCGCGCGGTGTTCGCTACACAGCTGGCGTTTGATACCGCCGGTCTGGTGCTGGGCGCCGGAGCGTTTGGCGCAGGTGTTGCCGGAGCGGCCACGGCGGCTGCGTTTCTTGGTGGCGCCAGTGTCATTCTGGGCGGGCTGGCTGTTGGCATCGGTGCACTGGTCGAGGGTTTCAGCGCCAGGACAGAGCGTGGCAAGCAGATCGGCAGGTATTTGAATCGGGTCAACGAGGCGTATCGTACCGGAGGTTACTCGGTACGAGGGGATACTCTCTTTGCCAACCCTCATGCGGTTTATTCAAAACTGGATCTGCGCAGCGGAACCATCACCTTTGGCAGTCAGAAAATCTTCGCTGCCGACGATTACTCCGATTTGCATCCACCCAGAATCGACCCGGATCGCGAGCATGCATTCAGCATTCGAGAAGCGCTCGATCTGCCGGAAAAGTTTGCAATCAGTGACAACATAAACGTTGAAAGCGTGGTGTTGCCGAGCCTGCCGGATTGCTACCTGGCCTATGAGTTTGGCGGGTTGCCCTTTTCGACAACCCTGGGCGAAGATCTGGAAACGGCACTGGCGCTTGAGCATGACCGTTACGGCAAGCGGCAATTCTGGTTTACCTTTTACAAATTGCCCACCGAATACATCATTGAAAAAATGGTGCCCAATTATGTGGCAACTACGGTCAGCGTAGTGCTGGGCAAGCAACAGCGTTTTCTGCATGTACCGACTCTGCCGCAAGAGGTACACGGCCATCTTTCTTATGACATCGATGCATTGGGCGGGCACTGTTCGGTCACCTTGGCCGAGGGCGTCAAGTCTTTGCGTTTGCGAGTCTCGACTGGTGACGCGATGACCTGGTCATTACGCGCAGCCTGGTTGAATAAAAGTGGCGTGAAAATCGAGGGCGACGTCCTGCAACTGGGCGCGATACAGGTGCAGGTGCCTGACAAGAACACAGTGCTTGTGCAACTCGACGGACATTCGTATCAGGTGGACTGGACAACCGGAACCCTGTGGCTCACGGAGCTGGAGGCCGGCCCGGATGAAGACGGCCCGATGACCCTTAAGCGAGTTCGCGAACTTGCACGTTCCAGCCGTCTGGCGGATGGCCCCACGGTCATTCGCAATTACCAGGACGCTCTGACCGGCGTGCGCACCAGCGCCTGGTTTGACCGAGGTGAAGATTCTTTCCTGTTGGTTCGCGGGCTGGACCCGAAGTATGCCGCGGATATTTGCATGGGCCCCAGGATTGGCCAGCACATTTACTACTACTGCCCCGCTGATGCATTGATCTGGCGTGTTGATGTTGTCACCGGGAAAATCATGCGTGTTTTCCAATTGGTACGTACAGAATCCAAAGCCTGGATTACCGCGATCCAGGAGATGCCGGGCGGTGCGTTGCAAGTGGTTCGGCGCATCGAACGCGACGAAGACCGGTTCGTCAAAATGACTTACCTGATCGAAGAAGATGAACTCTCGATTATTG